>CAYFSE010000171.1:0-25493 GCA_964345725.1 uncultured Dehalococcoidales bacterium
CTATAGGTCAGTAGCAGGCTAGGGACGCCTTAGTATACAGTCCAAGTATTAAAAGGGATAATTGGACCAAGTTATTTCTCTTCCTTCCTTTTTGCCCATACACTTACACCCCAAATAATACCGATGCCACCCAACGAGAGACCAAGGCTACTTAGAAGAGCACCCAGAATTGCCAGTGTTTGCCTTGCTTCACTCATTTTTCACCTCCATATTGATAGTTCATTCATTGTACAATGAGTGAAGCAAGGAAACGACCAGGATAGTATCGCACAGAATGGCTGAGTGGCAATCAGGACATCATAGCTAACTCGTTCACAAGGCAAAGCTGGATGTTCACAAGGCAGGGAGGTGTACCTGGCGACATCGGTACTACCTACTCCTAACGGGGATATGATTGGCTCGTATAGAAAAGCCAGTCAGGGTCAAAGTAGCGACAGAATCGTGGTGAAACAATGAAGTATTGTAGCTTTGTCACTGCAAAAACTCACTACACCACTTTCCTGACCTTGGAGTATTCGCAGAAATATGTCTTGATTTGCTACCTTTCCCGGATTATACTTTAAGAGACAACATATCACTAGCGGTTTCTGGAGTGTGTCACAGTCGTCGGAGCACGGTCATACCTGGCCAATATGACAGGGCAACTTGTAGGGGAATGTAAATGCAGATGGATGCCAGGTCTAGCGGAATCGATTGCATGGGTTCGGTTCCTTGGGGGACTCATATCTGTCACTTCTATGAATCGAAGAGTGACCTAATTGATATTCTCGTGCCGTACTTTGAAACGGGATTGGAGAACAATGAATATTGTGTCTGGGTAACTTCTGACCCTTTGTCCACAGAAGAATGTCTCGTGGAACTAGGTAAGGCTATGCCTAACCTGCACCTATACTTGAACAGGCAGCAGATAACGGTCACGGACTTCAAAACCTTTTACGCTAGGCAAGGCAAATTTAGTGCTGAGAGTACAGTTCAAGCATTAATTGAAACGGAGAAATTTGCTTTGCAGCATGGCCTCGATGGACTCAGAATCAGTGGTAATACCTCGTGGTTGACTAAAAGAGAATGGGCAACTTTCGCTCACTATGAACTATTGGCTGACATCCTTCTCCGCAGGCGCAAAGCAATTGGTCTGTGCAGCTACCCACTGGGCCGTTGTACGCCACCTGACATAGTTGAAGTCGTCAGTGGTCATCGGCTCGTCCTCATTAGAGGAACAGGTGGATGGACAGTAATACATAATAACGGAAACGCACGCCTAGCTAACCTAAGAAGGAAAGGCCTAACATACCAAGAAATCGGACAAATACTCGGCTTGAGCAAACAGCGGATAGCAGAGGTACTAGGCCCCAATCGAAGAATAGCCTCGCCGAGCGTCGATAGGAGGCACTTAGCGGACGGTGATGTGCTGCTTTCTACTACTGATGTGGGCAAGTTTTTGCATGTTCATCCGAATACTGTACGACGATGGAGTGACAACGGTATATTCCCCACTTACCGTGTCGGCAACAGACTCGACCGAAGATTCCGCAGGACAGACCTCGAGAAGTTTCTGGAGTCCAATCGCTAGTGTTACCGTGAGTGCCAATCAGGAGGTCAAAGCTAGATTGCTCACAACACAAAGCTAGTGGTTTTCTGCCTGCTGTCTCGCGTACCTTCCATTAGGCAAACCGTTTTTGAAAAGCAGAAACCGACCATATTTCAGGTCGGTTTCACTATTTGCTCCCTACCACCCAGGTGACCAAGTACTGGTGGCAGTTCAAAGCCACCCTAATTGATGATGGGATTCGTTTTTACATGATAACAGGTACCGCGAGAAGTCAACTTGACCAGACTTAACTTTACTTAACCATTGCACCCCGGCGTTCGATATGTTCTTTGTTTGAAGATGCAAGCATAGGCTACCCAGTGAGGGGCGGCGCCCCATTGGAGACTCATACGCAACAGACAAAAAGTGGCAGCTACATGGATGATGAAGTCACAGATTCAGAGAGGCATACCCCTTCTTGATATTCAGATACGTGTCTCCGACCTATTTGGATTTGCTGGACCCGACATTAGGCATTGATATGACCAGACTGCTTGGCCAGGGTGACAGAGTCAACAATCGCCCAAATCCAGAAAGCAATACCGTAGAACGCAAAAATGTCATGAAGTAATCTGGGAAGTGTTAAGCTGAAGAAGCCTGAATCTGTAGGAGTCAAAGCATAAGCACTCAACCACAAGGCATTTAGATTACCGATAACGATGAACGCTATCATCAGAGCCGCTCCGAGTGCTTTCTTGCCAACATAAACATGCCCCAAACCTAGAAATAGTAGTGATAGTACGCCTGCTATCCATGGATTCTTTCTCATAGTCATTCCTTCCTTTATGTTGTACCACTCAACCGGTGTGTGATGTTTGACGGCGGTTTGAGGCTCTGGCAGAGCTGGCCTCAGCAATCCTCGCTAGTGGGACACTTCAATATTCCTAGCAGCTCATCCTTGATACCTCTTTCGTTTTGCTACTATTATAACTCACGCTTTTGGGCAAGACGGGGTGAAAGCAACACATTGAAGATAGAAAAGAAGACCATAGCGACAAAAACGACGACAGCCAATAACAGTGTGAGTTGCTCATTTGACACCAACCCTAAGAGCCGAAATCGTGAGTATGTCACCCTTTGATTTGCTTTAACAGAAGCTCAAGAGCAGCTATTGCGACGCTCAAAAGTGTCATAAAGTGTTCTTCTGAAGCTAGTCAATCTCTTTCTCAAAGCCAAGACAAGGGAGAAAATCCTGCGTTCCAGGTGACGCTGGCATACCAAGCCTGCTTCTCTCACTCAACTTTGAGGATAGCTTGAGACATCACAGTGACGCAACCAACGGTTAGAGCTTGTCCGTCGTCCAATCCAAAGGCATACCCCTTCTTGATATTCAGATACCTGTGTCTGGGCAGTCTGGACTTCGGTGATAGCATAGGTCTTAGTTGTGTTAACAAACGGGGTCCCAGCTCAGGAATGGATAAGTCTCGTCGTCAATGATATTCCAGATATGAGTGGGGTTGCGCACGCCAAGGTCTGCAACCGTGATTATATCCCACGGCTCATCCAGCCCTTCCATCTCCGCGTCCGTGAATGTGGCGATGTCCTGCATTTTTGCGGTAGCCTTGCCTTTTCAAGCATCTCCGCTGTCACATCAAAAATGGTTGTGCTAATATTCCCTAAGCCATAGCCTCTCTATCGCAAAACTGAAACGCTAGATGCATAACAAACAGGACAGACAGTATTACATAGACTGGCTCAGGGCCGGGGCGATGTTCCTGCTCGTGTTTTTCCACAGTGCGGCCTTGTTTGGTTATGAACCATGGCATATTAACAATGCTACGGAAAATTTCGGCATAGAAGTTTTTCGCCGCATCCTGGATATCTGGCTAATGCCCCTTTTCTTCTTAGTGGCTGGGGCGGCAACATGGTTTTCACTTGGCAAGCGTGGCGCGTGGCAATTTACCCGCGAGAGGATATCACGAATCCTTGTCCCGCTTATCTTCGGTACGCTCGTTGTTGTGCCCCCGGCGGTCTATTTTGAGCGCCTCTTTGATGGTGATTTTACTGGTTCCTTTTTCGCCTGGTATCCGCACACGTTTCAGGGTATCTATAGCATGGAAAGCGCGGCGTCCGGCAATTTCAGCTGGCACCACCTGTGGTTTTTGGCGTACCTTTTTGTATTCTCTCTGCTCCTTCTGGGGCTGTTACGGTATCTTCGGCGGGAAGAGAACAAGTCAGTAATATCGGGTATTGCCGGATTCCTTTCCAGGCCCGGGACTATATATCTACTGGCGGTTCCACTTATTGTTTATAACGTGTTTTTATTACCCATTTACGGCTCCGCCGGGAGCCAGAACCTTATCAGCGACTGGCGGAACTTCCTCTTCTATATTACCGTCTTTTTCTTCGGCTTCCTGATGGTATCCGATAGCCGGATTACTCAGGTTATCTATCGCAATCGCTACGGTTCGCTTATTGCGGCTTTTCTTATTCTTGTTGTGCTCTTCTTGATGGAGACAGATGTTTTAGCCACAACACAAGCACTACTACTCTCACTGTATGCTATCGACTGTTGGCTCTGGCTACTGGCTTTTTGGGGTATGGGGATGAAGCTGTTGAATTTCACTAATAGGTTGATTCGTTACGCCAATGATGCCGTCTTACCGGTGTACATATTGCATCAGACGCTCATAATTGTTATCGGCTACTACGCGATACGGTGGAACATTCCCGCCGTGGCTAAGTACTTTTTCGTCGTAGCTGCCGTATTTCTGAGTTCACTTTTGATATATGAGGTCGTGCGTCGGATCAACATCACCCGTTTTCTCTTTGGTATCAAGGTGCGAAGAAGCTAAACACAAAGCTACTATCTTATTCCTACCTCGCTAGCCCCAAGAACCCAAATAGTGATTATGTCACCCTTTGATTTGCTTTAACAGAAGCTCAAGAGTAGCTATTGAGACGCTCAAAACTGTCCCAAAGTGTTCTTTTGAAGCCAGTGAATTTTTTCTCAAAGCCACAACAAGGGAGAAAATCCTGCGTTCCAGGTGACAGTGGCATGCCAAGCCTGCTTCTCTCAGTCAAGTTTTAGGATACCTTGAGGTTTTGCCAAGGGTTTGAAACCTGACAAGTCCCAAAAACTGCTGTCTCTATTTCAAGTATTTGAGCCTAATGCGTATTCCAGGTCTTCACCTTCAACAGGAATACAACAGGGACTACAGGGTTCAGCTTGGTTTCCGGGGACCTTCCGAACAAGTCCTGTGCGGTTTCACAGCTGAAATCTTGGGCGCTCTGTTACAGCCTGAACTTTTCCTTAAAATACGTATGCTTCACGTCCTTGGCTTTTGTTTTTGCCCATGATTCCAGGCCCATTTTCCTTATTAAACACAGAATAAAGGCTTTGGTGCTGTGAGGCACTTCGGATGCTCTATCTGCATACGGGTGAAGATAGTCACACGGGAAGCCAGAACACTGATAACAAAAGTCAAGATTTCACCTCGTGATGCACCTGTGAACATTGCAGGGTTCAGCCCAGTTAAGAAAATCTGGTTTCCCATCCTCCCAGCGACACCCTTTACATACAGCTCACTCAAATGGGATGCCCAAGTTCTCGGAAATCTTGGCTCTCAGCTGTTCATTCTCATTCGCCAGGTATACCGGACAGTTGAAACAATCCCATCCGCAAGGTGACGTTATCCACTTATGCTCCATGATTTCTCCCCTTCTCTCAGTCCTATTCTACGCACTAGCTACTGAGTAGTTTGAGCTGATCCATTCGGTTCGTGCAGCTGGCCGCTCGGGAAACACACCGGATTTCTCACACCCGACTTAGTTCCAAGGTTACGCCGATTGCTTACCAGATGCTTATCTCCGCAGCCTTAGAGACTAGATCAGCAGGAGCGCGAGAGGCCAACAGACGGCTCGAGTTCTCTTGCCACGCCTAGGGGATATTCCCGCAACTTTTGTTTGAAAGAAAGGATTGATTCCAACTTTACTATGGCGGTTGATTTCTGCGTGCTCACCACACCCAGGGTAAGGTCCCAACTAGGTGCCTTCTGATCGCTGACTCGGCTTAAGCACCATCCGCGCCACCAGTACCGGCGGTATTAACGGCATCCGGCCGTAAGCGAATGGACTGTCAGAGCTACCCTGGAATCCTTCGGGAAAGACCGGTTCCTCCATAGCATCAAGGACAAATCCGTACTTGAAACAGGTACTGAATAGGAGGCTGATAGAGCGGTGAAAGTAATACTGTGGCTCAGGCTGACCAGGAATGCCAAGTCCCCTGTAACCGAAGGGCTTCGCGTATTCCGTGACCGTTATGCCGGACCTGGTAGTTACTTCGCCGTCATGCTCGAACTGCTCTGCCACGTGGCGGGCTGTGCCGGAGTCAAATGCAGGGCGACTCACTGAGAATACAAACCGTCCCTGGGCTTTGACCATCCTGGGAAGGGAGGAAATGAGAGGCATAATTGGGGACATATCCACTAGGGCCATAGTGGAAACGGCAGCATCAAAACATTCCTCTCCCAAAGATGCTAGTGCTGGCGGGTCGGTGGCATCCAGCTTAAGATACCGTATCCGTTCGATCCTCTCTGTCGTACGCTCGCGGGCCCGGTCCAGGAATCTCTCAGCATGCTCAATGGCAACTATAGATGCCCCCAGAGCGGCCATGCGTCGTGTGAAACGCCCGGCACCACAGCCGATATCAAGTATCCGTTCTCCACGTTTCACCGCCAGCAGAAGCTCGGTGGCAGGTTCAATAAGATAGTACTGAAACTCATTACCGTCTCCAATCCTATCATCCCACGAATCAGCAAGGCGATCCCAGACCTCGGCAATCTTACGATCGTATTCCGGGAAGTCGGGAGAGGGTTCCTCGATCGTCATCTATGTAGTTTAGGGATTTCTCAGAGCTGGGGATCCAGGATTCGAACCTGGCCTAACTGATCCAGAGTCAGTCGTCCTACCGCTAGACTAATCCCCAGTATGCTCATATTATAGCTGTTACCGCTGTCTGGAGCAATAGCACGATAACCGAGAGCGTCTAGCTATGAAACCGCCAAAGTTCCGTTTAAAGAAGAGCACCAAAAACAGCCACATGCTGCCAACCAGCAAGTTGGAGCACGCCTAGCGCTTGGTATATTGTGGTGCCTTGCGGGCCCGCTTGAGTCCGTATTTCTTGCGCTCTTTGATTCTATTATCCCGAGTAAGCAAGCCCTCTTTGCGTAACATGGGCTTGAATAGCTCGTTTTCTTTGGCCAGAGCTCGAGCAATGCCATGTCGAATGGCTCCAGCCTGACCGCTGAGGCCACCGCCATTCACTTTCACCATAACAAGAAACTTGCCCATGGTATTGGTAGCCTGCAGAGGGTGTTCAATCATGCGGCGATGCTCGATGCGAGGGAAAGCTTCCTTATAAGGCCTATCATTGACAAATATCTCGCCCTTACCAGGGAGAAGTCTGGCCTGGGCTATGGCACATTTGCGCTTACCAGTTCCCCAAACGTAACTTTCCTCGCTCATAAATCATCACCTTTCCTTTGACAGTATCTGGCTTCCCTTGTTCCTGGTCATTCTATGCCCTTCGCTTCGCCAGTGTGGCGAAGTGGAGTCTGCGCCTGGTGAGGATGCTCATCCCCGGGGTAAACCTTCAGCTTCTTCAGCATAGCCCTGCCTAAACGATTATGAGGCAACATCCCTTTAACCGCAAGGTCGATCACACGGGTCGGGTCTTTGCTAAACATTTCCTTAAACGTAGCACTCTTCAGTCCGCCGGGGTATCCCGAGTATCTATAATAGATCTTTTGTTCGGGTTTCTTCCCAGTCACCTTTACTCTGCCCGCATTAATTACCACGACATAGTCACCGGTATCAATATAAGGGGCATAGAGCGGCTTATGCTTACCCATGAGCAGACTAGCTGCCTCTGTCGCCACTCTTCCCAGAGTTTTGTCAGCGGCATCAAGCACCCACCACTGCCGTTCGATATCTTTGGCTTTAGTACTATAGGTTTTCATTTCTCAGACAAACTCAGGACAGGGCTAGCTCCCCAAAGACCTAGGATAGTTGACCCTCGTCAGGCATAAGCCACACGCCGGGGACAGGGGACCGGCTAAACCCACGCTCCTGGCCTCTATTATATCACGAAAATCTGCGATGCCTATCTTACCAAGGCCCAGTTTGATCAGAAGACCTACTGTGCTTCGTACTTGATGAGGCAGAAAAGAGTCAGCCACGATGCGGAAAACGGTAAAATCTCCCTTCTTCTCGACTCCCGCTTCACGGACGTTGCGCACCGTGCTTCTGCTATCATCCAGAGAACTGGCAAAGGAGGCGAAATCGTGCTCACCTTCAATAAGTCGGCAAGCTTCATTCATCGTCTGTAGGTCCAGCATTTTGGGCAGAAACAAAGCGAACCATCGACTGAACGGCGAGCGGGTATTGCCACTAAGAATATGATAACGGTACTCCCGACTCACGGCATCACGCCGGACGCTAAAATCATCGCTAGCCCTGTAAGCCGCCTTGACCGCGATATCGCCGGGCAAATAATAGTTCAAAGCTCCAACCAACGTCATAGTATCCAGTGCGGATTTCGCCCAGAAGCTTACCACCTGTCCCTTGGCATGGACACCGGTATCAGTTCTGCTAGCTGCCATAACCCGGCTGCTTTGCCCGCACAATCGCCCTATAGCGTGCTCAAGCTCACTTTGAATAGTCGGCAGACCAAGTTGCCATTGAAAGCCGTAGTATTGGGTACCGTCATATTGGATGAGCAAAATGAACTTACTTGACCAATTCAATTTGAACCATTGGCGCGCTGTCGCCGGGGCGAGGTCCCAACTTTAGCAACCTTGTATAACCACCCCTGCGGTCAGCATAACTTGGAGCAAGCTCGGCAAATAGCTTTTCAACCACTTTCTTATCAGTAATAAAAGCTAAGGTTTCCCTCCTCGAGGCAAGGCTGCCTTTTTTCGCCAGAGTGATCATCCTCTCCGCTAAGCTGCGAACTTCCTTGGCTTTGGCCTCAGTGGTGGTGATCTTTTCGTGATCAAGAAGCGCAGTGACTTGATTTCGATATAAGGCCCGCCTCTGCTGTGTCGACCTACTCAAATTCCGCCCTACTACCTTGTGCCTCATTCTTCCCTCTTTTCGCCAACAGGAGAGCCTAATTTCGCCATTAACTCCTCTACTTCGGCTCGGGATTTTGCCCCCAAACCTGGCAATGGCGGCAAACCTTCCTTGCCTTTCTCCAACAATTGTCCCAAAGTGAAAATACCCGCTCTCTTCAAACTGTTATAAGAGCGAGTTGATAAATTCAGTTCCTCCAGAGGAGTATCATATTGCTCGGGTGGAATGGGTAGAGCTCTAGCCATGGGAACTTCAAAATCCCTGAAGGAAGCGAATTGATTAACCAGGGTATTAGCACTTTGGGTAAGTGCCTCCCAGGGAAAAATCGTAGAATCCGTCCAAATCTCCACGATGAGCTTCTCCGGACTTCCCTCCTGGCCAGGCCTGATAGACTCAACAGAGTAATTGACCTTTCGCACCGGAGTGAAGATGGCATCTACCGGCAGTGCTCCCACAGGCAACCCATCAGCTGACTTAGCTGGCATATAACCTCTCCCTAGCTCCACGTTGAGTTCGACGGAAAGCTTGGCTTTGGAGGAGTCTAAAGAGGCCAGATAGAGCTCAGGATTGGCAACGCGAAAGTCAGCCGACGGTCTAATGTCAGCCGCGCTGACTTTGCCCTCCCCCTCTACCTCCAGAAGCAGCTGGCCGGGCTGGCGAGAAAGAGGGCAGAGTCTCAGTTGCTTCACGTTCAGTAGGAACTCCATAACATCTTCCCTAGCATGGGGGATAGGAGAGAACTCATGCTGAATTCCTTCGATCTTGACCCATGTTACCGCCGCACCAGGCAATGAACTGAGAAGCACACGCCGCAGGGCATTCCCTAAAGTGATGCCAAAGCCGGACTCGAGAGGCTCAGCAAGAAAACGAGAGTAGTTAACGGCGCTTTCAACACAAGTTACACTCGGGATAGACAATTCGGGCATAACTCACCTCGAGTAGTACTCAACGACAGCTTGCGGATTAAACCTGGCTTCAACATCGTCCCTGCCAGGCAAATTTAAGACCCTGCCTGTCATGCTCTCTTTATCCACGCTCAACCAGTTGGGGATGAGTTTTCCTTCAATTTCCTCAGCAAGTCTCTTATAATATTCCGTTTTCTTACTGGCTTCGCACCAGCTTATTAGATCTCCCGATTTCACCAGAAAGGAAGGAATACCTGCCCTTCGCCCATTGACCATTATATGACCGTGTCCAACAACTTGCCTGGCCTGAGCATGTGAATCAGCAAAACCCAAGCGATAAACCACATTATCGAGTCTCCTCTCCAGCAATATCAGAAGAGTCTCTCCGGTGGCACCCGGCCTTTTCTTGGCCTCTCCAAAGAACCTGCGGAACTGCCGCTCCAAAACACCGTAGCTGACACGAAGCTTCTGTTTTTCGCGCAGTTGAAGTCCGCGGTCGGAAGTGCCACCACGCCCTCGCCCTCGAGTCTGCGGACGCCCGCCCGGCGGAGTATTTCTTCTCTCTAAGGGACATTTAGGTGTAGCGCACTTCTCGCCTTTGAGCATCAGTTTGTCGCCGAAACGCCGACAGAGGCGACAAACTGGTCCTGTATAGCGAGCCATCTTATACCCTTCGCCTGCCTTTCGGACGACAGCCATCATGGGGAATAGGAGTCACATCTCTAATGGCTGTAACGGTAATGCCGGCGGCCTGTAAGGCGCGGATAGCTGCTTCTCGCCCACTACCAGGGCCCTTAATATACACTTCGACTCGATGCAAGCCATCGCCCATCGCCCGGTGTGCTGCGTCTCTGGCAGCTATCTGAGCAGCGTAAGGTGTTCCTTTCCGAGAGCCCTTAAATCCGGCGGTCCCAGAACTTCCCCAGGCAACAACATTGCCTTCCATATCGGTAATAGTCACAATAGTATTATTGAAACTAGATTGGATGTAAGCCTTGCCTTCGCTAACCTTTTTACGGGCTTTTCTCTTTCTTGGCATCTGTCAAAACAATCTCCTTACTTCTTAGCTAGACCACGCTTCTGACCTCTACCAGCCACTGTCTTCTTCGGTCCTTTCTTAGTTCGGGCGTTCGTACGTGTCCTCTGTCCGCGGACTGGCAGCCTCATGCGGTGTCTAGTGCCTCGGTAGCAGCTAATTTCAATAAGCCGCTTTATATTAGATTGAACCTCCCTCCTAAGATCACCTTCTACTTTGTATTGTTTATCAATCGCATCTCGAATCTGGCCAACTTGTTCTTCGCTCAGCTCTTTGACCCTGAGGCCTGGAGTGATACCCGTGGCAGCCACAATGTGCTTGCTTGATGTTGAACCGATGCCATAAATGCTCTGTAAAGCTACCCAAACAGGCTTCTCTTTGGGAAGGTCTACGCCAGCAATACGCGCCATTGGCTATTACCCCTGCCTCTACTTGTGCTTTGGAATCTCACAGATAACCCTGACCACACCCTCCCGCCTGATAACCTTGCACTTTCGGCAGATCGGCTTAACTGAAGCTCTTACTTTCATTTAGAATCACTGTGCAAACAAACCTCTATAATAAACTTTCTTAGTTAACCTGTCAAACTATTTAAGCCGATAGGTGACTCTGCCCCGGCTTAAGTCATAAGGGGAAAGTTCCACCAGAACTCTATCTCCGGGCAGAATCTTGATGTAGTGCTTTCTCATTTTGCCCGAGATGTGAGCCAATACCTGATGTCCATTGGCCAATTCCACACGAAACATTGTGTTAGGTAGGACCGTAATCACCTTGCCTTCGACCTCTATTCTCTCTCTCTTAGCCATTTCTTGCGTGTTGTCTAAACAAGTGTCTCAGCTTCGTTATCAGTTATGGCAATGGTATGTTCAAAGTGTGCTGACAGGCTTCCATCGGCCGTAAGCACCGTCCATTGATTAGCCCCCAGTCTAGTGTGCCAATCTCCAGCATTAACCATAGGCTCAATAGCCAGAGTCATACCTTTGCGAAGCAAGGAACCTTTGCCGAACATAAAATTAGGTACCTGGGGCTCCTCATGCAAGTCCCGACCTACCCCGTGTCCGGTATACTCTCTAACCACGGAAAACCCTTTTGATTCAACATAACGTTGAATGGCAGATGAGATATCTCCCACCGATGCCCCGCTTGTCGCCTGAGCGATGCCCGACTCCAGACTACCTTCTGCGACTGCGATAAGGTCTTCTGCTTTCTTACTTATCCACCCCACTCCAACGGTTATGGCAGCGTCAGTATGGAATCCGCTGAGTCTCGCTCCAACATCTAAAGAAACGATGTCTCCTTCCTCTAGTATCCGTTCGCCAGGAATGCCGTGGACTATTTCGTCGTTCACCGAAACGCACAAATTCGCGGGGAAGCCGCGATAGTTCCTAAAAGAAGGCGTCACTCCCCTCTTTTTCGATTCCTCAGCCATGACCACGTCCAACCGGGCAGTCTTCATCCCCGGTCTTACCTCCACTCTCAGCCTGTCTAAAATAGCAGCCAGAATTTTGCCACACTTCCTCATAATAGCTATTTCCTCGTCGGATTTTATAATCACCATCTATTTTATCCCTGCTTGCCTCCTATGTCACTCTAACGGAGCATGGCCACCAGAGAATCTCGGCGATCCTTCGCTTCGCTTAGTGCGACATAGATGCTCTGAGCGCAGAGACTATTCGCCTAGCTACCTCTTGCATTCCTAAGTTGCCGTTGACCCTGATCAATTTACCTTGTTTCTCGTAATAATCAAGTATGGGAACGGTTTGAGCAAAGAAAACACTAAGTCGTTCCTTAACCGTCTCCTCTCTGTCATCAGGACGTTGATACAGTTCACCACCGCATCTGTCGCATTTGCCAGGTGACTTAGGTGGCGAATTCGTCATATGGTACGGCGTCTGACAAACCCGGCAAAGCCATCTCCCACTAAGGCGCTTCACCAATTCTCTGTTGGGAACTTCAATGTATATTGCCCTATCTATGCTTTTTCCATGCTCCTTAAGGGCTTTGTCCAGGGCCTCAGCTTGCTGCAAAGTCCGGGGGAAACCATCGAAAAGGCAGCCCGAGGCACAGTCAGGCCGGTCCATTCTCTCCAGTATCATTTTTATGGTTATCTCGTCAGGAACTAGTTCTCCTCTATCCATATAGTCTTTCGCCGACAGACCAACATCCGTCCTTTTCTCCAACGCCTGCCGAAACAAGTCCCCAGAGGCTATGTGAGGCAAATTCATGTCTTGACAAAGAATATCTGCCTGAGTTCCCTTCCCTGCCCCGGGAGCGCCCAGCATGACGATGTACATTACTTCAGGAAACCCTCGTAGCGCCGCATGGTTAGCTGAGACTCCAGTTGCTTCATCGTATCTAGGGCCACGCCAACAGCTATGAGCATGGCGGTGCTCTGGATTAGCAAATTAACACCCGTAATTCTTTGAGTAATGAAGGGCAGAATTGCCACTACAGCTAGGAAGATGGCTCCACCAAAAGTAATGCGCCTTATAATTCCATTCAAATAGTCAGCCGTTGTCTTCCCAGGTCGAACTCCCGGGACGAAGCCGCCTTGCCGTTGCAGAGTCTGAGGCAGGTTCATTTGCTCAAATATGACCATAGTGTAGAACAAAGTGAAACCAATCACTAAGGCAAAATACAACCCTTGGTACAGTGCCCTATCAGACTGAAACAGATTGAAGATTGTATTCCAGAAATTTGGATCCTGGCCGGCTGGATTCATGAAATATGTAGCTATCGTGCCAGGAAGCTGCATTAAGGCTATGGCGAAAATGAGGGGTATCATCCCTGCAGTATTGATCCGCAGGGGGATGTATGTGGAACCCGATTGGCGATACATGCGGCCACCGCGAAAAGTGCTCCGAGCATACTGCACAGGAATACGGCGATGAGCTTCCACAAATATGACTATAAGCACTATCATAGCTAAGGATATGATAACGTAGGTGATCAACCCACCAGGATTTCCGCCAACAGCTTCTATAATGCCACGACCCACTATCGAAGGAATGTCAGTCACAATACCAGCAAAGATTATCAAGGATATCCCGTTCCCAACTCCGCGCTCAGTAATCAGTTCACCCAGCCATACGAGGAACATTGTGCTGGCGATCATTGTTATTACTATGTTGGCCATCGTCAGCGGGACAATTTCTTGAGTGACTCCCTGGGAACGTAGTATAGAAATCATAGCATAGCTTTGTAGGCCAGCCAGCGGTATCATTGCCAAGTGAGTAATGCGGTTGATTCTCTGTTGACCAAGTTCTCCCTCCTGGGATATAGCCTGAAGTCTGGGGATGACCGGCACCAGCAACTGCATAATTATGGACGCAGTGATGTATGGATAAACGCCCAGGGCGGCCACACTGAAGTTCTCCATAGCACCACCAGTAAAAAGGTCAAGCATGCCAAAGAGAGGAGTTTCCGCGAAGTATTCTCGCAGGGCCTCGACGTCCACGCCGGGCAACGGAACGTGCGTCATAAAACGGAAGACTACAAGGATGCCGATAGTGAAAAGAATTTTTCGCCGCAAATCAGGCAATGTCCATATGTCCATCATTGCCTGGACAAGTCGCGGTCGGGTCGCTTTCCGCTCCATTCTAAGCCTGCTTTATGCTCCCTCCAGCAGCCAGAATTTTCTTCTCTGCCGATGAAGAGAATTTGTCAGCACTAACTTGCAATGGATGCTTGATATCGCCAACGCCAAGAATTTTCGTGGGATGTTCCGTCGTATTAATCAGCCCGGCGCGGAGCAGTTCCTTAGGTGTCACTTCACTTCCTGAGGAGAAAACAGCTAACCGCCCCACGTTGACAATATTATATTCAGCTTTGAAAACGTTGGTAAATCCCCTCTTCCCCGGCAGGCGTTTTATCAAAGGCAGCTGACCGCCTTCAAAGCCAAGACGCACGCCACCTCCCGAGCGAGCTTTCTGCCCCTTGCAGCCTCGGCCCGAGTATGTGCCATGCCCGCTGCCGTCTCCCCGACCTGAGAGCTTCCTCTTATGCTTAGCCCCTGCGGAAGGCTTCAGTTCATTCTGTTTCATCTACCTTTTCTCTCTGAGCTTCTCCAGCAGTCACATCCGTAAGCGCCGGCTGATTTCCCGCTTCCTTCCTCTTCCTCAAGTTACTTAGGGCAAGCATTGTTGCTTTGGCTATGTTGATCTTGCTTGATCCCCCCAATGATTTGCCGAGAACATCTTTTACGCCCGCCAATTCAAGCACTGCTCGGGCAGTACTCCCGACAATCAAGCCTGTACCCGGCGTCGCCGGCTTTAACAAGATCTTGGAGGCACCGAACTTGGCTAGAATTTCATGGGGGATCGTGCCGTCTTTAATAGGCACCTCGATCACCCGCTTCTTTGCCATAGCACCGGCTTTGCGGACTGCTTCCGGAACTGCGGCTGCTTTAGCTAACCCGAATCCGACATGTCCTTGGCCATCGCCAACTACCACCAGAGCTCTGAACCGAAGATGTCTGCCGCCTTTGACTACCTTAGTCACACGGTCGATGCCCAATAGCTTCTCTTCGAGAGTCAAGTCTCCGCTGTCAATTCTGTCTTTCTTCTCTCTTAGCTTGGTAACTGCCTTCATAAGCTAATCCTCAAAATTCCAGTCCGGCTCTTCTGGCAGCCTCAGCTAGAGCCTTGATTCTGCCATGGTATTTGTAGCCGCCACGATCAAAGACTACCTTCTTGATTCCCTTGTCTAATGCTCTCTCCGCAAGCAAAGTCCCCACCATTTCGGCTTTTTTGCTTTTTACCATTCCGTCAGGCTTGCCTCTCACCTGAGAATCGAGAGTGCTCATCGAGACCAGAGTCTCGCGCATAGAATCATCGATAACCTGAGCGTGGATATGATTCAAGCTGCGAAAGACACATAACCTAGGACGTAATATCGTTCCGGTCACCTTCTGCCTGACACGCCTGTGTCGTATTCTTCCGATTGCTTTTGAATACCTGGCTCTCATCATGGCCGCTACTTCTTACCTATCTTGCCCGATTTACCCGGTTTGAGACGCAGTCTCTCGCCTTCGTATTTGATGCCTTTTCCTTTATATGAGTCGGCGGGGCGTATGATCCGGATTTTGGCAGCAGTCTCTCCAACTAGCTCTTTGTCAATACCGGCGACGTGAATGCGATTTGCCCCTTCAACACTGATGCTAACACCCGGAGGAGCAGAAAACTCCACAGTGTTGGCGTATCCCACTTGAAGCAATAGCTTGTCGCCAGTCTTCTGCGCTCTATAACCTACGCCATTTATCTCCAGGATCTTTTCAAAACCTTTGCTCACGCCCGCGACCATGTTCGCCAAAAGGCTGCGAGTGAGCCCATGTAAAGAACGATGTAATTTGCTGTCACTAGGTCGCGTTACGATCAAGCAGCCGTCCTTTACGGTAATAGAAATAGCGGGGTGAAATCGGCGACTGAGTTCACCTTTGCTTCCTTTTGCCACAACTTCGCTTCCAGTGACCTTTACCTCGGTACCACGAGGAATAGGAATGGGAAGCAAGCCAACACGAGACATAGTCTACAACTCCTGAGTTAGTCTACCATACATAGCACACAACCTCACCGCCGAGATGCTGTTTCCATGCTTCCTGGCCAGTCATGATGCCTTTTGATGTGGACAGAATTGCAATACCCAGGCCCCCATAGACGCGGGGGATTTCACGCCCTGCAGCGTAGACCCTGAGACCCGGTCTGCTAACTCTTTCCAAACCCAAGATTGCGGGCTGTTCATCTGCATACTTGAGGTGGATTTTCATCATCGGCTGCGGTTTTCCTTTAAGCACCTCGTAGCGGTCAATAAAACCCTCCTCCTTAAGTACTTTGACGATAGCAAGCTTCATCTTTGAGGAGGGCACAAGCACATTCCCGTGATTTGCCATGATAGCATTGCGTATCCTGGTCAACATATCAGCAATGGGGTCGATAATTGTCATTTCTCTCTACCAGCTTGACTTTCTTATGCCAGGGATTACACCAGTTACAGCAAGTTCCCGGAAACAAATACGACACAATCCGAATTTACGCATGTAAGCACGAGGCCTGCCACATAATTGACAACGATTATGTTGCTGCACTTTATACTTGGGGGGGCGCTTTGATTTGATAATCTTGGACAACTTCGCCATATTAGATTCTCCTGAAAGGCATGCCCATTAATTCCAGCAGCGTCCTGGCCTCATCATCGTTTTTTGCCGTAGTAACGATGGTTACTTCCAAGCCGCGAATCTTGTCCACCTTATCGTAGTCAATCTCAGGAAAAACTATCTGCTCCTTTATGCCCAGGCTGTAGCTTCCGCGACCATCAAACGAATCCCGTGATACTCCCCGGAAATCGCGAAACCTTGGTAGAACAACATTGACCAATTTGTCAAAAAAATCGTACATCCGCTTACCTCGCAAAGTCACCATCAGCCCGATAGGTACACCCGCCCGTAGTTTGAAAGCGGAAATGGACTTTCTCGCCCGTGTCGTCACCGGATGCTGCCCTGAGATTGTGGCCAGGTCCTTCTCTGCTGCCTCAAGAGCCTTAGCTTCTTGTATTGCTTCGCCCAAACCGATACTGATCACAATCTTTTTCAATTCGGGCAACTGCATCACATTGTCATAGCCCAGTCTGGTTTTGAGCTGAGGAGCTATTTCAGTCAGGTATCTTTCCTCCAAGCGAGATTTCATAACCGACTCACCTAGTCAATCACCTCTCGGCATGAATTGCAGATTCGCACTTTCTTACCATCGTCCAAGAAGCGGAAATTAACCCGTGCGGGGTTGCCACATTTATTGCATATCAACATTACGTCGGACACACGAATTGGAGCTTCAAGCTCAATTATGCCAGCTTGCCGAGTGGCTCTGCGAGCTCGAGAGTGACGTTTAATCATATTAAGTCCCTCCACTATCACTCTATCCTCATCGGGGAAAGCGCGACGAACCTTCCCTTTTTTCCCTCTGTCTTTGCCAGCAATTATGACAACCGTATCATCTCTTCTTATTCTCATTTCACAACACCTCGGGAGCCAACGATATTATCTTGGCAAAGTTCTTGTCTCTAAGTTCCCGGGCTACAGGACCAAAAATACGGCTGCCCTTAGGATTATTCTTATCCCCAAGAACGACTGCGGCGTCTTCATCAAATCTAATATAGGAGCCGTCGGAACGGCGATAGGGATTAGCCACACGCACCACCACAGCCCGCACCACCTCACCCTCTTTCACCATTCCATGAGGTATGGCGCGTTTCACTGTGGCGACAATAATATCACCTACATGAGCATACTTCCTTGCCCCGACGGGGACATTGATACACATAATCTGCTTGGCTCCGCTATTATCTGCTATCTTCAGTCTGGTATAAGCCTGAATCATTTCTCTCACTTCGGTCTAGTTTCAACTATTTCCTTCGTAGACATTATCTCTGCTACCCGCCATCTCTTTTCTTTCGATAAAGGGCGCGTTTCGACAATCTTCACTTTGTCGCCAACTTTGCAGGCATTATTCTCATCGTGAGCTTTGTATTTCTTTGCGAGCCTGACAGCCTTCTTATAAAGCGGATGGACTTTGCTAGTCTCCACGGCCACCACTACAGTCTTAGCCATCTTGTTGCTCACCACCAAGCCTTCCCTGACCTTTCGTTTCTCGAGATGACTCATCTTACTGTGCCAAGTTCCCTTTCTCTCAGAATAGTCTTCATTCTGGCAATCCTTCTCTTTACTCGAGGAATCTCTCGATGATTCCCCAATTGTCTAGTCGCCAAGCGAAAACGGAGGTTAAACAGTTCCTCACGAGCTTCTTCAAGCTTCCTCAATAACTCTTCATTGTTAAGGGCCCGAATTTCGCTAGCTTTCAACTCTCTGCCTCTCCTTTCTGACAAAACTGGTAGCTATGGGAAGCTTATGAGAGGCAAGGCGAGTTGCCTCGGAAGCCACATCCTCCTTTACATCAGCCAATTCAAATAAGATTCTGCCCCTTCTGACTACGGCTACCCACTGATCCGGAGCGCCTTTTCCACTCCCCATCCTTGTCTCGGCAGGTTTCTTTGTCACAGCCTTGTCAGGGAAAACCCGTATCCACAGTTTGCCGCCGCGATGCAAGTGACGGACAAACACGCGACGGCTAGCCTCAATCTGTCGCGCCGTTAGCCACGCAGATTCCTCAGCCCTCATGCCGAAGTCACCGAAAACAACGGTATCCCCGCTTTGGGCACTGCCTTTTCGTCTTCCTCTATGTACCTTCCGGTACTTCACCCGTTTCGGCTGTAGCACTCTTCTCCTTTGCTTCCGGAATGATATCGCCCTTATAAATCCACACTTTTACCCCAATACGCCCCATTACAGTATGAGCCTCCGCAAAACCGTAATCGATGTCGGCACGTAACTTATGTAACGGCATCTGCCCCTGGCGGACAGTCTCGCTTCTGGCAATTTCAAGCCCACCGAGCCTTCCGCCGCACCTTATCTTTATTCCCTTGGCACCAGCTTGCAGAGTCCGGAAGGCCGCCTGTCTCATTGCCCGCCGGAAAGGAATTCTTTCTTCGAGTCGCTCAGCTATGCTCCGAGCCACCAAACTAGCTTCGAGCTCGGGATGCTCAACTTCTCTAACGGTCAACCTAATCTTGTCTGCACTCACCTTTTCCAGGTCCGACTTCAATATTTCCACATTCTGTCCCCCACGGCCAATCAAGATACCAGGACGAGCCGAGTAAAGCGTCAAATGTGTTTCGTCTCCCGGACGTTCAATTTCCACTCGAGCGACCGCACCTCCCACACATCTCTGTTCAACAACTCTGCGTAGCTTTAAATCATCCAGCAAAAACCGTGTATAGCTCTTTTCAGCATACCACTTGGTTCGCCAATCTTGATTGACACCCAGTCTGAAGCCGTAAGGATGAACTTTCTGTCCCAATACTATTCCTCCTCTTCAGTAACGAAAACTGTAATATTGCTAGACCGTTTCAAGATAGGATTAATCCTTCCCCTCGACTGAGGGCGATATCTTCTCAGAGTATGGCCTTTATCAGCAAATACCTCACTAATTCTAAGCTCAGCGGGCGACATTTGAAAATTGTTTTCAGCATTGGCCACTGCTGATTTGACTACCTTGGCCACTGCCTTGGCCGTGGGGGTAGGCATGAATCTAAGCATGGTCAAAGCCTCATCAACTCTCTTGCCTCTAATCATATCCACCACTAAACGAACTTTCTGAGGCGAAATGCCGACGTCGTTAGCTACTGCTTTTACCTTCATTGCCCTTTATTGTTTCACGGCCTGTTCAGTTACTTTAGCTTTGGTGACATGGCCCCTGAATGTCCTGGTAGACGCAAACTCTGCGAGTTTATGCCCGACCATATTCTCAGTGATGAAAATGGGCACATGTTTCTTCCCGTTGTGCACTGCAATAGTGTGACCTATCATCTGGGGCAGAATAGTAGAGGCACGAGACCACGTCTTTAGCACCGTTTTCTCGCCAGAATTATTGAGCGCCTCTATTCTCTTAACCAGTTTAGGGTCGCAAAAAGGCCCTTTTCTAAGCGATCGTGACATTTTGTCTCCTCCGCCTAAGAATCATCTTATCCGATGCTTTACGGCGACGTGTTTTGCCTCCCAGAGCTGGCTTCCCCCAAGGAGTCTTCGGAGGCATTCCTCGTTTCGCTCTGCCCTCCCCACCCCCATGCGGGTGGTCACGGGGAGTCATAGCAGAACCTCTGACCGTCGGCCGCCGACCCAACCATCTTGTCCTTCCAGCTTTGCCTAGTTTTATATTTTCGTGCTCAACGTTCCCTATCTGACCAACCGTAGCCCAGCACCTTTGATGAAACTTACGCAATTCACCTGAAGGGAGTTTAAGCACTACATACTCACCCTCCTTGCTTACGATTTGGGCGGAATTGCCCGCGCTGTGCACGAGCTTTCCCCCTTTGCCTGGCTCAAACTCAACATTATGTACCAGGGTTCCCACAGGAATGTACTCCAATGGCAGAGCATTCCCAGGCTTTATATCAACATCCTCACCTGCCTGTATAGTGTCGCCCAACTTGATATCCAGAGGAGCGAGTATATAACGCTTCTCTCCATCAGCATAATGAACTAAAGCGATCCGGGCTGCCCTATTAGGGTCATATTCAATGGAAGCTATCTTTCCTGGAATGGCAATCTTGTCCCTCTTGAAATCGATGAGGCGAAGTCTACGTTTACTGCCGCCACCACGATGGCGTACAGTTACCACCCCTCGGCTATTACGCCCTGCCTTCTTTTTCAGCGGAACCAGCAAGGACTTCTCGGGGGCTACTCCGGTTAGCTCCTCAAAAGCAGCACCAGACATGGATCTCCGGCCTGGAGAAGTTGGCTCATAAGTCTTTAGTCCCACGAAACACTCCCTATTTGTGAGTCCTCTGCCAGCGCGTCTTCTTAAGAAGCTTCTTATGCTGGTGCTTGGACATCTTCTTTTTTCTCCACTTGGTAACTGAACCCATTAGACACCCTCAAAGAAAGTAATTTTGTGCCCCGGCTCCAAGGTCACTATTGCCTTCTTCCAAGCTGAACCGCTCACTTGTCTCCGGCCGAATCTCCTTGTCTTACCGGGCATCGTCATCACATTCACTTTGCTTACCTTTACCTTGAAAGCTCTTTCTACTGCCTCCTTAATCTGAGGCTCGGTAGCCTTTCCCCCCACCTCAAAGGCATATTTGTCTTTCTCTTTAAGAGAAGTAGCCTTCTCCGTAATCAAAGGACGCCGTAAGACTTCATAAATATGCAACTTATTTACCCCAAATCCCCTCAATGTTCCTCACCGCCGACACCGTAGCTATTAACATTTCATAGGAAAGTAAATCCAAAACATTAATCAGAGGCGAAGGCACTACCTTTACCTCGGTCAGATTAGCCGCTGATTTGGTAACACTGGGTGCCGACTGAGCAGTAACAATCAAAGCAGAACAATTGATGCCGAGCGAAGACAGAACACTTATCATGTCTTTTGTCTTTGGCTCCTTGAAATCAAGCTCTTGCACCAATCTCAAATTCCCTTCTCTGATTTTCGTGGAGAGGAGACACTTCAGAGCTAGTCTCCTCATTTTCTTGGGCATCGATTGGCGGTATGAGCGTGGCTCCGGACCAAAAACCACACCACCACCCCTCAGCAGAGGCGACTTCGTATCCCCCCTGCGGGCCCTCCCCGTATGCTTCTGCCTATAGGATTTTCTTGTGCTCGCGCTGACTTCTCCTCTAGTCTTGGTAGACGCGGTGCCCTGCCGTTCATTTGCCAACTGTCTTACCATCGCCTGGTGCACTACAGCCTGATTGAAAGGAACAGCAAAAATGGCTTCACTGAGCTCTATTTGCTCAACAACTTCACCGTTTGAACCATAAACTGGCGCTTTCACTTCCTGCTACCTTACCTTCTCGATCACTAGCAGCCCTCCATTGGCTCCAGGCACCGCCCCCTTCACCAAAAGCAAGTTCCGCTCCGGGTCAGCCTGGATAACCTCGACGTTACGCGCTGTCACTCTCCTATTTCCCATATGCCCCGCCATGCGTTTTCCTTTAAGAACTCGTCCGGGAAAAGTGGTAGCTCCAATTGAACCAGGGGCCCGATGGCGGTCAGTCTGGCCATGGGTCTTTGGTCCACCAGCAAAATGATGCCGCTTGACCACACCAGCGAAGCCTCTGCCCTTGGAAAGGCCAATGACATTTACTAAGTCACCATGCTTCAGGAAGCCAACATCCACTTTGTCACCAAGCTTGATCGAGCTAATGTCATCAGCTCTGAATTCACGAAGATAGCGAACATTCTCCAAACCTCGAAGATGTCCTTTCTCCGGAGAGCTAAGCTGAGATTGTCTCACTTTGGTCTCAATGAATCCCACTTGTACAGCATCATAGCCATCCCTGTCCCGGCTCTTCACTTGAGTTACCACGGAAGGTCCAGCTTGAATAGCGGTCACTGCCACTGTCTCTCCGTCTTCCTGAAACAGTTGCGTCATGCCTATTTTCTTACCGATAATGCCTGGAAACATGGCCCTAACTACAATTTAATGTCTATCTCTACTCCAGATGCCAAATCCAGTTGACTCAGGGCATCTATAGTCTTAGAACTTGGCTGCAAAACGTCGATCACCCTCTTATGAGTCCTGATTTCGAATTGTTCCCTGGAATCCTTATCTATGTTGGGGGAACGAATAACACAAAACTTCTCGATACGTGTGGGTAAAGGCACCGGACCAACCACGATAGCCCCCGTACGCTCCACCGCATCTATTATTTGCGTTACCGCTTGATCAGCCAACTTATGATCGAAGCTCTTGATTTTAATACGAACTTTCTGCTCGGTCATCCGGTTCTTCCTGCTTTAGCCACAATCTTATCAGCCAAACCCTGAGGCAATTCTTCATAGCGATGAAAGCACATGGTGTAACTTGCTCTCCCTTGACTTATCGATCTCAAGTCTCCGGCGAAACCAAACGTTTCTGCCAGAGGAACCAGACAACGGACAGCAGAGACCTCATCGCGACTCTCAATGCCTTCGATGTGGGCTCTTCGAGAGTTAAGATCCCCAATGACATCCCCCAGGAACTGATTGGGGGCTGTTATTTCCACTTCCATAATCGGCTCGAGAATAGTAGGTTTAGCTTTGCCTATCCCATCCCTCATAGCCATGAAGGCGGCCATTCTGAAAGCCATATCCGAAGAATCAACCTCATGATAACTTCCGTCATACAAAGTCACCTTTGCATCTATCACAGGGTAACCGGCTAATCCCCCGCTCTGCAAAGCCGACTTGACCCCAGCCTCGACCGCAGGAACAAATTCCCTTGGCACAGCTGCGCCCCGAATCTGGTCACCAAACGCAAATCCGCTGCCACGCTCGCCCGGCTCGATTTTGAGCCAAACGTGCCCGTACTGGCCCTTACCACCAGACTGACGTATGAATTTCCCTTCGGATTCTACAGGAACGGTGATCGTCTCCTTATAGGCGACCTGAGGTTTGCCAGCATTGACCCTCAAGCCATATTCGCGAAATACACGCTCCATCAACACCTCGAGATGAAGTTCACCCATCCCCGAAATCAGAGTTTGACCCGTTTCTTTGTCATGGTATACCTTGAAGGTAGGGTCCTCCATAGCAAGTTTAACCAGGGCATCATCCAACTTGTCCTGGTCAACTTTGCTTTTGGGCTCAACGGCCATGGAAAGCACCGGCTCAGCGAACCTTATGGTCTCAAGAAGCACTGGTCGTGCAGGTTCACAAAGGGTATCACCTGTGGAGGTCGCCTTAAGTCCCAGACTAGCCACAATACTTCCGGTGTCAGTGTGGTCAATCTCTTCGCGGCGATTGGCGTGCATAACATACAGTTTTCCCAGTCTCTCCTTCTTGTCTATGCTGGAATTCAAGACTTGTGCTCCCGCCTTTACTCTGCCTGAGTAAACACGCAAGTAGACAAGTCTACCCATGAACGGGTCAAAAACCGTTTTGAAGGCCAGTGCGGAAAAAGGTTCCTCGTCACTCACCCGCCGAACGACTTCTTCTCCGTTTCTAGGATCTGTAGCCGAGATGGGAGGAACATCGAGCGGCGACGGCAAATAATCCACTATTGCATCAAGCAATGACTCGATGCCTCTGTCTCGCAACGCGCTGCCGCAAAGAACCGGCACCACGCGGCTAGAGACGGTCAACCTTCTTATGGCTGCCTTAATTTGAGAAACCGAGATGTCTTGCCCATCAAGGTAAAGCATCATTATCTGCTCGTCGAGCTCAGCCAACTCTCCAATCAATGCTTGGCGATGCTTGGCCAACAAAGTCTCATTGCCCCCCTCCATCGGTGATGAACTAGAATCAACCGGGAAAGCAATAACTTTGTTTTCCACAAGGTCGATGACGCCTCGAAACTCCTTTTCACTCCCTATTGGAGATTGTATAGGTAGCGCCTTGCTCCGCAATCTTTCGTTAATCATGGTCACCGTGTGCTGAAAATCAGCGCCGACTCTATCCATTTTGTTAATGAAGCAAATCCTGGCCACGCCATATTTGTCTGCCTGGCGCCACACAGCTTCTGATTGAGCTTCTACCCCAGCCACGCCATCGAAAATCACAACGCCACCGTCCAGTACACGGAGGCTACGCTCCACCTCAGCAGTGAAATCCACATGCCCCGGTGTATCGATGATGTTTATGCGATGTTCGCGCCAGTGACATGCAGTAGCCGCCGAAGTGATAGTAATACCTCGTTCTCTTTCTTGCTCCATCCAATCCATCACCGCGGTCCCTTCATCCACCCTGCCGATTTTGTAAGTACGCCCTGTGTAATGGAGCATCATCTCTGTAGCTGTGGTTTTGCCGGCATCTATGTGGGCGATAATGCCTATGTTCCGTATTTTTTCCAGAGGGAAAGTCCGCGACATGTGCTTATCCTTTGCCTCAAGTACTGCTTTCAACACGATTCTCACCAGCGATAGTGAGCAAAGGCTTTGTTGGCCTCTGCCATCTTGTGAATATCATCACGTTTCTTGATTGCTGCCCCTCGACCGTTAACAGCATCAACCAGCTCGCTTGCCAGCTTTTCTTTCATAGATTTGCCGCTACGAGCGCGTGCCGAGGTAATGAGCCACTTCATAGCGAGAGCCCGCCCTTTCTCTTCCGCCACCTCCGTGGGAACCTGGTATGTAGCCCCACCTACCCGACGTGATTTAACCATGAGAAGCGGCGCAACATTCTTAATCGCCTGTTCCAAGGCTTCTTCAGGTTTACTACTCACTTGGTCGGCGGTGAGCTCCAAGGCATTGTAAACAACGCGCTCCGCTGTAGCTTTTTGACCTCGTAGCATAAGCCTGTTAATGAATTTGGCCACCGTCACGCTCCCATACTTAGCATCCGGTGGCGGTATCCTTTTTACT
>CAYFSE010000172.1:0-2370 GCA_964345725.1 uncultured Dehalococcoidales bacterium
GAGGGAAAAGTGGCCTGACTGGGTAAAGATATGTCTTGAAGCTGCTAGGCTCGCTCCTTCCGCTGTGAATCGTCAACCATGGGGGTTTGACGTACAAGAGAATAGCATTACAGTTTTCTTAAGGACTAGCGGGCCAGAGTTTAATGTATCGAAACGTTTGGATTGTGGTATTGCCATGCTGCATATGGAAGTAGCTGCTGCCGACTCTGGCTGCATGGGCGACTGGGAATTCCTACCGTCTCCACAGGTGGCCAAATTTAAGGTTCGTTCCTGACGCGTCCTTCTGGAGTTGACGCTGGAGGTAGCCACAGAAGCCTGCGTTGTTACCGCTGACGTAGCAAAAGGACATTTTGTTGCCTCGACCCTTCTGTGGGTTTGAACAAGATAGCGTTTCGTTACTCCCGAATTACAGAGGCGCCATACAAATCAGGCCTCCTGCAAATCCGGTGTTATGTCCCAGGACACCCATATTCGGTATCACCCGTGACTTTCTCGGCCGTCTTGCTTGCTCCTGATGACAGAGCGTGCCCAATTACAGACCCTTCCACACGAAGGCACGAGCTCATCAGAACGCTGTAGTCGAGCTAGGCTTGCTTGTTGGAAGGCTCGACGGAGAAAAGGTATGCGCTATTTATACCGAGGGCGTTGAGTTGCCCTCGGCTTTTCGTGGAGCCGTATATGTATTTTCGCGCGGCCGTATATATACCTTTTGGTACAGCTGAAGCTTGACGGGCCTCATTGGCCAGGGAGCTAGGAGCTTCAGCTCTGGACATTGACCTAAACAATGCTTTCCAGGCTCCCGCTTCGATGCGATATACCCATGGAATGGCAAACGTCCCGATATTTGTGCAGCGGTAGGTAAGGCTTGCTCTATTGCCTCCGAGCCTGAGTCGGCTATTTCTTTAGCTTTGCCTATGACTTCTTTCCCTCTATCATTCATCAGGTTACTGTCCTCCTATAAGAACTCTGACTGGCAGAAGGGGACTGAGCCCAACATGACCTTCAGCCCCCTTGCCTATTTGAACGCATCAGCGGTAACTCCCATCGTATCTAATTCATTCGTAGCCTTTGGCAATGTAAATACGTAGTCGCTGGGTATCGGTATTCGCCGGTGTGGAGTTGTCACTTACCTGTATGGTAAAGTTGTAGTTGCCTTTCTTAATCGGGATCCCCGAGATAACTCCGCTCGCAGTGTCTATCATGAACCCATCGGGTAACTTGCCCTTGGCAATACTCCAGGTATACGGTAATGTACCACCCAACGCAAGAACGGTGGCATTGTACGCAGTCTGCTCTACCCCATCCGCCATGTTCACGGTCGTAATGAGCAAAGCCTCGCTGGCACCAATCGTAATAGTATACCGCTGCTTATCGCTTTTCACCGGTGTTGAGTTGTCAGATACTTTTGCGGTAAAGGTGAAATCGCCGCCAGCTGTGGGCAGTCCGGAAATGATTCCGGTACCTGAATCCAGACTTAATCCTGCTGGTAAGGTCCCTTTGTCGATGCTCCACATATAAGGAGCGGCTCCCCCATCAGCCGTAAGCGTAGCATTGTAGGAGACATTAAGAGCACCGTTCGGCAGGGACGGTGTCGCAATCTTTACATGCTTCGTACCTGCCTCAACTTTCTGGGGTTTCGTCACACTCAACTCAACCACGGGTTTGACGATGATTTGGCCAGAACCAGTTACATTGACTGATTTCTCAGCGTCGAAATCAAAGAGGAGCGCTGTTGTCTGGCCTCCGACAATATTAAAATTACGGATGAACTTCAGGTTGCCGCTCGGGAGGATAACATCCTGAAGATCTCCGTCACCCAGTCTGACCTGCACATTGCTTATCGTCATCCTGATTTGAGTATACTTGCCAGGTTCAAGCTCGGAAACGGCCAGGACCTCTTCAATCCCCTGAATTTGAAGAAGATCGAACGTCTCGTTTCCGGCGAGAATATCCAGCGGCAGCCAACCTGCCTCTTCATGCGTGGAGTTATTGGCTGACTGTTCCTGTTCCTGTTCAGCTGCAGCCTTGTGTACCTCGACACTTTCCACCGTGACCATTATGCTGGTGACTTCTTCTTCGGGCGGGGCATCAGTAACCATTATCTGCAGAGTTCCCTTGGCTTGCGGGGTTTCAGGTGCGGGATAGCCGCCCACCAGCATGATGACCATGGCTAGAGCTGTCACTATTGTCACAATCAGAACGCCACTTTTCATTATTTGTTCCTCCTTTGCGTGCATCGTTCCTGCTTCTGAATATTAATAACGACAAAACAAGAAAAGTGTCAGGTGGGATTGCTTGCCACTGCGAAATGGAGGCTCGGGATAGCGAAAAAATACTACCTCGTGGTTTATCCCTTCGGCTTCGTCCGGC
>CAYFSE010000173.1:0-3152 GCA_964345725.1 uncultured Dehalococcoidales bacterium
ATAGCTACGGGCAGCGCAACGTCGGTGGCTGGACAAACATCATCCAGGTCTCCGCAGGGGCCTATCACACGGTGGGCCTTAAGTCCGACAGCACCGCAGTTGCCGTAGGATACAACGACCATGAGCAGTGTGTTGTCACTGGCTGGACAAACATCATCCAGGTCTCCGCAGGCCTCTACCACACGGTGGGCCTCAAGTCCAACGGCAGCGTGGTCGCCGTGGGAGACAACGGCATCGGGCAGGGTGGTGTCAGTGGCTGGACAAACATCATCCAGGTCTCCGCAGGTTGGTTTCACACGATAGGGGTTAGAGCCAATGGCACAGCGGTTGGTGTGGGAGCCAATTGGCGAGGGCTGAGGGATGTCAGTAGCTGGACAAACATCATCCAGGTCTCCGCAGGCCGGCAGCATACGGTGGGACTCAGGTCCGACGGGACCGCGGTTGCCGTGGGATACAACGACAACGGGCAGTGCAGCGTCGGTGGCTGGGATCTGAACTGAGTTTCCCAGGCGCCTCCCTCCATAAGGGTGAGCTCGCAATTATTGTTGTCGCTGCCATTAGCGGAAAGCTAGGCAGCGATCTGTAGTTACAATACGGGGCAGCCGAAGAGGTTCAAGGGTTGCACAGCAAGCGGTATGCGAAATGAAGGACTCTGCGTTAGAGAGCACCCGGCAACGCCTCCCACATTTTGGAACAGCTTTCTCCTCCACTGGACTCGTCTTGTGCAGGCATTCTTCGGGCGCCTGCTCATGGAGAATGCTGTGCTCCGAAATGAGCGGCCCGCATCTGGCTGGTGGTCCGCCATAAGTATCCTTTTCTCACGCGTTGAAGCTAGCGTTAAGAAGGGTACTCTTGACACGGCTGGAAAGCGTGCTACAATACTTACCGAGGAAGAGTTGTGATGACATTTCCGGACCTGACGGAGATCGATCTTACGCTGGAAGACATAAGCGACTGCGGGGAACAGGGTATGACAGCCTTGGCCGTCGCGCTTGATATCGACCAGGTGGACTGGCTATTCTTGTGACCCCAAGTAGGGTCGCTTGAGATTTTTGTATGAGCATCCAAACAGGACCAACTCAAAGGAGGTGAAGAAATTCAAAACTGCGTAGTGAGAGAGAAAACATAGATGCGAGGAAGTCAAGGAGCATAGAAGCAATCATGCTCTTTGTCCCTGAAAATGTAGGTCGCGCAATAGCGAAAGGAGTGAAAGCGAATTGAAAAGACCGAAAATACTGGTAGGATTGCCGCTGATACTGGCACTGGTGCTTTTCCTGACCGTGGCGGTGCCCGTGTACGCTGCTGATGTGGGCATAACCAAGGGCGTCACGCCAACACTACCCAATGTATACAACCTAACCGATACCATTCATTATACGATGTCGATTGTCAACCTCAGCGCAACTGATAATATGACGATAGAAGCAGTGTGGGACGTACTTCCGGATGGCCAAACGGTCTACCCGATCGGTCCGGCTCTCCCCTATGACCTGACACCGGGACAGAGCCAGACGTACACCTATAACTGGACAGCCACCATAAGCGGCACGGTGGTTAACACGTTCTATGCCAATGGCTATCAGGACACTGTGGCGGGCCCCGAACAGTTCAACGCGAGTTCGGCGAAATCGTCACTTGTCCTGGGCGAAGAAGTGGGCGGTAGTGCTTCCCTGGTGAATAAGGCAGGGCTTGTGGCGCCCTGGGCAGTCCTAGCAGTCGGCGTTGCAGTTGCAGCGCTGCTTGTGCTGAGGAAGAGACGACAGGCTTGATGTCTTTCGCCGGTGCCGGTCACAAGTGAACCGGTGACCGTCGAAAACCGAATTAGTGCGCCCGCGTAGTCTCGACCGAGAGACTATGCGGACAGGGCCACAGGCGTGGTGTGGCGCGGCCGTGTTGGCAGAGATGCGGCTGACACGGCTGTGAAGTGTGCCATAATAGCGGTACGGCAGGAGCACCAAGTCGAAAGAAAGGAGTAGCGCCGGGGTCTAGGGACGGCGAGAGAGGAAAATGTCCGCTGGGGTGCTGGAGTGAGAGAGGTAGCTCAAAGCCATCTGCTGTTGTTCTTGTGCCCAAATAGGAGAGCATAAGGGTAATCCTGGGCTTTCTTCCTAGAAATACAGGCCGTGAAATAGGGAAAGGGGTGAGAGAATTGAGAAGGTCAAGAACAGCTTTTGGTTTGCTGGTCACGCTGGCACTGATACTTTGCATGTTCAGCACGACACTGCCGGTGTATGCTGCTGACGTGGCTCTAACCAAGGGTGTCACGCCGGCAGCACCCAATGTATACCGCCTGGGCGACACCATTAACTATACCATGTCGATTATCAACATCAGCGACGTGATGGGGACAAATGAGGATATCGTGGTAGAAGCGGTGTGGGACGTGCTTCCGGATGGCTCAACAGTCTACCCCACCGGTCCAGCGCTCCCCTACACCCTAGCGCCCGGCCAGAGCCAGTCGTACACATATGACTGGGTAGCCACCCTGAGTGGCACAGTCATTAACACGTTTTATGCCACTGGCTATCAGGTATCTACGGGGGGTAACGACGACTTTGAGCTCGACGTGCAGAAGTCGTCACTGGTCATAGACCCCGCCATTCACATTGAGAAGAGCACCAATGGCCAGGATGCTGACCTGCCCACAGGGCCGTATATAGCAGTAGGCAGTCCCGTGACCTGGGAGTACGTCATTACCAACCCCGGTGATACACCGCTCAGTAGCATCACTGTCACCGACTCTGAAGCTGGCGTGACCCCGGTCTATGTCAGTGGAGACGATGGAGACAATATTCTTCAGACCACTGAGACCTGGATCTACCAGGCAGGTGGCACCGCTGTGGCTGGCCAGTACGCCAACACTGGTAACGTCACCGGTACACCCGCTCTCGGGACTCCTGTTTCCGACGACGATCCCAGCCACTACTTCGGCTCTGACGTCTGCATCCATATCGAAAAGAGCACCAACGGCCAGGATGCTGATCTACCTACCGGGCCGGTGATTCCGGTAGGTGGTGCCGTGCTCTGGGAGTACGTGGTAACCAACTGTGGCAGCGTGAACCTGAGCAACATCGTTGTCACCGACTCGGAAGTCGGCGTGACCCCCGTCTATGTCGGTGGGGACGATGGAGACAATATTCTTCAGACTACTG
>CAYFSE010000174.1:0-14614 GCA_964345725.1 uncultured Dehalococcoidales bacterium
TGTTGCACAAGTGAGTGAAAGGGCATTGTCCTCTCGTGTTAATACTTCGTTCTTTTGTATCATTTAACGCCTCCTCACAAGGTATTGACTTGATTATATAAACCTGCTATAATCATTACACTGGTTAGTGTAACACAGGGAAAATAACCTGTCAAGGGGTAATAGGTGGTTAGAAGATAAAAAATCGGAGGAAATCGAATATGGATACGGAATATTGTACCAAGACAGGCTGGTTGTGCCTGGATTTTGCTAACACACTAGATTGGCACGCCAGTAACAGTCCTGTGGAAACCTTGAATAAGTACGCTGATTTGATTGAATGGTCGGCAAACAGAGGTATAATTCCAGGTGATGCTAAGGATGCGTTGTTGAGAAAAAGTGAACAGAAACCGATTGAAGCAAAGGCAGTACTAGAGAAAGCAAGGGAAATCAGAGAAAACATTTATCAAATCCTTTCCAATACAGTCCACGGAAATCCAATCAAGACTACCGACCTTAAGGGATTCAACAAAGCATTAGCAAGCATGTTGCCCCACTCGAGGTTGGCTCCGTACGAAAGGGGATTAAGGTGGGAGTGGGATTCCCGTTCGGATAAATTGGATTCCGTTATCTGGCCGGTTGTCAAATCAGCGGTGGATTTGATGACATCGGAAGCGATAAAGCGAGTAGGAGAATGCTGCGATGAAAAAGGCTGTGGCTGGTTATTCTGGGATTTAAGTCGCAACCGAAGCCGACGCTGGTGCGATATGAGCAGTTGTGGGAATCGGTCAAAAGTCCGTCGTTTTTATGCGAAGTCAAAATAACAGGACCTATATCGATCCGGTGGTGAGGATAATGTTTGTTACAAACTTAGAAACACGGCTTTCCTCCTAATGTTGATGATTTCAGGTGGTGATTAGTAGGTTCCACCGCAAATCAACTTAACTATACAGCGCAGTGTTTGGCGGCTGCAGCAGGTTCAGAGCGCCGTCGTCCAAACCTAGAATCTTCCTTCATAGGCTACTGAGCGCCTGCCCTAGGTCCTCAATCAAATCGTCAACATTCTCCAGGCCAACTGACAACCTGACAAGTTCATCTATGATCCCTACCTTCCGTCTATAGTCCCTGGGCATCGAGTCGTGACTCATGGTAGCGGGGTGCTCGGCAAGAGAAGCGACATCACCCAGCGATCCCGTCAGGGAAAAGACCTTGAGCTTTCTTAAGAACGTATTGACACCGTCAATGCCACCGACCGGTTCAAAGGACACTACGCCACCAAATCCTTTCATCTGTCTCCTGGCGATTTCATGTCCTTTATGGCACCCGAGCCCGGGATAGAGCACCCTCTTTACTCCGGGATGTCCCTCAAGATAGTTTGCCACGGCAAAGGCATTTTCCTGATGCTGTTTCATCCTAACGGGGAGAGTCTCAATCCCGCGAAGCACCAGCCAGCAGTCGAAGGGGGCAGCACAGGTCCCCATGGCATTGAGTAGAAACTGCATCTTCTGGCTTAGTTCATCAGTGCTGGTTACTACAGCGCCACCGACAACATCGGCGTGCCCGTTGAGATACGTGGTGGTAGAGTGGACAACAAGGTCAACCCCATATTCAATCGGCCTGAAGAAATATGGGGTGGCAAACGTATTATCTACGACTGTCAGCAACTTGTGCTTCCTGGCAATGTCGACCACCATCTCAATATCAACGATATTGAGCAGTGGATTTGAGGGAGTCTCCAACCACAACATCCTGGTACTGGGCTTTATTGCTTCTTCTATTCTTTTCCGGTCATCCATTCCAACAAAGGTACACTCCAGACCAAAGGCAGGCATCACATCGCTGAATAACCTATAGGTTCCTCCGTAGATGTCGTCCGCCGAGATTACGTGAGCGCCAGTTTTCAGAAGGTGCACAACTGTCGTCTCAGCCGCCATACCGGTGGCGAAGGCAAAGCCAGCTTTCCCTCCTTCCAGCTGAGCGATAGTATCCTCCAGAACCTTCCTCGTTGGATTCGCCGTACGGGAGTAGTCCCACCCCTTTGTCTTCCCCACATCCTCAAACATGAATGTCGATGTCTGGTAGATGGGCACCGAAATGGCACCGGTTGCCGCATCCGGCCTATCCCCGGCGTGGATGGCTATAGTTTCAAATCTCATGTTCCCCCTCCTTGGTTGAATGTCGCTCCTATCATTATCTTCTCCCATAATGCGTCTCTGGGAGAAGTTATTCCGGGGGCATTCTCGAGAGTTTTCAAACGTTCTTCTATTCTGACCTGCTCTCCTAACACAAACCTGACAGCTTCTGCCACGTGGTCAGGTGAGTTACCGTGTTCCACACCCGTCAGTGGTTTTCTGCACTCCTCCATATTAGCCATATTAGGGATTTTCACAGAAGTTATCAACCGCCGAAAGACAGAAGGGTACCTCTCTTCGCGGTGCGCTTAGAATTCATTCGGTAGCGGGAGCTAGATTCGCCCCAGTTATGTTCAGGTTATGAGCCCGAATGGTTTCGACTGCCGATGTCACGTGAAACGAACAAAATGACGCAATGTTGAGCGGCAGCGAGTGGGAGCAGAGCGCCGTGACTATCGTCTGCAATTCCAGGGATGCGATACCAATCAGGCCTACTATGAATCAGGTATCATTTCGCCGGGTTACGACTCATCTTTGATACCGCGACGTATCGTTGAACATCTGGCGGCCCCCTGAGTTTTGACTGCACAAAAACTCAAAATGTGATCCTGGGCCCACTATTGTAGAGTAACCCCTTCAATTCTCGAGGCGACTTCGGCTTTGCCTTTATCTATTGTTATATTTTCGCAGTCGATTTATAATTAAACAAAGCCCCAGAATTACCTTGGCGGTTTTGGAGGTGGGTATGAGTGATGATTATGCCCGAACAGGCATTGCTGGCGCCGACAAGATTCTCGGAGAGAAAGGAATACCGAGGGGGCAAAGCATCCTGATAGCTGGGGGACCGGGTAGCGGGAAGACTACTTTTGCCATCCAGTTCCTGTATAAAGGAGCCACAGAATACAATGAGCCTGGGCTCTACATATCACTGGACGAAGACCCTGAGGACGTGAAAAGGAACATGTCGAAATTTGGATGGGAGCTTACCAAGCTTGAACAGGAGAAGAAACTCGCCTTCATCAATGTATCCCCGGTCCGGGCAACATCCTCGGAAAAGACTGGTCTTATCCAGCTGGGAATGAAAGAGTTCAAGCTAATTAAGCTGCTGGAGGCAATCAGGGAAGGCATTGAAGGGGTTGAAGCCAAGAGGGTGGTCATTGACCCCATTACCATCTTCGCTCTCCAATACCCTGATGAAGTGGAGCGAATATACGCTATGAGGGACGTGATAGCTGATTTCAGAAAAACTGGATGCACCAATCTGCTAATCTCAGAACTGAGAGGTACAGGCCCGGAAAGAGAGCATCAATTCGAAGAGTATCTGGCTCAGGGGGTTATCCTGCTACGCACCGCGATGAGAGAGGAAAAGCTGATCCGCATGTTCCAGGTCGAGAAAATGCGTGGACTGGAGGTTGACAATCAACCACGCCCGTATAATATCACCAGCAAGGGCATAGAGGTGTACCCTACTCTGACTGTTTTCAAGTAGGGAGATGGCCGGATGGAGAAAAGGGGATTGTCGTTAGCTGAAATACAGGAGATACCAAGGGACAGCTTGACACTGGTGATTGGACCCCCGGGAGCGGGGAAATCCGCCTTCTGCCATCAGGTGGTGCTCAACAGTATAGCTGAGAACAGGCCGGTAATATTCATAACTACGGAGCAAACTCCCTCCGGGGTCATGAGGCTTCTGATGGAGAAGGGCGTAGAAGGAGCTAGTTGTGAAGTACTGAGCTTTGTCGATGCGTTCAGCCGGACGGTGGGCGTAGAGACTGCGGACCGACCAGACACGATATGCGCTGACTGCGCCGATTTGAACAGCATGAGCATCGCTACGACAAGGTTACAGGGGAGAATAGGACGGAAAGGCATATTGCTTGCTTTCGATTCACTCACGTCTCCGTACTTGTTTAGCGGCGCTGAGATTGCCAAGTTCATGAGGCTTTTTCTATCGAAGCTCGCTGCCGAAGGGAACTCAGTGTTGGCTTTGATGGACGAGGGTTGTGGCAAGTCTGAGGACCTGGTGGCCATGATGAGCATCGCGGACTGTGTGATAGAGATGAAGACGGAAGAGAATAGGCAACTATTTAGCATCGTCAAGCACCCGAAGGTTAGACCAACAACAATCGAAGTTCTCATCGAACCCAGGCCAAGAACGAAAGCGGCAACATACTTCGACCCCAGTGTGATGAAGCGATTTGCCAAAAGCATGTTGGAGAACCGTGAAGGCGACGCTGAAGCAGTGGGTGGTTCACTGAGAACCGTAGCTCTATTCTCGTCCGTGTCTGTGGACGACCTCTCCGGCCTTTCCCGCCAATTCACCAGGCGTCGCTATCGCAAGGGCGAAATCATCTTTCACAAGGGTGACTTTGGTTCCACGTTCCACATAATCAATACCGGGGAGGTCAAGCTGAGCATCCCTTCGGAGGAGGGAGAGGATGTGTTCCTGACCGACCTGGGCCCCGGCGATTTCTTTGGCGAATTGGCTCTTCTAGATGAGAGACCCCGCTCTGCCACAGCTACGGCGAAAGATTCTACGGAGACTCTGGCCCTGGAGCGCGAGGATTTTCTGGATTTTGTGAAGTTGTATCCAGACGTGGCAGTTAGTATTCTGGCTGTGTTGGCACAAAGGATCAGAAACCTGAATTCTCAGTTGAAGAGCGTGATCTTGTTCACACCGCAAGCTCGCCTCGCCCAGACTTTGCTCAAGCTGGTAAGTGCCCACGGTAGTGAAATCCCGGAGGGATGGCGAGTCTCAATTCCTTTGACTCAGCCCGAGCTCGCCGAAATGGCCAGAGTGAGTACAGGAACAATCAGGCGTTTGTTGCGCGGCTTCCGGGAATCCGGCATCGTGAGCATAGAAGACCAGCGTTACGTCATCCGTGAGCCGGAAGAGCTGCGCCGAATGGCAGCTATCGGTGGTAGCTGCGAGTGATAGTTCAAGCATGCTCCCTCATCACAGCCTTCCCCGATAACTCTTCGAGAAGAGGCACACAACTATTCTCTGAAGAACCAGCTATGCCTTACAAGGTCATTGTGATATCCGCTACGTAGGCCATATACGGACGGTGCGGAGTCTGTTAACTGAGATTAGGCAGGAATTGCCAGTCCTATAGCGTAAGTTGCCGCCGCAGCTAATGTTCCGATAGCCATCATCTCTGCTCCACTCCGAAGCCAGCTCTTCCTCGTGAAGATGGCCTTACTAGCTCCAACTCCAAATAGGGTGGCCACGCTGGCGATTCCTGCGGTTAACGCTGCTGGTGTTACCTCCATGAAGGCAAAGGGCGAGACGGGGATAAGAGAGACAATCGTAAAGGACAATCCGGTCAAAGTAGCAGCCTTAACTGGGGGCCAGGATTCCTCGGACGTCAGCCCAAGTTCCTCTCCGAGGGTGAATGCCTCCCTCGACCTCATCTCTGAAGCTACTCTCTCCGCCACCGCCTTTGCCTGCTGTATCTTGAATCCCCGCTCCTGATAAAACCTCGCCAGCTCCTCCCTCTCTTGTTCGGGAGTCCTTCCCTTTCTGATTCCTTTTCTCGCTCTTTCTCTCTCAGTCACCTCTTTCTCGGACTTTGACGAAAGGTAGGCCGCAGCGCCCATGGATATGGCCCCGGCAATCGCTCCTGCTGCACCAGCCACGAGAACAACATGGCTCTCCGTAATTGCGCCATAGACGCCCGCCACCAACGCCAATATTGAAACCAGACCATCGTTGGCTCCAAAAATTACGTGTCTCACCCCACCACCACCGGCGATCTCCCAGCCTTCCATCCCCAGCACCTCTTTCTTTATCCTCTCAATGTGCAGCCTCTCATCGGAGGCGATTCTGGTCCATGTCTCCGAAGCAGCAATATCAGTGAGATTCCCTGCCTGAACAGACAGGTCTTCGACGCTCTCATCCTCAGCTATTATGGCCCACTCAAAAAAGCCCCTCGTGCCCAGAATAGTCATCATCAACCGCACCCTTTGATTCAGCAGAGAGACTCGGGCAGGTCTTACGTCGCGGTCTGCCAATTGCTTGATTCTTTGCGACCAGGATTCAGCATCGCTAGACTCACTGGCACTTATTTCCGTTAAGAGCTGCTTAGTCCTTTCGTTAACAGCCTTCCTAATGAGCCTTCTATAACCGATAGATTGCATGATTTTGTAGGTGTGGATTTTCTTCGCTGCCTCAAGCAATATGCTCTTCTCTTCGCCTGGCAATGCAGCCATGCCCCTTTTGCCTCCATCGCGTAATATAGCATGAGACCTTATCGTTTGTATTGGATGAAGCCAAATGTTATGTGAATGTCGGAGTTTTATGAAATAGCAGAAAGTTATCCCGTAGGACGACGTAGTACTCACTGGCAGGGAGCCTGTGCACATCGTCGTAGTCCGTCCGTTCAGCGTGTATCATTCCAGGGACACCATGCCAATCAGGCCTGCTGCAAGTCAGGCATTATGCCCACGGAATGCCCAGAGCTTCTCCTTGTCCAACAAGCGACAACATCAGGTGACAATCTGATGGATTGTGCAGTCGAGTGTGTTGGTCAATGCAAGACGAAGAACTAAGCGGATGGCTGATTGTTGTAGAAAACTATATTAGAAGTAATGGCTACCTGAAATCTTCTATTGCCTTGATTGTCGCAGACCAGGGAGCGTAACGATGCACGCTTTCTAACCAGTATTCAAGCTCATTTTCAACAAAGGAAGGGACCCCGTCGTACAGTTCGATTGTCATCTCAACCATGTGGATGTCTTCTGAGTCTATATGCCAGCTCCATGGTTGATTGTAGAAAACGGCGCCTTCCACAATCAGCCCGCTGGGTATGGTTGCCTGACTCTCCCCTCTCTGGACCGCGAATACCTCTTCTATGGTCTTGTTGTTTGTTATGAAGACTGAATATTGCTCGCCAGCTACATCGAAGGTTACCAAGATTCCGCCAGAAAGAGGCGGGCCCTTGGTTACCAGGAGGTTCAGCCTGTATTCACTCTTTTCTATCGCTTTGCCTGCTTCCGGATAGGGATCGACACTAAAGGTGAACTGATACGAACCGAACCGAGCCTCTGATGGTTCTTGAGTTAGACCGGGATAAGTGAGCACTCTTTGATGGCCTGTTCCACCATAAGTTATTTCCACAAGGGAAGACACTTCACCCTGCCAGATACACAAGACATCTAACGGGCAGCGGCTGTCAGCAATAACATCGATAAACCTAATAGCGAGGTCTTGCCCGTCTATCGAAGCGCTTTGGCCAACAGTAAGACTGAAGCTATCTCCTAAGCTGACTGTTTTGGCACCGACTTCTGGGGCACATGCGGCACTAGCAATAAGAGCTGCTACCAGGAAAACGCTGAAAACCACACGGATTCCAAGGGCAGCCCCCATTTTCCCAAGAAAAGTCCCTGCATTGGTTTCTTGCTTCACAATACACTCGCTTAAGACATCGACGGCCCTATTCTATTTATTTCACCGGGCCTGTCTTGCTTATCACTGTAATGCAGGAGGCCGAAAAACGTTGCATTGCGCCGCTTCGCTTGATCCTTCTCGAATTCTTGGTACACCCTGCCAGTCAGTCCTGCTACAGATTCGGCATTATGTCCCGGGGGTACCCAACATTACCTCCTCTGGATTATGAGCATTGACAGTACCTCATAAGTGAATTATAATATGACGGAAGTCCAACGCGTGAGCCAACCCTAGGAATCGTGTGAGAGGCTGAGGAGATGGAAAAAGGGCACGGAAACCGCCAAATTAGGATGCGGTCGCTTGTGCCCTTTCTTGTCCATTCAATCACAGTAACGGGAAGGAGGTGATGCCCACTCAGAAACCACACGTACTAACCGTTAGTCATAATCAAAGGAGGAATACAATGAAATTTCTAACCATAACCAGGATGAAGGACACGGCATCTACAGTGCCGCCGTCTGTAATGAGGCAGCTCATGGAGGCAACCCTCGAGTTAATGAAACAGGAAATGCAGGCGGGCAGAATCCTGGAAGCTTACTTCATGGCCGGCTCGGGTCGTTCCATGGTCATTGCTGAAGCCAAGAGCGCCGAAGAAATCGTTCAAAGAATTAGTGCGCTACCCGTAGGCGGGTTTATGGATCTCGAGACCTACCCACTGGCCGACTTCAATGAGTCAATGAAAGCCTATCTTGAGTCCTACAAGGCTGCGGAAAAGATGTTCCCCGGGGCAACCAAGTAGGTTGCCAGGCCGTATCGGACCAGTCTAGTCATAAACATTCATAGCCATTTACAAACTCGGCTCACGATTCGTGACGTCCGTCTAAACTTCTGTCTGCCGTAGTCACCATTTGTCGGTTCATCGGGCTGGCCGAATTCAAGGGACACCATGCCGATCAGATCTGCTATGAATCAGGTGTCATGTCTTCGGAATATGGCAGGGGGAGTCCTAATCTTGAGAATGAGATTGCATAATATCGACAAATGTGGTATTCCTATGCGTTGAACAAAACTCATCTCGCTGCCTATGTTTGCCCTGGCATAGAAACTACAGCATTCTTCTTTCCAAAAATGTCATGATTCTGTAGCTTTTCTGATGTTGATTTTATGACTACTTGATACGTGTTCTTGTAGCATAGTACCGCCGGAATCAATATCTAGCATTTGCGTAAGCTACTACCTCAGGAGGGTAAGACTACAGATGGAAGGTGATGTTGTTCTAAGGGAAATCGAGCAGCTCTCAAAAAGGATGTACATGCCCATTATCGGACCGGTAAAGGGAAAGTACCTGGTTGACACTGTCATAGGATTCAATGTGAAGAATGTCCTGGAGATTGGCACGCTGATTGGATATTCGGCAATTCTCATAGCCTTGAACCTTCCTCAAGAGGGCAGCGTCGTCACCATAGAAGCTGATCCACAGTCAGCGAGGCTAGCGGAGCAAAACATACGAAGGGCTGGGCTTGCTGACAAGATTGAACTATACATTGGTGACGCCCTTATGGTGATACCTCGTATAAACGACAGCTTTGACATGGTTTTCCTTGATGCTACCAAGGACGAGTATTTGAAGTATCTCAAGCTTTCTGAAAACAAGTTGGAGAGAGGCGGTGCAGTTTTTGCGGACAATGTCAAGGTGCCTGCTCATGAAATGCGCGATTACCTGGACTACGTCAGGAACTCCGGTAGGTATAAAAGCCATTACATTGACGTGGGACTTGATGGAGTGGAGATCAGCACGAAGCTGTTCTAGTATATCCCTCTGGAGATTGCCTTGCGTGAGTCATAGATTCTCTCCCGAGATTGCTACAGACGCTAGCATTTTGCGTGTACGGCACTTTCGCTCATTCCGCCGCCCCAGCGCCCCCGGGTTGTTGAACAAAATGGCGATTTCTGCAATTCTATACTCTGAAAGCTGAGAGAAACACTTGAAAATCATCCATATTTATGCTCGCTTGGAAGGCTACCACAACTATCGGTACGTAGATGTTGTATTGGGAGAAGCAACGTGACTGAATGTTAAGCGCCGTCTTCTAAACCTTCAGCCTTCTTCCGGTTGCTGCATATCCTTATCGCAAGGTGATGGCGGCTATGTTTAGCGGCGCAGTGAAGGATATAATACCTGGTATTCCTGGATACGACGAGGAGGTGTAGACAGATGACTATAGTTAACATACCAGGCAGAAAGTCCAGTCACATAATGCTATACGCCCTGAGTACATGTGGCTGGTGTCAGAAGACCAAAAAGCTTCTGGATGATTTGGGAGTAGAGTACAGTTATGAGTATGTTGACCAGCTTCATGGTGATGAAAAGGAGGAAGCGATTCGGAAGGTGACAGCGTGGAACCCCAGTTGTAGTTTTCCTACCCTTGTCTTAGATAATGAGAAATGCATCGTTGGCTATAAGGAGGACGAAATCAGGGATGCGCTCCAGAAGTGAATGGACCAGAAGTAGCCATAGCTGAAATTGACAGGCTGTATTAAAGACTGTTTAGGAAAGCCGAATCTGCTGGTTATCATCTTCATCCCGATGTGGAGCTTACAAATGGGCTGATTAAGAGCCTTATCATAAATTAGCGGAGACACGGCTATTGGGCCTGCCCATGCCGATTCGCTTCTGGAAAGAAGAAGCATGATCTCGATATTATCTGTCCGTGTGACTACCGAGATCCTGATCTAAATGAGTTTGACGTCTGCTACTGCGCACTATACGTATCCGAGCCCGTACTGAAAGGTGAAAAGAGGGGGCTAGCATGCTAGAGCGGAGGTTGCCACCGGCGGAGAGGAGAAGAGAAGCCCAGAAGACAGGCATGAACCTAACCGGACTTCCACTGCCGGTATGGCGTTGCAGGGTTTGCGGCTACCTTCGTGCTAGGGAACAGCCGCCTGAAGCGTGCCCCATATGTAAGGCGAAGAAAGGCCGCTTTGAGCAGTTCATGTGGCCACAAGATGGGATATGAAACAGCACAACCTGGTAACTTGTTGGGCAACAAGTGCCTGCTTTGTACCTCATTACATAAACTGGGAATACTGTATTGTGACGCTGCCACATTAAACACTCACCCTGAACCGCACAAGTTCTATGTCATTGTGTCCCCGCAATCCCGATTTCGGTGCTGGACAAAACAGCGTATAGTGACTAAACAATTGGCCAGAATCTTATGATTAGTTTGGTGGGTTTTCACAAACGATAGAATGAAAACATAGCCAACTCTTCAAATCATAGGGAGCTGCCAGTGTCTATTGCTAGGGTTATTGAACTCAAATCATCTTCTCGAATTAGCTTCGACGATGCGATCAAGAAAGGAATCGCCCGCGCTAACGAGACCCTGAAAAACGTCAGACGAGCGTGGATCTGGAATCAAGAAGCACCTATCGACAAAAAAGGCAAGATATCAGAGTACCGCCTTCAGATGAAGGTAACCTTCATTCTCGAAGACCAAGCAGGAAGCAGGGCCGACAAACATCTGTGAAGCTCGGACCGACCAGCGAGATTGCTCTCAACATTGGCAGAGCGACTTCGTGCGAGATGCCGTTGCCCGTCGGCTTGCTCTATTTCTCTTCGATTGCAGCCCTAGGTCAGTTTTGTATATCTTGTCCGTGGCTATTAGGTCAGCACGATTTCAATCCGTGCATAAGAGACCAAAAGGTCTGGCCAGTTTTATCACAAACGTGATGAGGGCTACTTGGTAATGCCCTTATGCCAAGATTGTGGGCTCTACTTGCCTATGCGAAATACTTTGGTCCCACACCTCGGGCATACACCTTGAGTCGCGGGACGTTTGTTCTTCATCCTGATAGACCTTGGATTCCTGATCTCAACCTTCCTTCTGCATTTCACACAATATGCCTGCATTTGAACCTCCTTGCGCTTCAGATTTGTCTGTGAGAATAACATCAATGTGAAGACTAGTCAATAGTTTGTCCGAAAAAAACGCTGGAAAACGACCGAAAAAGTCTGACAATTGTTCAGTAAGGTCTGCCAATTTGTGGAATCTCGGCCTTCTGCTGTATTATGCGGCAAATAGTAATGCGATTATCAATTCGGTGGGAGAGAAAATGGATAGCAATACAACCCAGTTGATTACGGCGGCTAAGTCTGTATGCGGAGATTTTCGGTTGGGAGAGGATTTCTCGGCCGGTTCCGTGGGGGCAGCGATATTGACCGCGAAGGGAAGCATCTACACCGGGATCTGCATCTGTCTAGGTTGTGGGCTGGGCTTCTGCGCCGAAGCTGCTGCGGTGGCTGAAATGTTGAAACACAGAGAGACTCATATTAGTGCGGTTGTGGCGATATCCAAGGCCGGCATCTTACCACCCTGTGGTCGGTGCCGGGAGATGATGGTTCAGGTTGATGTCCGGAATCTTGACAGCCGCGTCATTGTTGGGTAAGGCCACGTCACTGGTCTGCGAGCACTTCTCCCCAACCACTGGCTAGTACATTCTACTTGACGACAACCCATTCTGTTGCCCGAACAATAATTCCATAGGTGCCGCCCCACAGAAGCCAGGCTTACTATGAATCAGGTGTCATTTGTCGAATTCGAGCAGCACCACAAATCACTCGCCGATAGTACCTAAGATATGGGTTGCCTTCTCAATTGACTGCTCTGCTGAAGCAATAATCGCTTCGGCTCCAGATTGAGAGAACTCGGTCATAATTGCAGGTTTTGGGCCAGCAATGACTCTTCTAGCGATGTGGTCTTTGGCAGCCGGGAATGGAGGACGCCTAGCCACTGAGAGTATCGTTTGGTAGCATTGTCAAACAGGTCAGCCTCTTAGTCGGCTCAAGACCGCCCCAATCGGCTGCTCTGGCAGTGAAAGCAGGGTTCCGTCTTCCCAATCGTCCATCATGCCGGCATATGCATTCAGGGCATGACATAACGAATCAGTTCTAACGTATCTATCTTCATAGTTCCAGAAAATGCCACCTATTGCTTTTTCGGGCTCTTTGAGGAAGAAGGTATTTTCTTCTGAATACGTGTTCTGAATAACCCACCGTATTACTCTTAGTATCGCCTCTTTGTATTCATCACATCCGTCCACGTTCTGTTCTTGGCAGAACCTGTACATTTCCATCATCACTTCAGCTAGCCAGCCGTTTCCGCTGGTCGAATACGCCCGGTACCAGCTTCCATGATAGAGGGGATTATTTATGTCTTTCGGCTGTCTTGTCAGAAGTTCGGCGCTGCATTCAAGAATTATGTTTTTGTAATAATCCTCCTTATTTATTTTGTAGAAATCAAGCAAAGACATCGCTACCCAGGCACTTGAGATTGGGTTTGGCCAGCGGTAGTCGTCCCCCAGAAAACAACCCTCTTTTTCAACTCTTGCCGAGAAGTGCTGGGCAATCCTTTCTGCAGTGTCATAGTATCTTGTTTCTCCGGTAATTATGTATAGCCGGGAAAGTGCAGAAAGAACCTGACCATTATAAAGAAGTGATTCATTTTCGCCATAAACCCATTCTCCGCTCGAGTGTTGGTTCTTATATGCGTACATAATTCCATCGGGTCTCTGCATAGTGGTCAGCCAATCACCACCCAGTTTTGCCGATTCCAAGTACCTGGAGTCACCCATGCGCTCATATAAATCCAACAACGTGAATATGCTTAATGCTGTAGTACCGACAGGAAAGCTCTCTTCTTTTCTCTCGCTTGAGGGGAAATACGAATAATGGAATGCGCCGTACGTTTCTTCATCTTTACTCTGCATCGAAAGAAGGAAGTCCCCCCACTCCGGTATGCCTTCCAGTATCCGCTCATCTTGGTCGAAATCGTAAATCTTCAGAAGCGTGTATATGATTGAAGCCGAATATACAGTATGGAGCCGACTTCCAAAGTAATCGTTCTCAGTGTCATACCTTTTGTAGAACCCGTGCTCGTCTTCATCCATCGCCCTGAACAGGAATTCCTTTCCCTGCTCAATTTTCTCGAGCATTAGTTGCTTATCCAGGCTGCGTATTATCACCAGGCCCTCAATAAGTTCCTTCCCTTCTCCCTCATATTCTATGAAGGAAAACGAACGGTCATCGAGGTAAAATGAACGGCTGTAGTAATACTCGAAGCGAGAAATAAGCTCAAACAAGTCATCAACCTGGGCAAAAAAGGCAGGAGGATAATAGAAAGTAACCAGAAATCTTGCCTGTTCAAGATCTTCCTCGCTCAGCGTTTGTTGCGCTTCTTCCAGCGCGTTTACCGTTGCTTCTTCCAGTGGTGAGGACAACGTTTCGTCCTCCCCTTTGCTGGCCCCAGTACCTATTGTTTCTCCCTGGTGATATATGGTTATATCAAGCTCCCAATTGCCATTAATTTCTAACTCCGGAGGGTATTGCATGGGCTGCCCACGAAGATGATTCTCGGCTACCGTACGGACAAATTGCACGCATAGATTTCTGAACTCGTCGCCATCACGAAAAAATGCTGTCCCGTCCTGCTGATTAGGAAACAGGGTCAGCGGAATCAGGATTGAAGCGATGATAGCCACCAGTAGCGGAAGTGCGACGGCTAGTACGTAGCGGAGTTTGCGGGGGAGCCATTCCTTTGACGGCACGTGTCCTTCTTTAGAGCGCAACCGCTGCCGGTAATGCCCATCCACAACAGACAGCGCCCCGGCGACCACCAACAGGCCACTGAAAGGCAGTATGTTCAGTACCTGACTCATCGCAAGGCCGGCAGTTACCAAGGTGTGCCACCACCAGCCAGTAAAAGCTCCACCGATGACAATAGTCAACCAGCCCCCGGCGCGGGGCCGTGCCACCATTATCAAGGTCAACCCCAGACCCACAATAGCCGGCGCTAAGTAGGGCAGGCGGAAGTACCATCCTTCCCACCAACCCTGATAAGACATTGCTCTTACGGCCCAGAATGTCCACAAGCTGGTAACTAGGACCATCACTGCCAGGGCGATATACCCGGCAACCGGGTGCTTGAAGTTCCAGCGATTCATAGCCTATTTCCCGTGGTGGAGTGCCCGGCATTTCCGGGCCAGGCCGGCGAAGTTGTCCATTTTGACATTAATCCTGTAGCCCTATTGCTCCGGCAACCTTTCCGTACCTGCA
>CAYFSE010000175.1:0-5859 GCA_964345725.1 uncultured Dehalococcoidales bacterium
CCACCGAGACGTTCTGAATCTCAATCACCACGTTCCACCACCATCTCTCTCCAACCTCAAGTATACCATCCCCGTCACCTTCGTCAATTTGCTCAAAAAGATATTTGTTAACGATAAGAACCGGGCTGTAGCCAGTCAGATCAAAGGCGACTAGTTCATTGGAAACAGCGTTATTGATCCAGAGCACTGATTCACCATTATACTCTCCTAGCGCTAGGCCTTCCACAACACCAGCATCTATAGAGTCACCAGTATCGACTATATTCCAGTACTCATCTATCTCGAAAATATAGATTTTGTTCTGGGCTGGCCCATGAGTAGTGTCGCCTGGATGCCCTACGAAAAGCCACTTGTTCACTTTCTCGAGACCACTGTTATCTAGGTACTCATATCCAGGTATGGTAACATTCCAGCTGTGCAGTATGGTACCGTCGGTGGCGACATGGTAGACCTTGTGGTCCCAATCCTCGCTGATGTACAGAGTATCATCTTTCTCGTCGTAGTCCAGACCATCAATGTAACCGTCAAAGTGCGGTCCAGTTTCAGGATCGAAGGTAAATAGTTCAGTCAAACCAACTCCCCACTGTACGGTATAAACTTTGCCAAGACCATCGTAAGATGCAGCCCACAGCTGATTATTGGTTCCATCCCAGGCTAAAGCGCCAAGCTGAACACCAGTATCGAAACTGTCCAAAGCTGTTCCGTCAGTAGCCACTTTATATATGTAGTTACTACCATAGTAGGTATAGTAGAGATCAGTACCGTCATATGCTACCGCACGACCATCACCTGCAGGCGTGGGTGTAAAGCTAGTCACCGCGTCACCCAAAGCTGCTAGAACCGCTCCACCACTCAATGTGAGTACTAACACGATTGCCATTCCCGCTGCAAGTAGCTTTTTATTCATCCGTTTTCTACTCCTTTCTTTTATGATTGCCTATCGCCCGTCGACCTCGGGCATCACGGCTTATGCATTTATTCAGTTCTACTTCATACATCGGTAGAAGCCACCCGTTCAATATGTATTTGCAATGGTACAGTGGCGAAAGGTTTCCGTATATCAGTATGGATATGATTATCTTGTAGTATCTTGTTGCACTGGATTGTCAGATCTGTACTACAAATACCTTCTTATCACAAGCAGGGGCCTCCTGGGGGCTGGGGCATGACCGTTTTACCGACTTGCTGTGGGCAGTGACCCATCTGAACAAAGAGCCTGCGGCAAGATCATCTCTTACCGATCCTCCTGACAAGAACCTGGAGCATATTGCTGGTGACATCTAAAGGATGTATGACCACGTGGCCAGTGAATGGCTAGACTACGTTCAGCACTTGAAATCCAGGTATCCCTTCCTTTTCTCGCTGGTCCTGAGAACACATCTGTTCCAGGAACGTCAGTCCCCCATCATAACCTGATAGGGTCGCGTCATTTCGGGGATGCCATGCCAATCAAGCTTGCTACGAATCAGGTGCTCTGTCTCCAGAGTGACCGGCCACGACCCTGCAGATGGATTCGATTCCGCTCGGGCTCAGGCTCTTCTCTCCTCTTTGAGGCTTAAGAAGTCCGAGTTATATCCTTCGATGAGCCCGGCATCGGCAAAGCTGAAGTATCTATTCTCACCTATTATGACGTGGTCTAAGACTCTAATCTGCATAATATTGCCGGCGAAGACCAAATCCTGGGTTATTTGTTTATCGTTATCGCTGGGCTGAGGGTTGCCCGCCGGGTGATTGTGGACAAAGATTAAGGCCGCGGCGTTGTGTTTGACGGCACCCTGGATGATTTCCCGAGGGTAAATAACACTGGCATTCAATGTACCTTCAAAAACGTCCTCAATCTCTACAACTTGATTTTTGGAGTCAAGGAACATGACCTTGAAGACTTCCTTTTTAAGGTCCCGCATGGAATGGTAAAGGTAATCGAAGACCTCCCCGGATGAGCGGCAGTAGGGTTTATCAAGGACCTGTTCCTTCAGGAACTCCCTGGATATGTCCTGCATGAGTTTGATGACGAAGATATTGTGGGCAGTAATCCCTTTGATTTTCTGCAATTCCTGGGGAGGAGCTTCCAGAACCCCTCTCAGGGTCTTGAACCTCTTTATGGCTTCCTTTGCTTGAGGCTTACAGTCCTTGCGAGCCGTTCCCAGTGTCAGCAGCAATTCCACAATCTCGTAGTCGAGAAATGCTCCCAGCCCCGATTGATTGAACCGTTCCCGCAGTCTTTTCCTGTGTCCCTCCGGACTTTTCGCTTCCATGCTTGTGGCACTTCCTTATTTCATAACTTCGCTAACTCCTCTTATCTTAAGAGAGGAATCATTGAAAGCTTTGCCGTTGCCCCTCTTACGTTAAGAGGTGCATTCGGGGGAATTCGCCCCGCTCACTCGGACTCTCTCCCACGAGGAGAGAGAACTACAATGACTTACCCGGCTACCTCCAATTATATATTCTGGTCACCGTTATGGGAATTACGTTATACGTCGGCAGCGCCAGTGTTGATATAATACGGATGCAATGAATTTATCCCGGCAACTAGAGGAATATCTCCCCAAGCCACTCCTGCAGCTAGTCAAAGATATCAGCCGACAGGCGGCCGGCCTGGGGCAAAGGGTGTATCTCGTCGGTGGCGTGGTCCGAGACTTGCTCTTAGGCTACTCCAACTTAGACGTCGATCTGGTAATCGAGGGCGATGCGGTGAAATTAGCTCAACAGGTGGCTGAAGCCGGTCGGGCAAAGTTTCTCGTCCATCATCGCTTCGGCACCGTTAAGCTCAGATATGAGAACTTCAGCCTAGACCTGGCTACAGCACGAAAAGAGACCTATGCCAGACCGGGGGCACTACCTGTGGTGACCCCTGGCGCCCTCAAGGATGACCTCATCCGCAGAGATTTCTCCATCAACACTATGGCTATATCCCTTGAAGCGACCGATTATGGCGAGTTGATCGACCCCCATCAGGGTAAGAACGACCTGGACCAGCGGCTTATTCGTATTCTGCATCCCGGAAGTTTCACCGACGATGCCACCAGGATTCTGCGAGGCGTGTGTTATGAACAACGGTTCGGTTTCGAGCTTGAAGCACAAACGGCTCGCCTACTCAAACGGGATATCCCTATGCTGGATACGATAAGCGGCGACCGAATCAGGCATGAGCTGGACCACATCTTCGAGGAGAAGCGGCCAGAACTCGTTATCAGGCGCCTCGGCGACCTGGGAGTGTTGCCAAGAATAAACCCGTCCCTCAAAGGTGAAGGTTGGATAGTTGAGAAATTCGAGAAGGCTCGGCGGCTAAAGAAGCCCACGCAAATGCCCTCGCTCTATTTCTGCCTGCTTGTTTATTCATTGAACCAGAAGGATATTGAGCAATTTCTGGTCCGCCTTAGTGTACCGGCAAAACTATCCCGAGCGATGCGCGATACTCTCCGTCTCAAGACGAAGCTACCGCTGGTGGACAAGCCTTCGCTGAAACCCAGCCAGATCTACTACCTGGTCACGGAATATGAGCCCCTGGCGATACAGGCAAATGCCATAGCGGCAGAATTCCCGACGGCACGCCGGTCGCTCCAATTATTCCTCACAAAACTGCGTTACGTGAAAACTGCCCTCGATGGCAACGAATTGAAAAAACTGGGGATCGCCGCCGGACCCGAGATGGGAAAAACCCTCCAAGTACTGCACAAAGCAAAATTGGATGGAGAGGTTAGCACCAGGGCCGACGAAAAAAAGCTAGCCCTCTCTTTATCACCGAAGCTAGAACGGTAAGGGAGGGAGAAGATTCAGAACTGCCCCGCCGAGGTAACAGGCCACAAGATACTTGGGGAACTTCCCTGCCCAGCAAGGCAATATGAATTTCCACAATGGTATTCTTGAAGCGCCCGAGATAAGTCCAGCTATATCGAATGGTAGGATAGGCTGGAGGGACAGAAGAAAAACCGCCAGGGTGCCACGTCGCTTCATCCAACCCACAAGCTTCTCATATCCAGGTGTAGACTCAGTGACTAGTATCTTCTTCCCTAAGTAACCAGCATAATAGCCACTTATCTCTCCAAGGGCGCCAGCGGTGCTAGCTGTAAGAGCTACAATAACATGGTCCCACTTTGATGCCGCTGCTATCATTACGGCGACGAAAACAGGTACTGGAATAAGGATACTGGCGTTACTTATCAACGTGGTTACAAAAACAACCAGGTAGGCTGTAGTAGCCAACCCTTCGACAGAAAGATCAAGATAAGCCATCAGATATCGAAGGAGGAAATAAAGGCCAACGCTGACACCAAGAATGATAACGGCATAAATGGTCGCCAGGAGCCACCTATTTCGCTTGATTTGCTCTACCATACTCATATTTTCACTTCGTCCTAACATTCTCGCTTCGGGGAAGAGAATATGCCAGGTAACACTCCAGTCTTTGTTTTTTCAGTCGTGAGAACACGTCGGCGGCTTCTTCTCTACCTGAGAAAGAGGCAAAAAGACACGGTCCTGAGCCGGCCAGGTAAGCTCTTGGGGCTCCCGCTTCCTTCAGAATCCTCCGGTATTTATCTAGCCCCGGAAAGAAATCAAAGGCTACCCTTTCGAAGACATTGAACATAACGTCAGGGTCAGGTCTTTCACCTTGTCTCAGGGATAACAAAGCTGCCTCAACAGACTCTCCTCCCGTGAAGTCAGCAACGCGTAGACTGTGATACATTTGTTTCGTCTTGCCCGGGACCTTGGGCAACGGCGGCACCAACAAAACAAAGCCGGTTGAAGGCAAGGGCGGCTGCGGACGTACCCTTTCCCCTTTCCCCTCTACTAGGGCGGTGCCTTTATGTATGAAGAGGGGAACATCCGAGCCCAGCTGGAAGGCTAAACGAACCAATTTGGAGACCGGTAACATCAATGCCCACAGCTCATTCAGAGCCAATAGGGTAGCAGCAGCGTCGCTGCTGCCACCCCCCAACCCCACACCCCAAGGTATGGACTTGCGAAGTTTGATCTGTGCTCCCAGATCACATTCTGTGCTTTCCTTAAGTAGGCTGGCCGCGCGTGTCACCAGGTTGTCGCGCTTTAAGCTCGGTTCATCACACTCAAAACATATTTCTTTGTCCAGTTCAAAGTTGAGGACATCGCACAAGTCTATGGATTGGACGATACTGGAGATTCGATGATGGTCATTATCCTTGCCCAGCACTTCGAGGACAAGGTTTACCTTGGCCGGGGCATAGACAGTCAACATTATGATCCTTTAGCTATTCACTCCTAATATCATTCTCAGGGAGCCTGGCGATCAAAGAATCCCGAGATCCTTCGCCTCGCCCGGGATGACACAGACAGGGAGCAAAGATTCTCCAGAGCTCCCTCCACTCCCCCAAGCTAAGAGTTTCCGCCCGCCGTTTGGCTTCTATGCCAGCCTTCTCCAGCAATGTAGCAACCTGGCCGGGTGGCATGTCCAACGACTGAGCCAGGGAATTGCGCAACTGCTTGCGAGGAGATCGGAAACCATGCATAACTATATCAAAGAAACCCGTGACGTCGGATACGTCAACCGGCGGCTGGGAGTAAACGTCAAGGCGCAATATGACCGAATTCACCTTTGGAGGAGGACAAAAACTTGTCGCCGGTACATATGACACAATCACAGGCTTGCTGTAATACTGTGCCTTGACGCTGAGCAATCTCATCTTACCAGGGGCAGCAGCGATAGCTTCACCAACTTCCTTCTGTACCATCACCACCAGTTTTGATGGACGGGGCTCAGCCTCGAGAAAATGACTCAATACCGGCGAAGTAATGTAGTAAGGAAGATTGGCTATGACCTTATAGCCCCGAACGAAATCAGAGGCGGGTAGATTGTCCCGCAGAAGCTGCCGGGGAGCCAGTTTG
>CAYFSE010000176.1:0-4298 GCA_964345725.1 uncultured Dehalococcoidales bacterium
GCGGCAGGGCGTTACCACCTGGCTTGTTGGAGAGGTCATACTCTATGAAATCCTCGGCGCGGAGGTCGTGCGCATCAAAGACAGGCAGAGCCACTTTGAACTCCTGAAGCCTATGAGAAATAAATGAAGGGATTGCGGGGACGCAATAACATGAGACTTTTGCCGTTCAGTGTTCGTGATTAGATAACAACACGCTACTTTGTGCAGCACGAAAATGGGTAGTGAAGTCCAGGCATGACGTCTATTGGCTGAACTGCTAAAATGGCATTGTGGCGGTAAGGCTAATAGCCAAGAAGGGCTCGACCTTTCATGATTTCCCTTATTCTCACGCGGAGCGGAAGTGCTTCCATTGCTGGATCATCAATGTCACGCCGCCGGGTCCCAACCAATGTCTTCATAGTTGTGTCTATTGCTATGCCAGGGAAGCTATTTACTCCAACTACTCCAGAGACACCCTGATCTATAACAACCTGCCCGAGCTGGTGGAGAAGGACCTTAGGAGACTCACTTTATGCCCACCGATTTCCTTGTCTAATATCTCCGACCCCTGCCAGGACATACCCGAACTGAAAAGAGAGGTCAAAAGATTGATACAGCTTCTTATGGACGATGGCGTCTCCTTTTTGGTCACCACCAAAGGCGATCCATCGTTTCTTCTCGAACTACCGGGCTTTGTCGAGTACAAGCCCAAATTCATAGCTATAACAATCGAAGGGACTCCTGAAGTACTCGGGCTTCTGTCGCCAGGCGCGCCTTCGTTCGATGCCCGGGTAGCTGCCGCTGCCGAGCTATCTGGTATGGGTATAGATGTTGTCATTCGCCTCGACCCCGTTATGGTTCATCTGTTCCAGGCCCTCTACGGTGGTTCCTGGCTTGGGAAGATAGCTGGGTTGGTGGATGTCTTTGCCGCCGTGGGAGCCAAACATGTCGTCGCTAGCACCGGCAGGCTATCCAGGAGACGCTCGGCATTAGCCGATCTTGAAGGCACGAATATATGGCAGCGCATATACGAAGTCATCTACAGCCAGTCACCGCTAGCAGCTAGGAAATTCGAGCAGGAATATGGCTACGAGGCGCACTGGTCAGGCGGAGGCTATCGTCTTCGCCGGGACTTGCGGCTCAGCTTCCACCGGGAAGTGAAGGAATTGGTTGAAGCTAGGGGAATAACCTATGCCACCTGTCAAGAACTTTCCGCTGAGGAAAGTGATTCCCGTGGCATCCCTCACTGCGAGGGACTGCCATTGCCATTTGCCCGAAAACAAGCCGATGGGAGATTCGCGCCTATTGGGGGTTGCACCGCTAACTGTCATGTCTCTTGTCGGGGGTTATCCAGACCACCGTGCGGGCAATGCGAACTGATAAGCTGCCAGCCACTGCGTCTCAAGAAGCTACGCTTTGGCCCAACGATTCTGGGGATGTAATGTCTGATTTGCAGGTGCACCAACTGGTACTGTCTGGGCGGAATCGGGCAGCTGTAACGGGACTTGCTGAAATAGCCCCTTGGGCATTCTCCTGTGGTGACCAACGGGAGATTGACAGTAGAGGGAGCGTGTTATACCATTAGTATAAGCCGAAATCTCTGGGAAAACCGGACTGTTGAACGGACGCACGACCACAAAGTGAAGTACGAAACGTCAGGTGGCGCCAAGCAGAAGTCGAACAGTCAAGCGACGTATCCAAGTTCACGGCAATGAAGATCAAGGAGGTGCCCAAATGCCAGCGTTGACTGATAGGATAAGGCAGACCGTTGAACAGGCAGGCAGGGTTATGGATGAATACAGGCAGCGGCTCAGCGAAGTTCTTGTGGAGGAAGTGGAGGAGATCAAACAAGAGGCTGAGCAGGAAGCAGCCGATGTTGTTGCCAGAGCCCGCCAGACGGCGGAGCAAATCATAGACCAAGCGAAGCATGAAGCAGGGGAGCAAGCAGCGGCGTATCGTAATGAAATGAAGGCGAAGGCCGAGCAAGAGGCGACGGCCTATGCAGCTTCGGCGGCGAAAGCGGCTGACCAACGATCAGCGCAAGTGGTGGAGCGAGCAAAACGGGAAGCTGCAGCGGAAGCCACGGCTATTATAGAGGAAGCGAGAGAAAGAGCTGCGCAAATCACCGCGGAGGCTGAGGCCGTCGCCAGAAGGCAAGCTGCGGAAGCGAAGCAGCGAGAAGTAGAACGCATAATCAGCAAGGCTAGAGAGGAATCGGCCAAGATTGTCGCGGGGGCGAAACAAGAGGCCGAGGACGAAAGGGGCAAGATACTGGCTAGTGCCGAGAAGACAGCGGACACCTTGATAGAAAATGCGACCCGAGAGATTGAGGAAGCGTCTAGGACTGTCGCCGCGCTAAGGGAAAGCGCGCAACAGGAGATTATCCAGGCAAAGCAGGAAGCAGAGAGGGAGGCTCAGCAACTCCTGGACCAGGCCAGAGAGCTAGGCCAGAGACAGGGTGAAGAAAAGGCGCAAGCAATCATCAGTGCCGCCCTGCAAAGGTCGCAAAGCATCATCAACGAAGCCATAGAGAGCGGCGTGAGGAAGAGGGAAGAAGAGTCGAGTGAGGTCATAGCCCAGGTAAAGAGTAAAGCAGAAGAGGAAGCCAACGAAATCATTGCTGCTGCTAAGCAGACGGCGAAGCAGATTGTTTTCCAGGCGTTCCAGCGTTCTTTGAGTACCTTGTTGGACAAGGGTGAGTCAGCGCCGGAGGGTGTGGAGAATGCAGAGGATGGCGAAAGACAGCACGCCGGAAAAGACTCAGCCACAGAATACCTCTGATTCTAGAGGCAAACTCTAGCGGTTTGTCAGCTCCACTACAGTAGCGCCGTAGCCGCCTTCGCCATGATCACCAAGGCGATACGATTTGACCAGAGGATGCTTGCCCAGAGACTCGTGTACAGCGTGACGTAGTTTTCCTGTCCCTTTGCCATGGACGATGCGCACAGAGGGCAAGCCAGCCATAAAGGCATCGTAGAGATATTGGTCAAGCCGGTCTAGGGCTTCTTCGACGGTAAGACGGCGCAAAAGTAGTTCCCTGTCTACTGCTTTCACTCCGACCTGATGAACTCCAGACGAAGGATTTCTTTACTGGCTTCGGTAAGCTTGACTCTATCGTCAATGCGCCAGCCTGCTACCCAGATGATTTGTTGAGGGGAACAGACAATTGGGATACGGCCTCGCCAGGAACGCGGTATCTTGGCGTCAACCATAAACTCGTGGACCTTCTTGGGCATAGTCATACCCAGGGGCTGAAATCTGTCTCCCGGCTGACGCTTACGGACGCAGAGGTTCATTCCTGTCTTCTGCAGGTCGAAATGAGCAATGAGATTGGTTTGATAAGTCTTCCCCCTTGTTCTCATGGCGCCTAGCGATGACAGAAAAGGTACTTGCCCTCGAACTATGCTGGCCAGCACGTTCCATCCCGGGAAGGCCGTCTTGCCGGGCACTTTAAGGTGAAATTCGGCTGGCAGTGGAGGGAAAGGACAGGGTGGAAGCTGAGATTGCCTGGACGTGCTTGCGATGACGAGTTCAGCATATCCTCCGTGACAGATAAGGCCGTGGCGGAAAGCGCTTGTTTTGCTAGGTGCTTTATTCAACAAGCTTCTGGCCGCTTCAATATGACTGGCTTCGATGTCTCGAACGTCCCCGGCTAACTTTGTTACGGCCACTCTCAATAAGTGCCTCTGCAAGGCTATCGGCAAGTCAGCCATCTGTTTCTTATCCAGGTAAATTGCGTTATCTTCCTGCCTGGCTACATCATCCCACAACTCAGAGGCTTGCTGTCCAATGAATGCATTATCTTCTTTGGCGATATCAGCCAACCGGACCAGGGCTTGGTCGATGCTCGGGTTATATTGTCTGAGCAGAGGCAGCAAGTGGAGGCGAAGGCGATTTCGGAGGAAGGAAGGTGACAGATTGGAGGAATCAACACGCGGGTCAAGCTGGTGTTTCTGGCAATAGTCCGCTGTTTCCTCTCTGGTAATGTCCAGAAGAGGTCTGATTATTAGGAGATTGCTTCGTCGCGCCTTGACTACGCTCTGGGCTTCAACTGGCAGTGGCATTCCTTGGTTGTCATGAACCAGAGGCGAGCAAGGGACGAGACCACACAACCCGGTAGTGCCTGTTCCCCGTAATATGTGCGTCAAGATGGTCTCTACGTGGTCATCCCTGGTATGACCTGTTGCAATTCGATGGGCTCCGACCTTTCTGGCTACCCTGGCAAAGAAGGCATAGCGCAGTTCCCGGGCAGCTTCTTCAAGAGAGCATTTTCTTTCAGTTTTGTACGCAGCTGTGTCCTGCCTATCAATAGTGACTGG
>CAYFSE010000177.1:0-2836 GCA_964345725.1 uncultured Dehalococcoidales bacterium
CAGTCTGGTTGGTTACCCAAGCCCGCTCCTCTCGGGTGGTCTCTGTACCTGCAAAGCCTCCGTAGAGCGACCTGCCGGACCCGATGACTACGCTCCCGTAGTACGTGCCGGCCGCCACCCAGACCTCATCTCCCGGCAGTGCGGTACTTAACGCAGCCTGGACGGTCCGCTTTGCCGTGGCCCAGGAGAGACCGTCATTTGCATCGTCGCCGGTCATGGTAACGCGGATGACAGACCTATCCGACGGCCTGCGGATGCCGTAGACGAAATCCTCCATCACGTCCCAGGTGATGGAGTCCGTGGTGAAACCCGGCACTGCATACCAGGCATTCGAATAGCCGCCCCAACCCATGTTCAGGTGAAACCGGTCGAGGCCGTTCTCTGTTCCCCAGCCATCGCACACGATCGAGTGGCTGCCCACTGCGGTGGCTTCTACCGTCATCTGGACGGGGAAGTCGGCATTAAGTTCCTTCTTCAGCACCTCGGGCCAGTCGGAGTCGCTACCGCGTTTGGTGATGGCGGAGGTGCAGCGGAAGAAGTCAAGGTAGGCAGGGATTATCTCGCCGCCGTATGCTCCCGAGGAGTATTGGGTGTACTGCATGCGCACAGCTATCCCACAATCATATAGGAGTTTTGCGACCTCCTGGATGCGGTCCAGAGGAGTAGACTCGGTCAGTTGGCCCGGCATAAGATCGTAGTCGAAGGTATCGTCAAAGCTAGCGGTCCGCCGAATTCCTTCGACCCAGATGGTGTTCGATCCGCATGCAGCCGGTGGATATCGAAGGTAGTGGAGGATCATACCCATTGCGGTGGCGACGCAGCCGGTGACCGAGTTGCCCGGAGTGTAGTAGTTGTAGGTGGGAGGCCCGTAGTTACTCGACTGATCCCATGCGGTGGAAAGCAGCGGTCCCACCACCGGTGTGACCGCCGCGATGGAGACATCCACGGTCGCCGCATCCGAAGGGGCTGCCTTAAACTTAAGCCATCGCTCGGCGAGTTTGTCCTTATGCTCTCTTGGGGTCTTGTCGAACTTGGACAAGCGGTCCGGGATATCCTGGACCAGGATATCGGCCAGTACGTCCCTCGGGCCAAGCGTCCCGGGGAAGTCGCCCTCGGTGCTGAACGCGAGAATGGGTTCGATCTGGTCATCAGCAGGAACTACGATGAAGCCCTGGGGATGGAGGTCTACGACGTAGGCAAGTACCTCGCCAGAGGCATTGTGGAATGGCCGTATACCCCTTGCCTTCCATACTTTGTCCCCGGGATCTCTTACCATCGGAGCGGGGGTTGCCAAGAGCCACGCCTTCGCGACCTGGAGGGCGAGGTTGTCTTCGACCGGTTTGCCCCAACCCGGAGTGCAGGCCAGTGAAAGGAACAACGACGCGAGGATCGGGAGTAGTATGGTGCTTCTCTTCAAGGCAACACCTGGCTGGAAGCGTTTACACCCAGTATAGGCGCAAATGGTTGGCAAGTCAACACTTGTCAATAAAACCAGTAAGAGTACGGGCGCAACGTCATGAACACGTTGGTGATCACCTGTTGGGGGCACGCTTGACTGTCATACCCTCCAGTCGATGGGGGCGACTGAGTCGCATGACAGGCATCAGCTCGTGTGAGAAGTCGGGGCTGGCAATCCGGCGGAGTACTCGGACTTGGCAAGGATAACTAAGATCCAGACCCAACAGGCTCTTCAACGGGGTGACCGGCTGACGAAAGGATACAGTTCTCTCCCCTCCCGCGCAGAAATCGCACCAAGTCTCACCAGGTATACAGCGGCAGTAATAGGCTCGGATCACAGCCTAGGCCCAACGTGGAGAGATACAGAGGTGAGGCCGTGTTGCCTCATTAGAAGTGTTACCGAAAGCGATGTTGCCAACCAAGATAGGTGAGGGCGCTCCCGAGTCGGACATCCTGGGTTTCGGACGTATCTTCGAACCGACGGAGCAGCGTGCGTATCTGTCTCAGCAGTTCCGCTGGGTTCGTGGACTCGTACTCTAGCCTCAGAGATTCCCTCGTTTCTTTGTCGATGTCTCCGTTTGATGTGACCAGCCTCTGGTAGGGTGTTCTTGCAGTCGAGTAACGCTTGGTCGCCTTGGCCCCGTCACGCTCTTTCTCTAGAAGGCGCATCATCGCGGAGAAGAAGTTGTGACACCGCATGATGAGAAGTCCAGCTCTTCGTCTGTCTTGAGCCTCCTGTAGCCGATGAACTGTCTCACAACGCTCCAGTTCTTCTGCTCCACATAGCACTGGTCGTTCTTCTTATACGGCCGACACCGCGTGAGCGTGATCTTCTCCTTCTGGCAGTACCTGTTCAGGTGGTAGTTGATGAATGCACCGTCGTTGTCGCTGTCTATCCCTTTGAACACAAACGGTATGGGCTTCGATGCTGATCTGATCGCAAGCAGTGTCCCCCTCTCCTCACCCTTGCCGCTTCCCACACGCGTAGAAGCAGGTAGCCCACAGAACTCTCAGATGAGGCAGGATCGGCGCGTACTTTCTGGCCCGAGCCTGTCGGATCGGTGCATTCCTTGGACCCACACCCGCCAGAAACAGCCTCACTAGCGATTTCCGATGATAGCCCATCAATCCTTGCACTTCGTCGGGTGTCCGCTTCTTCCCCCTTTTCGAGCCCTGCGATATTCCCTTCTCCCTCGCCTCACGATCTCTCGTACTGTTGGCGCGCTCATCTTCTCCATGCCTCACTTGTATGGTAAGACGCCTATCTTAGGCAACAAATCATTTTCAGCGACATTATTCGTGACGCAGTTCGTGCGGCAGACATGGCGCCAGTATTGTTGTAGTATTGGGCGGTCGCCGACCGCCCTGGCAGCCTTCG
>CAYFSE010000178.1:0-2697 GCA_964345725.1 uncultured Dehalococcoidales bacterium
CCGTTTGGATTGAGCGCTGGTAATTGCTCTTAACCCCAACGTCACCAGAATAGGCAGATTCCCATACGACATCTAGTTAGATATTCTCCTTGCTCTCTCTGACACAATCGCTATTTCGGATTTTGTGGTAGGCGTTGCGTGAGCCACTTCTGCTGTTGTCGTTTATAGCCGTCTTTATTGCTGTGGTATTTATGTGGCGAACTAGTTCTATTTACTACTATGGCCTGATGAAGGAAGGGAGGGTTCATCTTGCTCTGGGTATGGGTGCACCAGTATCCTTGGGGTACACCCCCTTGGCTTTTGAACATTCGGCCTTGGCTTGTGAACAATCCAGCTTTGACCTCCTAATTGACACTCAGCAACGTAAGCCTGTTATCCATTATGAGTGGGATACTGCTTCGCCTCCGTTCTATGACTTACGCTTCCATCTCAAAACAAAGGACATGCTGAACACTGCGTTGAAATGGTTAAGTAAAGTTAAGCCTGGTTAAGTTGACTTCTCATCGATATCTGTTATCATGTAAAAACGACTCCCATCATCAATAAAGGTGGCTTTGAACTGTCACCTGTACTTGGTCACCTGCGTGGCAGGGAGCAAATGGTGAAACCGACCTCAGTATGGGTCGGTCTTGCGTTTTGAAAGGAGGTGATTTTGGGGCAGTAGATGTATGAAGGAAACCACGGAAATTGAATCTAAGAAAGGACATATTGAGATGAACAAGAGATTTGTGGCAGTACTGATCATATTCGTGCTTGCATTCAGCTTCGGGGGCGGTTCCTCTTATGTGGGTGCCGATGATGATAACGGCCCCTATACTCCGGGATACTGGAAACATCATCTCAGTGCTTGGACAGGCTACTCGCCAGACATGACGATTAGTGATGTCTTTGTTGAAGCAAGCGAACTGCTTGGAGAGCAGACTCTGTTGGAGGCTCTAAGCTTCAATGGTGGTACGGGGTCCCAAGGCGCGAACAGAATACTGATGCGAGCAGCAGTGGCTGCGTTGCTTAACGCAGGGCACCCTGGAATTGATTATCCGTTGGTAACCAGTGAGATTATTCAAGGTGTCAACGGAGTTATCAACCCTGGAGACCGAGACGAAGTGATTGATCTAGCCGATGAGCTGGATGCTCACAACAACGGCGAATCTTAGAATAAGTATTTGGCGATATACGTTAACCAATCGTACACTGTGACTAGCAGCGACTCATGAACATGAGGCACTGAACCGCTCCTTGTATGTGGTCACTTGGGTGGCGAGGAGCCAGAGGAGAAACCGACCTGAATTATGGTCGGTTTCTCCTTTTCAAATGGGTTAGCCTAAGGGAAGGTACGCGAGACAGCAGGCAGAAAACCACATATGTCCGAGGTCAACAAGCAACAAAGGAGTATCACGGAGAACGGGCAAAGGGAGATGAGAAAGGTATTCGGTGCCGTTGCAGTCGCAGTCATCGGTCTGATGGTCTTCAGCTCGGTAGCTCTGGCCTCGATACTCCCGGGTCAGAAAGGCTACGAGCGACAGCCGCACAACCAAAGTGGATCGCACCAAGCCGAGCAGCAGGGCTACGAAGGACAGCCAGGCAACCAAGGTGGCAAGTAGAAGCATCTGCACAGATCACAGACCGCGAATGCGGACCCATTGGAGTCCCCATTTCTTTTGTCTGCAGCCCTCTTGTCTGAAGAGACCGAAAGTAAAGGGACGAGGCATTTGGATACCCTCGGAATCTTCAGGTCCACAACCCACGTAGCTGCTACTTTATGTCTATTGCGTATCAGTCTCCTAGATCGCCCACCGTGGCAGCGACACCTCCACTTCTCAGCACTTTCTGGCGGGCGTTGACCCCGAAGTGGCACCGATTTGCGTCGGAGCAGACAATTCCTTTGGTCATCCCAGCTCTGAGGTACTGGACACAGATTGATCGACAGGCTAGGCGAGGATAATACCTATAGCACAGATCAGGACGGCACGATCGAATTCACTACCAACGGACAGGCACTGTTGGTAAAAACAGACAGGCAGGACGTGTATCACCTAGTTTGTGAATCTATGACGACGCGCTTACCGCCATAGCAGCGTACCACTCTTGGCGACAACCAAACCTTAGACGTAGCCCATCACAGAGACTGTGACAAAGCCCTGACTCAGACCAGGATCTTCCCGTCCTTGAGGAAGAGAGTCCCATCTACACGGACTTCTCCGCCTTTGCGGAGGTCGCAGACCATATCCCAATGTATGGCAGACTCGTTCTTGCTCCCCGTCTCTGGAAGACCCTGCCCGAGAGCCAGGTGGATGGTTCCGCCGATCTTCTCATCGAAGAGCGTGTTCTTGGTAAACCGCTGAATCCCATGATTGGTGCCGAAGGCGAACTCTCCCACATAGCGTGCCCCTTTGTCGGTCCCCATCATCTTCAACAGAAACTGCTCGTTGTTAGCTGCCGTGGCCTTTGTGACCCTCCCATCCTTGAACCTAAGTCGGACATCCTCCACCTGGCGGCCGAAGTGGCAAGCAGGATAAGTGTATCTGATATGCCCGTTCACGCTCTCCTCGATGGGGCCGGTGAAGACCTCGCCGTCAGGAAAATTCTTATGTCCGTCGCAATTCTCCCACTTCCGGCCTGTAACTTCTAGCTTGAGGTCGGTATCCGGGCCAACGACATGGATCTGCCTGGCCTTGTTCAACCAGTCGACCAGGCGCT
>CAYFSE010000179.1:0-2025 GCA_964345725.1 uncultured Dehalococcoidales bacterium
CGGCTGCAACCTTGGCGCGCAGTGGAGAGAGTGACAGGCGCTTTCCACCGAGCGAATTGAAATCGGGAGTCTAGGTGAGTTTGGCTGCGGAAGATCAATTGCTTATCCAATGTTCCAGAGTGAAAATGAGTGATGAGGCTATAGCAATAGCCTCAAATTTGCTACAGCAAGATCTGACTTGGGATTATATTCTTGAGGCTTCTATCTTGCACGGTGTCGCTCCTCTGTTTCATCGCGGCCTGGCCCAACTGACACGCATCCTGGATATGGCTGCGGTTGTCCCCCCCGCTATCCAGGAGAGACTGCAGCAGTTATACCACAACAACCTGGCACGCAATCGCCGTTTATACAGCGTGATAGGGGAAATCTTTAAAGTGTTCAAACAAGCTGATATCAAAGCGATGGGGCTAAAGGACCTTCCGTTAGCCAGGACGGTTTTTCCAGATATGGGATTGCGCCCTATCGGCGATGTTGATATCTTGATACATAAAGAAGACTATGCACGGGTAGAGGAGTGTATGGCCGACTTGGGATTCACTCCGCTACCGAGCCCAGACTGCCCTCATATTTTGAAATATGCATGGGGACTTTATTTTCATCGAGCCACCGACAATGTGTGGGTAGATGTGCAATGGGGAGTACTCCAGCTAGAATGGGATATTTACGGAGAAGGCAACTTTGATTTTGAGATAGACAGGATGTGGCGCGGCGCTCGCGTTTTGGCCGTTGATGATTACGAGATACTGGAACCCAAACCGGAGGATATGCTCTTTCACCTTTGCCTGCACCTGGAGGGCCACCGCTACGCCGAATTGATCCTCTTCTGTGACATTGCCGAGCTGATCCGGTACTATGGCGACACTCTTGATTGGAACTATTTGATCGCTATAACCAAGAAATACGGCGCTGAAGCTTCAATATACTACGCGCTCTTATTCACACAACAACTATTTGATTGTCCCCTCCCCATCTCCCTTCAAGAACTTGAGCCAGACTATTTCAAAGCTAATTTGTTTGGCCCCTTGTTCGGCAACCTTACGACACTGCACGTCACTCTGGACGACATATATCGCATGGCCTCCCCGCCGGCCGAGGTGATGACCCAATTTGAGACCATCGTCAGAAGACAGACGGCCTGCGCCATGCGATGGTATGAAGAGCTTGACAGACTTGCCATAGCCTTAAATGATCTTGGCACCGACGTGATTGTCTTTGATGGCGCTCCATCGCAGATGGTCTTTCCCAGTCAAGCACTACCACCGTTCCCCGACATCCGCCTATTCATCCTTGCTCAAGATCGCTCATGGTTGCGTCAGGCTTTGTCGGCGTGCGGATTTGAGATGGATCCAGAGAGCGGTGTCGAATCATACAACAAGCGCCGTGTGTTCGAATCAAAAGATCCAGCCACAGGCAGCATACCGCTGGTCCTGGAGATACGAGGCCGGATTATAGACAATCTGGGCGCTTTGCCTTACCCCAACACTCAACAGATTGGGTCCAAGAAAAACCTGGCCTTCAAAGCTCTGAAGGGCGCGTTGAACGATGGTGAGAATGCCCCAAACACCGAGGTTCACATTGACCTGGTCGTCTTGAGTGCCGAGGAGATGGCGTTCTACCTGGCCGCCCGTTCAGGCCAGCGCCAGCACGAACGGCTGTTTGGATTATGTAGCCTCCTCGAATTCTTCCGCAGTTGCCAAGGTCCCATCGCCTGGCAAAGAGTGGCCGACACAGCCGAACAACACGGCCTGAGACATCAAGTTTACGCCGGTCTGCTGATGGCGAACACACTGTTGACTCAGCCTGTTTCCGTCAACGACCTGGCCCGATTTAACTGCTCAGACGCACCACCTCGTATGCTGCAATGGGCCCGCTACGGCCCGGCCTCGCTGAATCTCTAGACCAGGTTCAAGGGGCTCTTTTTTTTCGCCTTTAGCTTCCTTTCAGCCAAAGGGCTTGGGACCAAACTGAAATACCTGGGCGGATCATCTTCCGAGGGCACAAGAAGCAGTGCATTCCTGACCTGTG
>CAYFSE010000180.1:0-2148 GCA_964345725.1 uncultured Dehalococcoidales bacterium
TACAGGATGATATGCAGATGATTTACGATGAGCTTGAGCAGTCCGACCGCATAATCCTTGCCTCGCCGGTACAGTTTGTCGGCCTGACCTCCCAGATGAAGGCGATGATTGACCGCTGCCAGTGCCTCTGGGCACGCAAGTACGTGCTTAAAATCCCTCCCCTGAGCAAGGAACGCCAGCGAAAAGGGTTCTTTGTCTCCGTTGGCGGCACCAGGATAAAGAATATGTTTGAACCGTCGCTGGCTACGGTCAGGACCTGGTTCAGAATCCTGGATATAGCCTACGCTGGCGAGCTACTGTTCTCCGGAATCGAAGAAAAGGGCGCAATAGCTACACACCCTAACGCCCTGCAACAGGCGTTCCTTGCCGGCCAGAAGCTCGTCGAGGAATAGAATCCGACAAGTGCTACACTTTTCGTCGAATTGTCTAACGTTTCAATATGAATTAAGGCTGGCTTATAATATATCTACCATAATGGAGTGGGGGCGGATGAGATGAATACAATTTATAATGCCGAGTATTATCTATCTCGTAAGACAGAGATTATGGAAAGATACTATGATACCCATGCCCGGGCTTGGAAACCATTCTTGGTTAAGAGCTACGGTCGTAAATTCACGGAAGCCGTCCTTAAGGCGACCCGTCAGCAGTATGAAGAGTTTATCCCCACCATACCCTATATTGGTGGTGATGATAATTGGCTTACGCATCACCTTATCCGTTCCACCACAGGACTGATGCTCTATAAGGTAATGAAAGCCCGGGGTAAAACCGCTGAGGAAGTCGGTAAAATTGTCTATGATGCGGTTGAAGAGAGTGTCAGGCATTTACCTCCACTGCCGGGTCGTGAGTTAGCACCCGAGTTTAGAGACCAACAGATTACACGAGCCAAGAAATCTCAGGAACGCCGCTACCCCGATGATTGGGTATTTGAGTATGTTGAAGGAGACGGAGTTGAATTTGACTACGGCAGTGATTATATAGAGTGTGGTGCTCAAAAGCTTTACCATACTCATGATGCCGATGAGTTTCTGCCATATTTCTGTTACCTTGACTTTGTAATGGATCGGACTCCAGGCTGGGGGTTTACAAGGACAGAGACCCTGGCCGAAGGTTATTCACGATGCAATCCCAGGACGAAGAAGGGGATAGTGACTAAGAAAGGATGGCCTCCCCCATTTCTTATATTTCCCGTTTCATAGTAAGCTATGGACATATTTGACTGGATTGAAAAGAATTTAAAACCCGAGCTATGTAACTCGGTTGAGTTCTTTTACGATGAGATGGACTCCCAGTCGGGTTACTCTCTGCCGCTGATATACCAGCCCTTTGATGCCGGCCAGCGGTCCCACTGGCGTGACCGCGGCTCACTTTTCGACTTTCTTTTTTCCGTTGATGGCGAAGGAAAGAGGTTGCTTGACTTCGGCCCCGGCGATGGCTGGCCGTCTTTAATCGTGGCACCCTTTGCCGGGGAGGTTATCGGTGTTGATGGCTCCCGCCGTCGCGTCGAGGTATGCACCGAAAACGCCCGCCGCCTTGGTATTTCCAACGCGAAATTCATTCACGTAGAGCCGGGAGAACCCCTCCCCTTTCCCGACAGCGTCTTTGATGGAGTCATGGCGGCCACCTCTGTGGAACAGACCCCCGACCCCGAAGCCATCCTGCGGGAGTTTCATCGCGTCTTGAAACCCGGAGGTCGTCTGCGAATAGCCTACGAAGCCCTCTCCATCTACCGTGATGGTCAGGAGCGGGAAGTTGAACTCTATAGGATTGACGATAAAACGTGTCGCCTCATTTTGTATGACCGCCACATAGACCGGGAGTATGCCAGAATGTATAAAATAACCTTCGCCGCGTCCTCTGAAAGGATAGCCGAATCTCTTGGCGAAGGTGGCTACCCCCTTCCGTTTGCCTCAATTACCGTTCCGTTCCTGGAGGAATTTTGTCCGTCTATCACCCGGACCCTGGTCTGCTCGCTCACCCATCCGTCCGGCAGGACATTTGTTTCGTGGCTGGAGGATGTCGGCTTCCGGGAGATTATTCCCTCGCACAGCGGGGCACGGTTCGCCGGTCGCTTATTCGACCAGCTTCCCGCGGAATCTCGCCCCGGGAATATTGACGCCGTAGATGTCATTCTGCGCCCGCTGG
>CAYFSE010000181.1:0-2942 GCA_964345725.1 uncultured Dehalococcoidales bacterium
CTGGCCGAGTTACAGAACAAGGAGGCAGATCACTACCTGCCAATGAGCAACAGCCTGAGGCTAGACCTGCAGGCCCTATCGGAACTGGCGGGGAAATCCGTAGAGGACGCCTACAAGGAATGGCGCGAGCGCTTCCTAAAGCAGGGGGAGCACAGGAAATGATAATCCCGTTGACCGCCTGGGCCGAACAGAATGTCGTTCTCGATGACGGGTCATTCATCCGGTTTGAGCCCCATCAAAAGAAGATACTCAATAGGGCATTTCAGTTTAACGAGCAAGGCATCTTAAAGTACCAGACCATGCTCCTCAGCATGATCAAGAAATCAGGCAAGACTGAGATCCTTGGCAATGTGGGCGCGTGGATGGCCTTTGAGGTGGAACCGGGAGGCGAGGTGATCTGCTGCGCCAATGATGAGGAGCAGAGCGTTGGCCGCGTGTTCAGGGTCATCAAGCGGGTTGTGGAAAAGAATCCGGTCCTCATGAGCAGGGTGGACAACATTACCAAGAGTGAAATCGCCCTCAAGGACGGAGGCACCATCAAGGCTATTGCCTCCGAGTATGCGGGGGCAGCCGGGGCGAATCCGACGTGCACCCTGTGGGATGAATTGTGGGCTTACACTTCGGAGCGCTCAAGGCGGCTGTGGGACGAGCTCACGCCGGTGCCCACCAGAAAGAACAGCGTCAGGGCGATAGGCACCTACGCCGGCTTTCTGAACGAGAGCGAGCTTCTTTTATCCCTGTATGAGCGGGGGAAGAGGGGAAAGCGCCTTTGGACCGTGCTCCCGTGCTGGGAAAACCAAAATCTGTTCATGCTCTGGGATACCAAGCCGAGGATGCGATGGCAGACTAAATCCTACTACCAGGCGCAGCGTGGGGACCTTCGGCCCATCGCGTACAGGCGGATGCACGAGAACCAATGGGTATCAGCGGAAAACGCCTTCATATCACCGGAAATGTGGGATGCGATTACGGACAACGACCATGCCCCCCCATTGCCGTCAAAGGAGATTTATCTCTTTGTGGGATGCGACGCATCCACGAAACGGGACAGGAGCGCAGTAGTTAGCTGTTATCGTAAGGGTGACAAAATCTATTTAGGTCCCAAGCGGTATTGGACGCCCTCTCCTAACAGTCCGATCGATTTAGAACGGACGATGGAAGATTATATTTTGGAGCTATCCGAGCAATACAAGCTTATATCGGTCCGCTTCGACCCTTATCAGATGCATCGCAGCAGCATGACCCTGCAAGAGAAAGGCGTGCCAATGGTGGAGACGCCTCAAACAGTCACCAACTTGACTGACATCGGGAGCAATTTATTCGATCTAATCCAACATCGTAATTTAGTTGTGTACAAAGACAAGGTTCTACGAGAGGAGGCTTTAAACTGCGTGGGGAAAGAGCGCGAACGGGGAGTATCTATCACCAAAGAGAAATCGAGGCACAAAATAGACCAAATAGTCAGTTTGGCAATGGCAGCATTGGATGCTGCGAAGAGTGAAGAAATGACGGAAGGTGAAATTGGCTATTACGGACACTCGCTCGCAGTAGGTACGCCTAGACTTTCGCATGGTACTAATCCGTTTCAGGAGCTTTTTTAAGAGGCAACATGTCAAGGGGATTGGTAAAGGGGATGCCTCCGGGGACCACAATGGGAGCCGAGGATAACACCCTGGTTGAAACGGCGTGTAAATTGAAGCACCAGGAGCTATGATCCCTGGGAGGGCAGCCTGTAAAGTAACTCAGGTAGGTTAAGCCATTCCGGAAAAATGGCAGTCTCAATTCCTTTCAATCTGTTTGAAATAGACCGAATAGACATTTACTTATTTGCGCTTCAAACATGTTATAAGTGGGACCACGTCTCAACTGCCTAGTTCATCTTGGATCAATGAAAAAGGCAGAGCCGTAATGACTCTGCCTTGATTGTATGATGATTCTATCCTCCCTGGCTAGTTGGCCACTGAACTGCTGAGGCACCCTTACGGGAGGATGTAATCATCAATCCCATCCGCATACCACTGCCCGGGAGCGAGCACCGAATATTCGACTGTGCCTCCTCCCTTAATACCTTCGAACTTGCCCGTTCCATTTATATAGGTAAAGGTGCCATCACCTCCAGCCCCGCCAGTGATTCCTGCGCCAGCGCCTTTTTGTTGAGCTTTCCATTTTACAGTCAAGGTGGAGCCATCAGGATAGGTCCACTGTGTGTACCCTTCACATGGACCAGCGCCTTTTGTGTAGTCGCCTGTGCCTGTCATAACACCCACCGCAGCTCCCCATTTTTCGCTGAAGGTCATTCCTTTTGCTTCCATGAGGAACATGTTGTGACCTTCCTCATGGGGGACCTTTGCAGATCGGAAGTTCGTAGCAAAATAGACATCCCGGCTTTTAACCTTACCCTTTTCTACACCGAGGGCGGTTGGCGAAACGCTCACAGCAAAAGCTAAGGTGATCAGGGCCGTTAATGCTGTTATTTTACACTTAGACATCGTTTTCCTCCTTTTTGTCTGTACCCTGAGTGTCAGGGCAGAATTGATGAGTTGCTAAGAACCTTACTTCCTTCTGACATCTTGAATCTTCTCCCCTCCATCACCTCCTTTCAATCTACGAGGGGATTGGGTTAGGGACAGAGAGTAAGAATTTCGGAGATTGGTATGAGTTAGGATGCAGGAAGTTCACTAAACGGCAGGGCTCAATGAGTGCTGAAGAATACCGAGAGAAAACCGGCGTGATTCAATAAGATCAGTGCAGATCAGTGCGTCAAGCGATGAGTAAGCCAGTGAGAACTGGAGACCACTAGGACTAGCGCTGGTATAACCCCTCCAAACCTGTTCCGCATCTCTAGCCCTTCCCTCCTATGGGCTCCTTTTATACCTCCTCCGGACACACCTATAGTGTCCAATGAAGGCCTTTTTGAAGGCCTTCCTGATTACCTGCCCTCT
>CAYFSE010000182.1:0-9280 GCA_964345725.1 uncultured Dehalococcoidales bacterium
CCATACCCACGGCGAAGATAGATAAGGTACTGGCCATTTGCCCCATAGCTATGAACAGCAGGACACTTAACCCTATGAAGGTAAGGAAGATCCGGTCTTCGGTAGGGGGAAGCACATCACGCAAGCCCGCACTTCTACTCAACCAGTGCGAAGACACGTGAACAAAGAACAAAACAACTAGAAAAAAGAAGCCGCAGGCTATAGCCGCAATCCCAAAAAGCCAGCCATAGGGGAGAAAAGCAGCCAGATATCCCCCTAGGGCAGGGCCAGCAGCCCAGCCTACGTTAGCTCCTATACGAAGGATTCCATATGCCTCTGTCAGCTTCTCCTTTGAGGTGAAATCTGCCACCATGGCTGAGATAACGGGACGTGTTATCGTGAGCACTGACCGGCCAGCGACGTAGGCAACTGCAATGGCCCATACTGGAGACGAAGTCCCAATAAGAACAGCTAGTCCTGAATACAGGAATACACTTACTGAGGAAACCATGATCAGAATCGGGCGCCGACCAAACCTGTCGGAAAGAGCTCCTCCAAACGCCTGGGTAGTGGCCGAGCAAAGCCCCGCGGCCAGAATGATTAGTCCGACCAGGGTCATGGAAAGACCTCTATCCTGATGAAGATATAAGGCCAGGAATGGTATGCAGATGGAGAAACCGGTTGCCATGACAAGCTGAACGGCAGCCATAACCCATACCTGTGGCTCAAACCGGTGAAAGACGTTTCGCAGTGGGCTTGTGGCTTTTCCAGATAATTCTTTCATGATCTGCGTAAAACACATGATTATAACTCTTTTAGCTCCGGTTGCCTTCTAGTCCAGCCAGTAATTGGTGCGGCAGCGAGAATCAGGCCCGATGGTTTGTGTGGTGAACTAGCACGCCAGACAAGCATATCGTGGCGCTGGACTATGACGCCCAGTTATAGTACCCTACATTCTCCACATCTTGAGTCTGTCAGCGAATTCTTTTTATGGATATGAAAATACTCGTCTTTTTGCACGGAACAACCATAATGCATAAAGATGCCGAAGGTCTTGCTCGAGAAATAATAGTCAGGCAAGTTATGGAGGGTGATACATCTGTTCATGATTACGCATCGTACATCCCTGTGGGCGATGCTGCGAGGAAATTGCAGGAATGGAACGCACAAGGAGCGGAAATATGCTATCTAAGCTCTCACAAAGGCGCAAAAGATGTGGAAACCGACAAGTCTGTTTTGAAGAAACATGATTTCCCGGATGGCCAGGTCTTTTATCGTCGCAATAGGGAGGAATACAAGGATGTTGTTGAAAGAATTCAGCCTCTTCCAGATCTGATTGTTGAAGACGATTGTGAATCAATAGGTGGAGGAATCGAAATGGTCTATCCTAATCTTAAGCCAGAACTAAAAGACAAGATTAAATCCATTATCGTTAAAGAGTTTCAAGGTATAGATCATATTCCTGACGAAATCTCCGAATTAATGAAGAAGAACTAAAACAAGGCTCAAAATGAAATTGGTATCCACAAGAGAGTTGCTGTCAACATGTATAGTTCCTACGACGCATGCGGGTGCCGCATAATTCAGAACCGGCAGAGGAATCTGATTGTATTGGGCTCTAATCCCGCACCAGCACAGATAAAGCTATTCTTTTCTAGAACTCGAATTGAAGCTTTGTTATCAGTATTTGTTTCAGCCTCGATCCCTTCTACCTGAGGCTGCTGCTTTACCCATTGAACTATGCCAGCCACCATTTCCGTTGCCAGGCCCTGTCCCTCAAATTCGGGAAGAACTGAATAGCCAATCTCAACCATTCCTCGCTTGTCTGGAGGACCTTTGAAACCAATACTTCCACAGAGTATCGGATAATCGTTATCAATTAGAATCGCATACCACGAAAGCCAGCCTTCCCATTCAGGGTGTTCTTTATGAAGTCCGTAGAGATAACCCAGGGCATCTCTAAGATTGTCCGGGGGCCATGTCTCCGGTACTGAGGCTCCTAGGAGTTTCGCAAACCCGACTCTGTCTTCAATTTCAGCTGCTGCAAGCACTTCTGTTGCTGCAACTAGTCTCAATCTATCGGTTCTTTGAACTATCATCCTGCCTCCGCGCATGAGTGTTCTACGATTAGTTCTCCCCGCGTCGTCTATGATACAACACTTTGATCCCCTAGACATTACAATTCATTGTGATGACGAAAGGTGGCTCTAATCGGTCTTCCCTCCGTCTCCCCAAAACTCTGATAAGCCTCGCCGATTCTTAGCCAAAACATGTTACCGAATTGCAGCATTGGTGTTCGTCACATATAATTGAGGTCCGCCGATCGATTGCTGATAGTCAGTTGCCTGAGTACCGTTCGTAGTGCTGGTATTGAAGAAGGAGGAAACATGGAAGAAATAGTGGCTTATTGTGGGCTTGTTTGTACTGAATGTCCAGCGTATGAAGCAACACAGAAAAACGACAACGACGCCAGGGCTAAGGTTGCCGAAGAGTGGAGTAAGCAATTTCAACACAACTTCAAGGCTGAAGATATCAATTGCGGCGGGTGCCTAGCAGTCGGTAACGTACAGTTTGGTTATTGCAGTATGTGCGATATAAGAAAATGTGGTTCTGATAGACAAGTATTGAATTGCGCCTACTGTGTAGAGTACCCATGTGACAAGCTAAATGACTTCCACACGAAAGTCGTTGAGGCCAAGGCTAAGTTGGAAGCTATTCGGAAGAAAGAATAGCAGCGCTGGCCACTCCAAGCTCGAGAGGGGCACTGCTATACTTTAATCCCTTCTTCAGCAGCAACGAACAGTCATCTCGTTGACGAGCGCTTAAGCCGTTTTGTCCACTGCCTCCGGAACTTGCTGACCTTGGGCGAAATCACCGCCTGGCAGTAGGATTGCTCCGGATGTCGCCAAAAGTACTCCCGGTGGTAGTCTTCTGCCGGATAGAATTTGTCCAGTGGCACAACCTGCGTCACAATCGGTTTCTTCCACAGGTGCGCTTCATTGAGTTCTCTAACAAGCGCTTCGGCGATGGCTCTTTGTCGGTCGTCGTGATAGAAGATGGCCGAACGGTATTGCGTGCCCACATCTTCACCCTGCCGGTTCAATGTCGTCGGGTCGTGGACGGAGAAGAAAATCTGGAGGATTTCCCGATAGGAGATCTGGTCAGGATTGAAGGTCAACTGAACCGCCTCGGCATGGCCGGTGGCATTGGTGCAGACCTCCTGGTAGCTCGGATTGACGGCGGTGCCGCCCGTGTAGCCGGAAGTCACATCTTCAACCCCATCCACCTCCTTAAAGATGGCCTCCAAGCACCAGAAGCACCCGCCAGCAAGGGTGGCGGCTTCTGTTCCGGCCCTCTCGGTCATAGATTGTTCTCTGGCACGAATTTCAGTGCAATGCCGTCTATACAGTAGCGTTTACCAGTGGGCAGGGGCCCATCATCGAAAACGTGACCGAGATGGGCGCCACACCTGGCACAGAGCACTTCCGTCCGCAGCCTTCCCTCACTTGCATCAGGCTGCTGTGCCACGTTGAGTGGCGATATTGGTTCATAGTAGCTGGGCCAGCCGGTCCCTGAGTTGAACTTGGTTGAACTGCGAAAAAGGTCGGTGCCACAACGGACGCACCGGAAAACACCCGGGTCATGGATCTCGTCAAATGTGCAGGTACCTGGATCTTCAGTTCCTTTCCTGGTAGTGATCTCATACTGCTCTGCGGTCAGTAGTTTCTTCCATTCTGCATCTGTTTTCTCTATCTTCTCTACCGCTACCACCTTGTTCTGTTTGGCATCATAGATCTGGACGGTTGGCATACCGTTACCTCCTGCAAGCTTCATCGAGCCATTATAGCACGGCAGGCAATCATCACCGGCCAGTGCTCTGTGTCTGAAACTGTTGACATCACATGGGTAGTAGTCTATCGTTAATGCAGAGATATGTGACTGCCTCAGGGCAAAAGCCGCCCTTTGAGGAATGTATTCAGCTATTATGACGAGTACTAGGAGGAGCCGATGAACGGAGAAGGCAAGACAACAAAGGTTCCGAACGCTGTCAAGCAGCTGTTGTTGGCGGATGAACAAGTCTTGGCAGTGATAAAGCAATCGAGGCTGAAGGCAGCCATCACACCTGACTCGATAATAATCACCAACCAGAGAATAATCAGGTACTCTCCGACAGCCCTAGGATTACACAAGGAGATTGAAGACTACAGATATGAAGATATAGCCAATCTCAGAATCGATAAGGGAGTTATGTTTGCTACCATCACAGCAAGGCGACGATTCATGAGCCAGGACCTAGTCCTGGACAAGCTCTTGAAAGATCAGGCGGATTACATTTCCAGGGTCATTCAGGAGAATCTCAGGCGAATGAGTGGCGCAACCACATCCCCGGTCGCAACCAGTCAGCAGATTCCTCCAACTTCGCCAGAGGATCCTCTTCAGGTCCTGAAGCTCCGCTTCGCCAGAGGGGAGATCACCAAGGAACAATTTGAGGAAATGAAGAGAGCGTTGGAGTAGATTTGGCTTACGGCCTGATTGACCTCTGTCCTCATCTGGTTAGCTATTCAACACTGCTAGCCTGAGACCGACGCCGCATAACTCCCAGCTTTCTTGGGTCACAATCCGGTGGGAACTTGCCTTTCTCTGCGTGGTTCATTGTTTCGCAGTAATGTAGTTGATCACCGTCTGTATTCCCACCGGTGAACCAACATCTTTGTTGAGCACACATCGTTTCTCACATTCCGCTAAGGATGCTTTGCTCAGGTTGTCTCCAGCGACGAATTTCTTGACAACCTTTGCGGCCCCGGCCCAATTACCCACACTGACCCGCCTCATGATACCGCGAATATCCCAAGCCGTGTTTGTCGAACACTGCGGATATTCACAATACTGACATCTGCCGGCTTGACGCATGATTGCGCGCGTTTCTTCCGGATACCCTTCATAGAGGCTCTCCGCTCTAAATGGTTTGGCCACCAATCTGACATAGTTCTTCATATCAGGTTGATACTTGAACGGCTCAAGCTTCAGTTTTTTGAGCACTGCGTTCGCAGCACTTATACCAGATGTCGTCACCGTTGGTGTACCGGTCCCCAGTACGGTAGACTCGCCGCAGCAGAACAGATTATCCCATTCACTCCTGGTATGTAGCCTGTGTAACATGTGCTGTCCCAGCATTTGCTTAGGTCCTGCTACAGCACCACCATTCTTGAGTGTATATCGTTCAATGGTTCTCGGTGTGGCAACTTCAGCGTAGCGTACGGCGTCTGCAAATCCAGGGAACCTTCTTTCTAGTACGCCAATCAACCGCACCTTCTCCTTTCCCTTCTTGAGTAGATAATCGTCTACGCCTTGGTGATTCCAATCTGCAAATGTCGGACCGATCGCAACAACAACATGACTATTTTCATCGCACAACGTCCTGTCGTCGATACTTAGAATGTAAGCTGTTACTTCGCTTTCATCCAGCAAATCCGGATTTCCAACCAGCATTTCAATCGGCGCTGTATCCTCTGGAATGACTCGCTTATCTATATGCGCATATAACACAACGCTGGGATGGGTGGGAACTTGACTTGCCGCCCACTCTATCCTTTGAGGTGTCAAGTACGCACTATCAATCAACTTCCCGTACAAATTCCACACCGTTCCCGAATAGATGATATTGTCTGCATATATGTTGCTACCGCTCTTCAGTTCTACGCCGGAAGGGTGATCGCCGCCAAACAGGATTCCTACTACTTCATTTTCAAGTAGCATATCCCCGCCATTCTCTTCTATGGCTTTCTCCAGTTTCCCCGGTAGAAAAAGCGTGGAACCAGCCGGATAATAACTGCCTCCGACATGATTATCCACAAACATGACTGCAGCAAGGATGGCTGGAGATTCTTCTACTGTCGCATAGCAATAAGTGGAGGTAAGCTTATCGAAGAATTTGAATATCTCCGGATCGGAGAAATATTCACTCAGTAAGTCCTTCGCGCTCTTGTCAATATAGCTCAGGAACCTAGCATAGGAATCTGGATGCCGTAAGAAGCCTTTTGATGATTCGTCTGGATCTGTCTCATCGGGAGTGGTATAACTCGGACTCTCCATCATCACATGTCTGTACATTGTCTCAAGGTCATGATAGAACCTCTTTATGTTTTCCTTTTCATCGGGAAACATTTGCGCCAGTTCCCCAGCAAACATGTCAATATCTGCCCAGAATCTTATTCTTTTGCCTCTGAAATTCACACAATACAGCAAATCATGCTTGATAACGTCGATCGGCTCCTCCAGGCAGTTGAAGACAAAGCGATGGGCATTGAATCCCTTCTCTCCAAAGCCATAGAGCATAGCTGCCCCCTGGTCAAAGATAATGTTGTTTCGTTTGAAGATGCCGCAGGAACCGCCTGGCTTATAATTATTGTCAACAACGGCCACACGCAGGCCTCTCTTAGCAAGCAGACTGGCGGCAGTCAAACCGGATAACCCTGCACCGATCACTACTACATCGTATGGCATGATGACTCTCCTCAAAAAAGGTGGCTGGAACTCGTACTCGTTGTCAAACGTAAACTACAAAGACCGCTATCTAATTGTATCAGAAGCCATTCAACCGGCAGAATAACCAGGGTTTGACGCGAAATACAGCAATCTGCGCGGAATCGGTATTAGGGCGCGGAAATGAATCTTCATACCCAGGTTCTCCCCTCAACCTCGATTGTATCTTTCGTACATTCTTTCCAGTCTCATCCTGTTATACCGCTGGGCGATAATGCAGGGCATATTGGTCGCAAGCCCGTAGGCCACCATGATCAGCCCAATCCACCATTCGTTCCAGACGAAGAAGATGAGCGCAAAAAGAAGAATGACCCAATGGGTGAACTCGGCCCGACATGTTTCCAGGATATGTTTTTCTAGATATGCTGCCTCGGCGTTCTCCAAATGCTTCTTCTTGAATCCACCTTTGAATACGGCGACACCATCTGGCAGAAGCCGCTTCCATTTCTTGACTTTGAGAAGAGATTTGTAGGTTTTCCCGCCCCTTTCCCAAATTCGCTGCCTATAGAGCCACGATTGTGGATTGAATAGGTTCGGCCTCATCCTCGCGGTCGACATGCCAACGCCTAAGTGTATCACTAGCCATACTGCAATATTGACCGCTATTGCCCATGGGCCAGACAGATGAAAGATCATGTCGCTTGCGCTTTGTCTTTCAGGCTAATTGCTATGCCCTTCCATCTAACGCTTCTCTTGATGAAAATCAGAAAAACCGAGCGAAAGAAGACCCCTACGAAGAATATTAGCGAAACCGGAAATAGAAGCGCAGTATAGAACTTAAATGTACCCACTCGGAAGGCCATCCACTGGACTTGAATAGCATAGGCTAGGTATGCCAGCGTCCACCACATAATTGCAGTATTGTGCGTGCTCACTATCGCTCCAATTGCGAATACTGTCGCACTTATACCACTCCCGATCCAGGCAATGATCGCCACAAGCAAGGGAATATGGACCATTCGAGCTCCAGTGGCGAAACCCTTACTCCAACCATCCACCAGTTCTCTCATGCCGTTAGGATACATACGAAAGGAAATAGTACCCCGCCCGCCATAGCAGTGAATCGGGAGATTGTGCTTCTTGAGTTTCTCTCCGAGGGCAAGATCCTCTACTACCTCGCCTTTCACAACAACATGACCGCCGCTTTCGAAGTAGTATGCCTTTCTCATGACGACACATGGACCGAATAATCCGATCGGCTTGATACGGCTGCCCATGACTGTGAAAGGTCCCATTGCGCCCATCATGATTATGCTGAAGAACAAGGACAGTTGCTCGTGAAGCCTCCTGGTTTTGTGGTATGGCTGTATTGAAACAATACCGTCCCTTTCGAGGTATGTATCTACTATGTCTCTCAGGCCACGTTTCTCAAGACATGTGTCTGCGTCCAAGAAAACAAGTATATCCCCCTTTGCCAGCCGAGCGCCTTGATAGCATGCCCAGGGCTTCCCGACCCAGCCTGCAGGCAAGGGCTCGGAGTCGAGGATTGTTACTCCTTCTCCCCTGGCGACGCCCTTAGTTCCATCTTCGCATTGACCGACAACGACGATGATTTCATCGGGGACTGAATCACCATTTCGCAGCGACGCCAGAAGAATAGGAAGTGAGTCTGCCTCGTTGCGAGCCGGTATTACTACGGATATGCTGGGACGCTGTTCCGTGCTTCCTCTGTGGCTTCTTGTGCAACGTGGAATACGGAACAGGAATAAGAAACCGAAGAACCAGAATACGGCTTGGATAACGAAGTACGTTATGTCCACGAGTGTTTACCGCTGATTATATTTGATTGGTATGCCTTGTACAAGACTTGCTGTAGGGTCAGAGAGTCAGGAAACCTTGCGTTGTCACCCTTCAACCGATATTGTCATCATATTCGGACCAGATATCAGGATTGCTGTTTAGGATTATTGTGTGAAGTAGCTCTCCCATGACTTGCACAGTAGGGTGATCCCTCTACACAAACAAGGATTGTTGGACAAACATAGGGATCTCCACATAGACTATCATTGGAGGAAGCTCTTCTTTGTTCAGAATAGAGGAGTGACAGATGCTGATAGATGCTCATTGTCACCTCGATAGGTATGGAGAGAATCTGGCGTATGCTTTGGAGCAGATAAAAGAGCACCGAATCTTCACAATCAGTAATTCCATGGACCTTCCCTCATACGAACAGAATGAAAAAATGGCGGCGACATCCGACCTTATCTTACCTGTTTTCGGTATACATCCCTGGAATGCCTCCGAATACGTCGGCTGTCTCAACGATTTGGATTGTGCTATTTCTGAGAGTCCGATAATCGGTGAGATTGGCCTGGATTACTACTTTGTTAACGAAACTTCGCGATACGATGATCAGAGAAAAGTATTTGAACACTTCCTCACAGCTGCAACCAAGAAGAAAAGAATTGTCATGGTACACACTAAGGGCGCAGAAAGCGAAGCCCTCCAGCTTTTGCAGAAGTACAATACGCAGCGCGTGATTATCCACTGGTATTCAGGCCCGTGGCATGTTCTTGAGGCAATGGTACAGAACGGATTCTACTTTACCATCGGAGTTGAAGTGCTGCTTTCACAGCACGTTCAGGATATCGCAAGATCTCTGCCAGCGGAACTGATGCTTACGGAAACGGATAACCCTGGAGGAAAACAATCTCTTACCGGGACCGTCGGGACCCCATTACTCCTAAAGGATGTTATCAGAAAACTGGCAGAAATTAGACGGACTTCTGACGAGGACATCATCACCGCAGTGCATAAT
>CAYFSE010000183.1:0-2267 GCA_964345725.1 uncultured Dehalococcoidales bacterium
TCGCCAACCAGGGGTGGGCCGTTGTCGGATTGGTTCGCTGCTTCTAGCATGTGGACTTTGAGATCCTGCACGAATTTCCGTGGAGACAGGGGTTTGTCCGTCGCCCACGCCGGGCAGGCATCTTCACAGCGACCGCAATTGGTGCAGGAATCCAGGTCGAGGAGCTGCTTCCAGGTGAAGTCTTTGATCTCCCGCACACCGAGCGTATCCGATTCGTCCATCGTTTCGATGTCGATGGGGGCAGGGACTCCAACGGGGCCCAGGGAACGGAAAAAGATATTGACCGGAGATACGAGAATATGCTGCAATTTGGAAAAGACCAGGGCAATGTAAATGAAGGCGCCAATGGTTAGCGCCGCATGGAACCACCATAAAAACCTGTGCCAGAACAAGAGCGAATCCTGGCTCATGCCGGCAAAGACTTTGGCGAAGACAAATCCGCCTGGGGACCACACTGCCCAGTCAGGGTGAAGGGTTAATTCGGTGGCGGCCTGCCGCAACCCTTCAACCATATAGCCCGTAATCAGTATCGCTGCCATCAACGCCAACCCGATGCCATCGTCGAGTACGGTGGGCAACTTCTCGGGTTTTGCAATGTAACGGCGGTAGGCAGCCATAATGATCCCGATAAGCACCAGGAGCCCGCCAATATCTGAGATGAGTGAGAACCACAGGTAGGGAGTACCAATGATATGACGATTGGCGAAATGGGTTACAGCATCAATAGCCGCAGCCAAAAGGAGGATGACAAAACCCCAGAAGATCATAAGGTGCATCATCCCGGCGTAGGGATCGCGAAGAAAGCGCCGGTGGGCCAAAACATCCACAACCATGGTGCGGATGAAAACCCCTATTCTTCTGACTATGTTCCCAGAGCGGTCATCCGGCTTCCCCAGACGCCATAGCTTATAGCGCCGGTAGATACTGAACACCAAAAAAGCTACGGCGATGGCATTCAATATGTACATTACATAACTGTATTGTATGTTCCAGAATACTTCTCGGGATGGCAAAACCTATCCTCCCCTTTGATTAGGGAATGAGTAATCGGGGAATCAGGGAACCAGGGAATCAGGAAACCTGATTACTGAGTCCCTGATCACTGATTCCTTACTCTTTTCTGACGACCGCTCTTTTTTCTTCAGGGATAGGAGGTGGGACAGGGCGGCCGATGATCCTGGTCACCGCATCAAATCTGGTGGGGCAAACTTCGAAGCAGGTTCCGCACTTGATGCATATCTCTTGATCAATGACGTGGACCTGGTTCTTGGCACCTGTAATCGCCTCTACAGGGCATCTCCTGGCGCAAATCACACAGGCCTGGCACTTTTCCGGCGCGATATAGTACGAGATGACTTCGCTGAATAACCTGTCTATTTCGTCTGTGGTGAAAAGGGAGTCATAATCCTCTGGGTTCTCAAGACGCGAGGCCAGCTTTTCGTCCTTCACCATCTTGATGTATGGGACCAACTTTGTAATTTCTGCAAGTTTGGCCTTTAACCCATTCTGATCTATTCCTTCGGCTTTTCCGAGAGGTCCCAGCTCCCTCACCTCGTTGCCAAACTCTCCCATCACTTGGGCAAAAAGGATCCCTTCGGCAGAAGACATAAATTCGATCCGCAACCGTTCAGGGTTCAGGCCGATGTGTTCCATTATCCTTTTGCACAGGAGCACCATGTTGAGTGCATCGTAATTTCCATGAGTAATATAATTGCACTCATTCAGACGGCAGCCACCAATAAACACCCCATCCATTCCATTTGAGAAAGCCCGGAGCACAAATTCCAGGTCGACTCTGCCGGAACACATGACGCGGATCAGTCTCGCTTCAGTTGTATATTGTAGTCTGGAAACTCCAGACCTATCAGCAGCGCCATAAGCTCACCAATGGCAGACAAAGCCCAGAATTCTTGGTTTGAATTCAAATGCTGTACCCATTCGCGCTCACCTCCTTCTGTAGACTGGTCTGACTCGCAGCAGGTTTATGCAATTTCGGCCGCCGCGTCAATTTGAGCCCAGATCTCCTCATCGGTAAAGTGCTTGAGTTGAATAGCCCCCGTAGGACACTTGGCGTTACAGAGACCATCCCCTTTACAGAGTACGGGGTTCACGACCGCCTTCTTGCCCTGTCGGGTCTCGCGCAACTCAATGGCGCTGTACGTACAGACAGAGACACATTGCCCACACCCCATACACTTTTTCTCGTCCACCTCACAAATCGAGCCGGAGGCGACGACGGTATCGTGTGAGAGAAGCGTCAAGAGCTG
>CAYFSE010000184.1:0-6777 GCA_964345725.1 uncultured Dehalococcoidales bacterium
CGGGCAGTGCGATGTCGGCGGATGGACGGACATCGACCAGGTCGCCGCAGGTTGGTATCACACAGTGGGGCTCGAGTCCGACGGCACTGTCGTCGACGCGGGCTGGAACTACTGGCAGGGGCAGTCCAATGTCGGCGACTGGACGGACATCGTCGAGGTTGCCGCACGCTATTATCACACAGCGGGACTTAGGTCCGACGGCACCGTGGTCGCCGTGGGAGACAACTCCCAAGGGCAGTGCGATGTCAGCGGCTGGACGGACATCGCCCAAGTCGCCGCAGGTATGCTGCACACAGTGGGGGTCAAGTCCGACGGCACCGTGGTCGCCGTCGGCTGGAACGTCTCGGGGCAGTGCGATGTCGGTGGCTGGACGGATATCACCCAGGTCGCCGCAGGCGTCGCTCACACGGCGGGGCTTGAGTCCGACGGCACCGTGGTCGCCGTGGGAAAAAACGTCGATGGGCAGCGCGATGTCGGCGGCTGGACGGACATCGCTCAGGTCGCCGCGGGCTGGAAGCACACAGTGGGGCTTAAGTCGGACGGCACCGTGGTCGCCGCAGGCGCCGAGATCGAGCTTCCCAAATGGAATCTGATCGAGGCCGTGCCCTAGTATAAACTCACCATCTCCAGCACTGCTGGGGGCGGTAACCCCATTAAGGGGTGTCATTCTGAGCCCCGACAAGTCAGGGCTCAGAATCTCGCCTCAGCTGTAGGACGGCATTTCATATGCCACTCCGGTCGAGAAGAGGGCTATAATAGGCTTGCTGACGCTGGTTTCAGTGGCACTGGCTCTATGGGCAAATAGGCGGCGAGATAAAGGTTCAAAGTACACTTGCGGGTAAAACTGCAAATTAACTTGGATTGTTACCTATGGTGTGGCGATCTAGTGCTTCGTTTGGGCAACGCTAGACTCAGGAGAGGCTGGCAAGTAGAGCAGTATATCTAACCTCTAGCTGAGAAAATTTCGGCTGCTTTTCCCGGGGTCTTGACAACCCATCACCTCAATTGATACACTTGTTCTATAGAACATTCGTTAAATATAAATGTAATAGGAGGCTATTATGAAGAAGCCCGAGGTTAGAGAGAGGATTCTTGAATTCATACGGAATTCTTTCGATGAAAGGGGTTATGCGCCCACTGTTAGAGACATTCTCAAGGGGTGCAACCTTAGTTCCACATCTGTGGTCCAGCATCACCTCAATACTCTTGAAAAAGAAGGCCGTATTCATCGCGACCCTCAGGTGGTTAGAAGCATCCAGTTAATAGAAAAGGATGTTGTCGAAGTGCCACTCCTGGGGGCAATTGCCGCAGGAAAGCCAATTCCCGTGCCAAGTTCAGATACCTGGACTACTCCGCCCGAGGAGGCGCTTAAGCTAACTGCAGATATGATAGGAAATAAGAGCAATATCTACGCCCTTAAGATAAAGGGGACTTCCATGGTTGATGCTCTTATCGATGATGGAGACACCGTGGTCATGGAAGCTGTGCCAACCGCTGAAAATGGGCAAATGGTAGCTGTCTGGCTCAAAGATGAACAAGAGGTAACTCTAAAAAAGATTTACCGGGAACAGGGACGCATTCGACTTCAGCCAGCAAATAAGCAAATGAAGCCCATCTACGTAAAGCCCCAGAATATCGAGGTGCAGGGAAAGGTGGTGGCTGTACTCAGAAGGCTCAGTCGCTAATCACCTAATCCCCAGGGAGCGGGAATAATGAGGATTGGCTGTATTTTCTTTCCCAACTTTGCCGTTCAGGTCGAAGTGAAGGATAACGATGCACTGTCAGGTAAGCCGATTATCATCGGGGGCTTCCCTTACCAGCTAAAGGATGTTCACGACGCCTCAGAAGAGGCAATGGAACAAGGTGCTAAGAGAGGTATGCCTTTACGCCAGGCTTACGCTTTATGTCCTCAAGCAATATTTTTGCCTCTGGCTGAGGATAAATACAATGCTGCTTTCACCCATGTCCTAAACTGCCTTGCCCAATACACCCCGGTGGTAGCATTGGGAGCTGAGACTTGTGCACTCCTGGACACCACTTTAGAACTGGACGAATTCGCTTTTATAAAAGAGACCATGGAAATTATGGAGGAGAAGACCGGCCTTCATACATCCGCTGGCATTGCCTCAAATATATTTGTGGCCCGGGTAGCCAGTCAAGTCGCCAAACCCAATGAGTGCCTTGTAGTTCCAGATGGCAAGGAAAGGAGATTTCTACAAAATTTACCTGTAGATTTGCTGCCAGCCTCGCCTGAATCACTGAGAAGGCTCAAACTCTTTGGCATCTACAAAATGGACGAGCTAGCAAAATTGCCAATCGGGGCAGTCAAGCTTCAATTTGGACGAGAGGGTCAAATCTTATGGGAACTGGCAAATGGCATTGACTCCTCAAAGCTTATGCCCTGGAAGATGCCGGAAGCCCTCACAGGCGAGGTGTTCTTTGAGCCGCCGGCGGAAGTTCTCATTATTGTTTTAAATGGAGCCGGTGACCTCTTGAACAGTCTGGCAGGGCAGCTAAAACAGAGCTGGCAATGCTGTCGCCGCTTGACTATGTGCCTTTCTTTCAGCAACGGTGATACGGTTAAACGAACGTTCCATTTCAAAGAAGCAACATGCTCCAAGGAAGTGATGCTACGCCAATTGCAGCATTACCTGGAGAGGGCAAGATTTGCGTCTCTTATTGAGAAAATAACACTAACCCTAACCGATTTTTGCTCTGAAGAGGGAAAACAGACTTCGTTTCTCGACGCGCAGGTAAAACATTGGGGGAAACTGATAACGGCAATAAGTCAGCTTCAACAAAGATACGGCAAGGGGATAGTTAAGCAGGTGCTATACAAAGAGAGATGCCTGCTACCGGAAGATTCTTTTTCCTTCGCTAACTTTGATATCAAAGAGACATGAGCAAGCTATTTCACGAGGCCATAACGCTGGAGGTCAAGGAAGACATCCAGCACAGGCCTATTGCTTTTTCATATAAGGGCGGAAAGGAAGGTGTTGAAGAAATATGCGAACAGTGGCGAGTGTCCCGAGAATGGTGGAAGAGAGCGACTAATACCCCGCAAGATCTTCAATCCTGTGGGGATCCCGGGTCCCCCGCCAAATCAGAGATTTGGCAGGGTGGAACCCATAGGGAATATTACCGAGTCAGGACTGTGAAGGGCATTGTCTGTGAAATATACCGGGATCTGCCTACCGGTGCCTGGTATTTGCAACGCATATACGACTAAAAATGTTGACACTCGTGCCTTAGTGCATGAGTTACAAGCCAAGAAAATGCAGTCATCATGAATAACTACGTTGAGCTTCACTGCCATTCCAATTTTTCTATCCTCGATGGTGCATCCCATCCGGAGGATTTAGTGGCTCGCGCATCAGACATTGGTATGCCCGCTCTAGCCCTGACCGACCATGATGGGCTATACGGAATTATCCCCTTCTATAAAGCTTGTCTTGCCGCCGGGCTCAAGCCTGTTATTGGAGCGGAGATGACGCAAAAAAATGGAAGCCACATTACACTGCTGGCGAAAAACAACAGAGGTTACTCCAACCTGTGCCGGCTGATAACCAGAGCCCAACTAGAGCACAGGAAAGGCAGTCCTGCTATTGATAAGGAAGACCTTGCTCAGTACTCTGGCGATCTAATTTGCCTCGCTGGCTGTCGAAAGGGAGAAATAACCACTTTGACCGCCTCTGGACGAGCAGAGAAGGCTCAAGAGGCAGCTAGAGAGTATGTTGATATTTTTGGTCAGGAGAACTTCTACATAGAGCTTCAGAACAATCTATACCCTGAAGACAAAAGGACCTGCCATGCTCTGGTAGAGCTGGCTAGAGAACTCAGCCTGAGCTACGTTGCCACCAACAATGTCCATTACGCTACGACAGAAGGCCACAGGCTTCACGACGTCCTCACTTGCATCAGAAATCGAACGACCTTAGATAAATGCGACACATTAAGACTGAACTCCGAGTTCCACCTCAAATCATCAAAAGAAATGACAGAGCTTTTTCAGGACTACCCCGAAGCGATTTCTAATACCACTATCATAGCTGAGAAATGCAGCGCCAATCTAGATTTTTCACAGTACCGCTTTCCAGATTTCCCTCTGCCTGAAGGCGAGACTGCTGCCAGCTATCTAGCCAAGCTATGCTGGCAGAAAATGCACAAAAAATATGCAACCATGAACCCTGGGATAGAAGCCAAGGTCAATTATGAGCTCAAGCTGATAGAGAAACTGGGTTTATCAGGATATTTCCTCGTTGTCTGGGACATCATGGATTATGCTGAAAGAAACGGCATTCCCGCCCAGGGAAGGGGCTCGGCGGCCAACTCTATTGTGGCTTATATCCTGGGCATAACCAGGGTGGATCCTATCAAGAACAAGCTATTCCTGGGCAGGTTTCTGAACGAGGAAATGTCATCCGTTCCCGATATTGATATAGATGTCTCCACAGCCCACAGAGAAAAGCTCATCCAATACGTCTATGAGAAGTATGAACGAGAGCATGTTGCTATGGTCTGCACTTATGTTACCTTCCAGGCAAAGAATGCTATAAGAGAGGTCGGCAAGGCATTGGGAATGCCGCCCGATCTCATTGATAGGATGGCAAAATCCGTTTCAATGTATGATGCTAAGGGTATAGAACAGGACCTGGCATGTCTCAAGGAGTTCGAAAGCTACTTCAGTTCCGCTCCCTGGCAGCAATTTACCTCCCTTTGCCGAGAAATTGCCGATTTTCCCAGGCATTTATCCATTCACAACGGAGGCATGATCATCTCATCCCGCACTCTGAGCGAGATTGTGCCCCTGGAGAAAGCTACTATGCCGGGGAGAATAGTATGTCAATGGGATAAAGACGACATCGCCGATTCCGGACTGATAAAGGTAGACCTCCTTGGCTTAAGAATGCTATCGCTTATTCACGAGGCTTGCCAGCTGGCGGAGGAAAACCACAAGACAAAGCTCGATTTGGATAGCTTGCCCCTGGATGACAGAGAGGTCTACGACATGATTTGCCGGGGCGATACCATAGGTGTGTTCCAGGTAGAAAGCCGGGCTCAACTGCAAACACTACCGCAAACGAAGCCACACTCCATTGAAGACTTAACCATTGAGGTGGCTCTGGTAAGACCAGGCCCCCTCCAGGGAGACATGGTCCATCCCTATATTAGAAGAAGGAAACATTTGGAAAAGGTAACTTACTTGCACCCAAAGCTTAAGCCGATACTCGAAGAGACACTGGGAATAATCCTGTTCCAGGAACAGGTGATTCAGGTGGCTACCGCCATAGCCGATTTCACACCGGGCGAGGCTGACTCCTTGAGGAGGGCAATGACTCGCAAGAAACCGAAAAGGGCGATGGACGAGATGAGGCAAAGATTTATAGAAGGGGCGAAAGGAAACGGGGTAGATAATGACAAGGCAAGTCGCATATTTCAGGCCCTGGAAGGGTTCGCCGAGTATGGCTTTTGCAAGAGCCATGCTGCCGGTTTCGCCCTCTTATGCTATCAGTCCGCCTGGTTAAAGAGATATTATCCAGTCGAGTTTTATTGCGCTTTGCTCAATAACCAGCCCATGGGATTCTATTCGCCAGAGGTGATTGTGCGGGATGCTAAAAGACACAGCATAGAAGTTCTGCCCGCAGACATCAACAAAAGCAGCGACAGGTGCACTATCGAAGGCGGCAAGACCTGTCCTGAGGGAAGCCCAAGGATCAGACTTGGTTTCAGGTACATAAAGGAAGTCGGGGAGAAAGCCCTGAGCAGGATACTGACCGAGAGGCAGAGCGCCCCTTATGTTTCTTTCGACGATTTTTATTTCAGGACTGGACTGGCCAGAAAGCCCGTAGAAAACCTTATCCTCGCCCGCGCCTTTGATTCCTTTGGCTGCCAGAAAAGACAATTATTATGGCGACTTGGTCATTTAGAAAAGAAGAGCCCAACAGAACTGCCTCTAGAATTTGGCGATACCAGGGTTTCCCTGCCTGACCTTACCGACCTTGAGGAGATGAAAGCCGATTACGAAGTGCAGGGACTATCTACAAAATATCACCCGATGCATGCTCTCAGAAAGGGCATATCCAGAGATGGCTTGCTCAAAAGCTACGAGATTGCCCGGCTTCCCTCAAACGCTCGAGTACGCACAGCTGGCTATGTCATCACCAGGCAAAGGCCGCCCACTGCTAAAGGTTTTGCCTTTATGACGCTGGAGGACGAGGAAGGCATGTTAAACGTAATAATCAAACCAGACGTCTACTGCAGGCACCGACAAATCTTCAAGCTCGAGCCATTGGTCCTGGTCCAAGGAACAATCCAGAGGCAAAATGATACCCTGAATATCATCGCTGACAAGCTAATTCGACCTCATGACGAATGGGAAAAACAAATATCCTCGGCATGAATCGCACGCAAGCTATCTCGTTCAGTGCCGGCAGGCCTTGTGTTGCTTCAAGCTCGCACCGCCAGTAAAATGACAGTCTCAAGGAGTGAAATGGCAAGAATCCGGGTAGGCACCTGTTCATGGACTGATCCGACACTGCTGAGTTCCGGGCGTTTCTATCCCGATTCTGCGCGCTCGGCCGAAGCCCGCCTACAATACTACGCCAGTCAGTTCGATATAGTCGAAGTGGACAGCAGCTACTATGCATTGCCCAACGAGAGGAACAGCTATCTGTGGGCAGAGCGGACGCCCGATGACTTCCTGTTCGATTTCAAGGTTTTCAGAATATTCACCCAGCATCCGACACCCCTTACTGCTCTGCCGAAGAACATAAGGAA
>CAYFSE010000185.1:0-3632 GCA_964345725.1 uncultured Dehalococcoidales bacterium
AGCAAACAAGCACAATTCCAAAGAGGCCAAGGAGACTCGATGAAGCAAAAAGGACACCACTGCCCACCATCCCCATCGTCACCAGAACTATTGCCGAGATGACATACATGTTTGCCCTATCTCTCGCCTCCTCAACTTCCCGCTGGAGGGCAAAATCCTGCCATTCTATCTCTTCTTCAACCAGGACTTCCCGGCATTTAGGACAGAACACCAAATCTTCATCTATTTTCTTCTTGCAGTGTTGACAATACAGCATCGCCGCGCCTCCCACCTTGGTTCTACTATCATAACATAGCGCCAATAGAAATTCACTATCTGCCACCGGCCTGTGTGTACGAGGCTGCCACCATGTTCCGCAAAAAATCTCCAGAAGCCTGCGGTGGTGTATTGTGGCAGGCTGCCCCGAATGACACCTAGCCCTTCAGCCAGGGCATCATACTTCTAAGCTTCTTGCCAACCACCTCGATGGGATGCTCTGTTTCCATCCTTTTAATAGCATTGAAGCTGGGGCGACCAGCTTGGTTCTCCAAAATCCATTCCGTAGCAAAGCTGCCATCCTGAACCTCGGCCAGGATTTGTTTCATTTCTTCCTTGACCAGATCGTCAATAACTCGCGGGCCTCGCGTATAATCCCCATACTCTGCCGTGTCACTTACCGAGTAGCGCATATAACCCAAACCACCCTGATGTATAAGGTCAACAATCAGCTTCAGCTCGTGGCAGACCTCAAAATAGGCAATCTCCGGCTGATATCCGGCCTCTATCAATGTCTCAAAGCCAGCTTTTATCAGAGAAGAGACTCCTCCGCAAAGCACCGTCTGTTCGCCAAACAGGTCGGTCTCAACCTCTTCAGCAAAAGTCGTTTCCAGGACCCCAGCTCTAGCGCAACCGATCCCCTTGGCATAGGCCAGCGCTGTCTCTCTTGCCTTTCCCGAGGCATCTTGGTAGACCGCGACCAACGCCGGAGGACCTGAACCTTCAGTGTAAAGTCTTCTCAGCATATGCCCCGGACATTTAGGCGCTATCATGCTAACATCGACCCCAGCTGGAGGCACAATTTGAGAGAAGTGGATACTGAAACCGTGAGCGAACATAAGTGTCTTGCCCCGGGTCATCTCCTTCTCAATTGACTGCCGATAGATTCTCGGTTGCACGGTATCTGGAGCTAACATAACAACTATACTTGCCTTCTTCGCTAAGTCAGCCGCCGGAGCTACTTCAAAACCGGCTTTTCTCGCTGCTTTCCAAGCTTGGGTGCCCGGTAATTCAGCCACGACAACCTGGCAGCCGCCGTCTCTTAGGTTCTGGGCATGGGCATGTCCTTGACTTCCAAAGCCGACAATGCCAATTGTCTTTCTCTTGAGCAGATTCAGGTTAGCATCCTTGTCATAATAAATCTTAGCCATAATTCCTCCTGTATTAACCTTGAGTTGCCAGCTATTGCGTACCAGTTAGGAACTACTTCCGCGGGTCAAGGCTATCCTGCCGGTCCGAGAAACTTCCTTGATACCGAAGTCGCGAAGGAGGCTGAGCAGAGAATTTACTTTGTCTTGGTCGCCGGTCACCTCCACTGTCAGCGAACCTGGAGCAACATCAACTATGTTAGCCCGGAAAACGCCCACGATTTGCATAATCTCGCTTCTTGTCGAGGCAGTAGTTTTCACTTTGATCAAGGCCAATTCTCTGGTCACCATGTTTTCTTCCGTTATGTCAGAGACTTTCACCACGTTGATCAACTTTTCTAACTGCTTCCTTACCTGCTCTATTTGAGCAGAATCGCCGACGGCTACAATAGTCATACGAGATAACCCGGGATGTTCGCTCCCACCTACGGCAAGACTCTGAATATTGAAGGAGCGCCGTCGGAACAGACTAGCCACTCGATTAAGCACTCCTGGCTTATCTTCCACCAAGGCTACCAAGGTATGTTTTGTATCAGTCACTTTGCCCCCAATAGACAAACTACAAATCCTAATACCCTAACCCTAAACAAATTCAAATTCCGAATCTCCAAATTCAACGCACCTGCGCCTCTATGTATCGGAGCTTCAAGTCTTGATATTGGCCAGCACCTCCTGCTTTGTGCCTACAGTTTACCCTCCGACACTTCCAGCTTCGATGGCTGAAAAAACCTGGCCAGGCATTCTCCTGGTGGCACTATGGGATAGATGTTCTCCTCGGGCTCAATAAGAAAGTCTATTAGAAAAGCTCCAGGGCACTCCATAGCTTTCTGTATAGCCGGAATGACTTCTTCTCTGCGTCTCACCCTAACGCCAGGAATGTCGTACGCCTCGGCAATTTTGACGAAATCGGGATTCAAGAGCTTCGTGCAAACGTAGCGCCGTCCGTAGAATAGCTCCTGCCACTGTCTTACCATGCCCAAATACCCATTGTTCATGATAGCTATCTTTACAGCAACGTTTTCCTCAGCTATGGTGGCCAGCTCCTGGATAGTCATCTGAAAGCCGCCGTCGCCGGCGATGCACCACACAACCTCCTCGGGACGTCCAATCTTAACTCCCATGGCTGCGGGTAGCTCGAATCCCATCGGACCCAGACCTCCCGCAGAGACAAGACTGTCTGGCTTGGTATAAACGAAATATCGTGCCGCCCACATTTGATTCTGCCCAACCCCAGTAACTATCAAAGCATCACCTCGTGTGGCCTCGTAGATTTGACTGATGATGTATTGAGGCAATACCTCTTCGCTTTGCCTGATTTCTAGCGATGGATACTCACACCTCCACTGTTCTATTTGCGAAAGCCAAACCACATGCTCCCTCTTTTCAATGTCCTCATTAAGGGCTGTCAGCACGCTTTTTATATCCCCGACTACTGGAACCTCGGTGGGAATGTTCTTTCCAATCTCCGCGGGATCGATATCGATGTGAATAACGCGCGCTTTGGGAGCAAACTCTTCGGTATTCGCGGTAGCGCGGTCATCAAATCTCATGCCAACAGCGATAAGGAGATCGGCGTTCTGCACTGCCATATTGGCACAGGGTGTACCATGCATCCCCATCATGCCCAGATCAAGTATGTGATCCCCAGGGAAAGAGCCCAAGCCAAGAAGCGTGTGAGTTACTGGTAGTTGTGCTTTCTCGGCAAATTCCCTGAACTCATCATAGGCCTGGGAGATAATTATGCCCCGGCCAGCGATGACAACAGGCTGCTCAGCCTCGTTAATGAGCTTGGCTGCCTTCTTGATTTGAGCTTGATGCCCGCGAGAGATAACTCTATAGCCGGGCAAGTCAATCTTATCAGGATAAACAAGGTCTGTCTGCTCTTGCTGGACATCCCGCGGTATGTCAACAAGCACAGGTCCTGGCCTTCCCGTCTGGGCAATGTGAAAGGCTTCTTTGACAGTTCTAGCCAGCTCGCCAACGTCGGTGACAAGGTAGTTATGTTTGGTGATTGGTATGGTGATACCTGTAATATCCATCTCTTGAAAGGCGTCCCTGCCAATACCAGATCTGGCTACCTGGCCAGTTATAGCTACCATCGGTGCGGAATCCATGTAGGCGCAGGCAATACCGGTAACCAGATTGGTAGCTCCGGGGCCCGAAGTCGCTATACACACACCGGCCCTATGAGTGGCTCGAGCATAGCCATCGGCGGCATGAGCTGCTCCC
>CAYFSE010000186.1:0-3263 GCA_964345725.1 uncultured Dehalococcoidales bacterium
ATTGGAGAAGTCTTCTCGGATGCAATTGAGACATAGCCCCAGGCTTTGAGAAATAAGAGGCGCCTTTTTACCACAATACTGGCAGTGACCAGATTTCGTATCCGTTGAACGGTAGCCCACGCTTTTCTCTAATCTTATTCTATCGTCACTATCTGAAAGCTGTCCACTTTCAAGGCGGGCAGTAAACTCCTGGCTTGAGTCCTATAGACAATTGCACTAAGCACTCTAATCTTGTGCAATGCGCCCCGGTTGCACGATTTGGCGTTAAGTTACGTTTCTACGCCAAATCTGCGGCCACCCTGCAGCTAAAAGGTATTTGTGCTACGTTGCTTACACAATCTTAATAGCGGGGCGCTGTCAATGAACATTTCGCGGTTTTGTTCAACAATCACTCATTTGATTGAGTCTGCTAGCGCGGCAGCAACAGGCAGCTTGACAACCAGATGCCACGGATATACTATCGGCAACAAGCTCAACAGGAGTCAGGATGCCTCTTTCTGAGCTGAAGTGGGAAATGTCAGTTGACAGTAAAGGAGATATCACATTATGAATGAAACACTCGTGTACATCGGCTCTATTGTTATCATCCTGTGGGGGATAGCCCATGTTATCCCTACCAAAGCTATAGCCAATGGTTTTGGCGCAATATCAGAAGATAACCGGAAGATATTGACCATGGAGTTAATTGCGGAAGGTCTCACCCTTATCTTTCTCGGTGTGCTTCCCCTTTTGGTGACCATCTCGGTTGGAATCCATGACAGGACTGCTGGTATTGTGTATCTGGCATGCGCCGCTATGCTTCTGGTAATGGCCATACTTACTGGCATGACAGGGGCCAGGACGTCAACAATATGGTATAAGCTTTGCCCCGCCATCAAGACGATAGTGGCAGCACTATATATCCTTAGTACGATGCTATGATGTTGCTTATCCTGTCCTGTTTTGTCCTGAATACACTTTCCCTCGTTTCATAGCGACTAAACAAGATGATAGAGAGTTATCCAACAAGATAGCGTACTGTGCAACCTAGCCAACAATAACTTGCTTTGTTCAGTGGGTCACAACAGCGTAATTTGTTCCCCGGCTGGCCTTTTCATCGAAGTAGCATTCCTAAGGCGTGGGGCTGGACCTGCAGTTAGGCAGCGTAATTGACTGTCGTATTTCTGTGCGTTAAGATCTGCCTGAAAGGAGGCGCGCGGTTCCCGCCTTCTCTCCTGAGTGTCTTACACACAGGAGGGCAGAGGTTCAAATCCTCTACCGCCCACCAACTCCAAAGCTAAGAAGTTCACAAGCTACCAGCTTCAAAAGCTCACAACCGAGTTCCTGGAGAAGTTCATCTCTTCTCGTGCTGAAGGTAGTAGCACGAGGACTATCGAGTTCTAACGACATACGCTCACCAAGTTCCTTGGCTATCCTTTGACTCCCGATAGTGTTAGCTCCCATCTCAAGTCGATTGTTACAGTGGTGTACGGCCATCCGGGGCTGCCAATGTCAAGGCTAGCGACTTCAACTGGGAAGATGGCACTGTGGTTGTCCTGGGCAAAGGGAACCGCTATCATAAGGCTCTAGCGCGTGATCGTCTGGTCGGGCAATGGTTCAATGGTCATGGTAGCTTTGACGTTTCCCCTCGCGGAATACAGATGATGCTAAAGAGGCTAAGTACGGGGACTCGTATCAAGTGCAATCCCCACAGCTTCAGAAGGGGAATGGCTGCTCACAACCTGAAGTTAGGACTCTCCACCCGTATTGTACAGGCTCTAGGGGGCTGGGAAAGTATCGTGATGATTGAACGGTATAGCAGGTCATTGTCCTTTGATGATGCTCTACAGGTGTACATGGCAAACAATCACGATAGGAATTCCGTGTAACAAACAGGAGTCCGAAGCTACATGTTCACAGGGCAAGGGGGGTACCCTGGAGACATTCGTGCTACCTATGCCCAACGGGGATATGATTGGCTCGTAGAAGGATTCAGTCAGCCTTAGAACTCTGGAGCTACCTTTCCTCGTCTGCTTCTTCTAACGCCATTCCTTGAGAATACTCAAGGGTGTCGCAACGAATCCTTTATATGTTCGATGTCCGCGTCATTTATGGACCGTCTTCTGTCAAGATATCCTTTTTCGGCTTGTTTTCTCTGCCATTCCCATTGCTCACGAGAGGTTGTCTCAACGTCGGGCTTGCTCAACAGTAGTGCGATTAAACTATTCAGAGGCGTCAATACCCGACCAACAGCAAAATGAGCGATAGCCACACAAACTGCTGTTATTGGGATAGCTATTATCCCGATTAAGATATTACCGTCCATAAAGGCTCGTATTGCATAGACAAGCCCATAGACAGCGATACCTACTTGAAGCGGGATATCGAGTACGAGGGCAATTACCGAAAGAATGTAGCCTGCGACTCGTTTCACTTCAGCTCCGTCCTGCTTCGGTCATATCACCAGCCAATCTTGGAGACCACTAATCGTCTTTCGCTCTTTTCAAGAGGTCATTCTCCAGTGTCAGCGTATCTGCCATCTGCTCTAGCTTCTCTATCCTGCCCTCCGGAGCCACCATCTCCGCTGGGTCATATTCAGCACATCGTGGTTCTGCTTTCATATAGAGTGCCTCTGGTGTAGTTTCAAAGTGCCTAAACAGTGCAGGAGATAACCAGGTCTCTGCATTATAGTCCTTTGCCCTGTACAAGCACCCACCTTCCTCCTCTGCTACCCTGTTAAGCTCCACCTGATAGCCAGTAAAGGGCTGTGAAGAGAAGAGCAATATGAACCCTTCACGAGCATTAGGGATATCTTTGACAATGTAGTCAATCATCTTCGTTACCCCTCCCCCTACTAGGCGTGCCAGCGCCCTTATCTCTCTCAGCTCTGCCTCAAAGCGTCCCTCAAGGGGTTCTTTCTCTAGTCCCTTGGAGGCATCGTCAAACACCCAAGTATTTGCATACCAATATGGTTGAATCACATTAAGAACGTTAGCCACCTAGATACCCTCTCTTAATTCGATTATACCACCAGCCAAACGCATAGAGAGCAAGCTGGAAATTGTTCGGCAATCCGACGTCATGAGCTGACCGCTTTGCCGCTGGCGAGATAGTGCTGAAGCAATTCCTGAAAATGCGAAAGCATTGTTGTGAATTCAGACTGCCGAAGCTTCTGAACATGCTGGTTTCCTTCTTCGGTCAGTCCCGTGACGACCTGTTCCCAGCTGACAGCTGTGCCCTCAGTTTCTGTGCCTTGAAGCTCGATTCGAGTGACCATGCTTCGC
>CAYFSE010000187.1:0-2034 GCA_964345725.1 uncultured Dehalococcoidales bacterium
GCCTTGTATCCACGTAGGCTACAATGAGGGTCACGCAGCCGTGATCATCGGTGACGCGGCGTCTCACCACAAAGGGCTCGTTGAGATTGATGAGGTGGGCACAGCGGCGGAAGGCTTTAGAGAAGAGCAATCCGGGGCCTAGAGGCACTTTTTGAAGGTATGGGTGCAGGAATTAGCCAGAGAACTCAACAATAAAGTCTGATTCCGATCACGGTAGATGTCTTTTTCTCGGATCTCCGGGGTTCCCCAGTTACAATGCATCAGGCCGTAAGCATTTCATAACCGATCTGGGCGAAGTGGTCGTCGAACGCGAATGCACGGGTTATACCAAGACGTCTCATCAAGCTAAATGACGTAGCATCCGTCAGGGAATAGTCCTTGTCGGTATGCGTGAGAATAAGAGCCTTTGCTGCAGCCTGATCATCTTCTGTTACTTGGTATTGCAGCAGGGACAAATCCCGTAGCCAACGTCTAGCTACATGATGACCGATTCGAGAAAGGATAAGGACGTGTGTCTCTGCAACGATGTAATTTGTCGTCAAAATCTGTGAACCCTGCTCCCTGAGTCCTTGTGCGATCGATATTGCCTCTTTGTGGTGGCCGTCATCACGGTCGACTAGGGCATAGAGGGCGGAGGTGTCGACAAAAACTGAGTCCACAGGGCTTCCATCTCCTGATCTACCTACTTACTTGTCGTTGTTAGCTTCAGCCAGGTAGTGATCGTGGCGTTCCGAAACATCCAAACGACCACTTGCCCCCAGAGCGACAATTCCGCGCCATGGATCTGAAGAGCGAGATGAAGCATTAGGATTCACTCCGGACAGGTAGGCTCGAATAGCAACCTGTACAGCCTGTGAAACGGTGATTCCTTCGAGACTCGCACGGGCCTTGATAGCTCGCCACAAGTCATCAGGTATGCCACGGATGAAAACTTTGTCTGGCATAGGTCCGACCTCCAGTATACAATGATAGACAAAATAGACTTATCTGTCAAGAAGCCGATTAGAATAAAACCTTCGAAAAGAGACGGCTTCTGGAGGAAGCCATTCTGGCCCTATTCCGCTCTCGGTGTCAACTCCCGCGGAGCTTCCTAAGGAACTCCATTCGAAATTCCATAACCTTTTCGGCCTCGCTTACCCCCTCTCGTGCCTCGGCTTCCTGACATTCTGACTCAAAATAAAAGGCTGGTCCACGGCGAACCGCTAGATTCCCCGAAGTGGCTTCCAACCACATGAGCGTGGATTCCTCTATATCAACCCCGCGCGCCTTGACAATGTGGGCTGGGTGCGGCGCCACATCATGGATCTTAGAATAATCGACCCCATCTCGATAAAGGGGTCTGCTCTTGACTCTTATGGCGTATCCACGCTATGAATTGAGGCATGTCTTGGCTATTACGGATAGAGTACCTGGGTGCATGGTACCATGCCATGAACCACGGGAGACGGGGTGATCCCATTTTCGCGGACAAACAAGACTACTGCGTTGGTCTCTTTGACGGAGGAAAAGCATGCAGAAACCAACAACCATAAGGACCCCCGAAGATCTTTTGAATGAGATCAACCACTTTGTCAAGGAGTTGAAGTTAGACCGCTCAGCTTATTTAAGGGAGGTTCTGAAGAAGGGGTTCTCCCGCGACAAGGAAGATCGACTACTGGAGAAATACCTGCGCAGGGAATTGAGCCAAGTAGAAGTCTGCCGAGCTCTCAAATGGAACCCGTGGGAATTTCTTTCCCAATTGAAGGCCAGAAATCTACACTTGAATGTTGGTTTGGAGGACTGGCTGGATGCAGCGAAATTACCGCAACAAAACGGTGAAAACCCCTGCTCCCATGGTGGTTAGCAACACCTCGGTCGTCCTACCCCGATCTGGACAGGCGGACGCCAAATCCATCACAGAGTCCGTTCAAGCCGTCTGACTCTACATCTCAGCGAGTCTGCCCGGGCTTAAGGAGCGTCTGCTCAGGACGCACCGTCATTGCAGGGAGTCTCTCTTCCCGGCATCGGCTTCGCCGCCATGATCTTGGGAGGGCC
>CAYFSE010000188.1:0-4907 GCA_964345725.1 uncultured Dehalococcoidales bacterium
AGTACACCCTGGCCATGGCAGCGTCCCCTATCATGGGCGGGACGGCGTATGATGTCACCGGGGCGTCTCCTTACAATGAAGGTGAAGTTGTCAGCCTACAGGCGATAGCCGCATCAGGCTATCAGTTTGCGGGCTGGGCAGCGCCGGCCGGGTCATTGGCCAATGCCTACACCACGGCGACCACCTTCACCATGCCCGGTCAGGATGTGATTGTCACCGCCACCTTCCAGGTCATTCAGACTACTACTGGGTGCTTCATTGCCACCGCCGCCTACGGAAGTGCGACTGCAGGACAACTCGATGTCCTGCGGGAATTCCGGGACGGCGTATTGCTGGAAAGCGCTGCGGGCTCTCAATTGGTTGGCCTGTACTACAAGCTCAGCCCTCCCATCGCGGATTTCATATCAGGGAGCAGCTTCTTGAGGACTCTGGTCCGGGAGTTCCTGGTTGATCCCGTCGTGTGGGTGGTCCGAGCCGCAGGAGATATATGGCGAAATTAGGGTTTAGGTCCTTCCCATGAGGGACCGCTGTGATGGAATAGTGAAAAAGCAGATAGCTGGAAGCGACTGGAGAAGACGAAGGGCCGGAAGGCTGGCCGGGGCCTTGGGGCTCCTGCTGGCTCTGGTCCTGCTGGTCGGCCTCGTGCCGGCCTACGCCCAGGATGATGAGTTTCCGCCACAACTTCCCCACTTCTTCTCTGGAACGGTAGGCACCTCGAGCGGGTCAGTGCCGGCGGGGACAGTGGTGGAGGCTTTTCTGGAGGGCGTCAAGAAGGCCGAGACGACCGTGACCAATACGAGTGCATACCAACTGCTGGTGCCGGGTGAATATGGTGATGAGGGCAAGATAGTCAGTTTCACAGTCGCCGGCGTCCAGGCAAGCCAGACGGCCTCCTGGGTGTCCGGAGAAATAGATTACGACTTCAACCTGACTATTTCTGCGCTCCCGGACGGGTCCCCATTCCCATTCCCACTCCCGTGTTTCATCGCCACGGCAGCCTACGGCACTGATACGGCAGAGGAGATAAACCTCCTCAGAGAGTTCAGGGACGTGGTCTTGCTGCCCAGCGGTCTGGGCGCTGAACTCGTGTCTGTCTACTACGAAATCAGTCCTCCCATAGCCAGCATTATCTGGCAACATGACTTTCTAAGAACAGCGGTGAGGGTGGGCTTCATTGACCCAGTTTTCGCCATACTGAATTGGAGCTACGCTTTATGGTCGGAGACAAACTAATGGGCATATCAGATGAGCGTTTCCGCGATTGTATCTGCCTAAACATATACGACAGGACGGACAGCATGCGAGTGCTAGGAGAATTGATAATGATAAAACGGGCGAAGAGCCTTGAAAGGAGGATCAGGTGAGAAAACTACTCAGTATAGGTATTGTCCTTGCGTTACTGGTCACTTTCATAGTGCCTGTTGCCGTAGCAGCCCAGGACGACGAGTGCTGTGAGTGGACGCCGCCCGACGCCATCCCATTGCCCGACAGAACAACCAAGACACTGGCTGGAGGTGTCATGTGGACGCTGCTCGGTGTCTCAGACATCATGGGCAAAGCTGTTTGTGCCACTACGGGACAGATGGCTGCGAACCTGGGAGGTTGGTCTGACGAGCTGGGCGTCATAGGCGTTGAGATTACGGCAGCGGCGCTGGACGGAGTCGCTGGCCTTGTCGAATACGTCATGGATGCGTTCCTGGGAATGGCGGATTTGGGCACGTCTCTAGGCGACTTGCTCCGGGGCATAGCCGAGGTATTGGCAGGTGCCGCGGAGTAACGCGGTAACGGTGACGTAAGACTTGTGCTCGGTTGCCGATGAAAACACAAGGGGGCAGCGTAAAGCTGCCCCCTTCAGCATCCTGAACGAGGGCCAGATAGCAGAGTCGCTCCGCTTCAAATCCTGAATTCAGGGGACCAAGTAGTAAACCAATCCCAATCTCTAAATCCAAAATCCAAAACCGCTCTGAACATTTATGTTTTGCGCTTTGATATTGTCTAGCGTTCGGTCACCAAGGTTTGTGACCCTGTAAGGGCGGGTCTTGTACATGGCTGGGAGGCGGGGATAAATCCCGCCGCTACATTCAAATCGGGTGCGAATGCAAGAACGCGCTTTGATATTGTTTGGTGTTCAGTGACTGGGATTTGGCGCCCGTAGGGGCGGGTCTTGTACCGGCCCGAGAAGGCGCGGATGAACCGCGCCACCACACTCCAAATCCGTCAGAATGCAGAAATGGAAGCCTAAAATGACACAGCAAAGGTCAAGAGTCTTGTTCCGATGGCCTCTCAGGGAGCTGTCGCACACAAGCTCGCGAGTTTGTGTGCCGAGGCAGCGATTCAAAGCTAATGTACGATTTCCTCCTCAGGTGGCCGGGCTGGACCTCTGCCTCTTCTGCGCACGAAGAAAACCACGATTCCCACTGCCGCCGCCGCCACTATTATCCAGGGCCACCAGGGCATCCCCACCGCCGCAGCTCCCCACATGTTTGTCTCTGTCGCCTTAACTGTAGCTGTGATGCCGCCGGGGGAAGTTCCGGATAACTCCACCCTTACCCCGGTCAGTTTATCCCAGTAGTAAGTAGCCTGGGTTGCATTCTGCGAAAAGCCTGCGTAGACTACCGTTCTGTCTGCTCCCGCATAAGTTCTTGTAGCTTCGCCTTCTATTGTCACATTGCCATACCCGACTATGTAAACGGAGTCTCCTGTTGTCCGGTTGGCGGAGATAGCAATTCCTGCCAGCGCAGGGACTTCACTGCCAGACACAACGTCCACAGGCCCTGTGTCGCTGTATTCGGTCCCGTCAGATATGTGCAGCGTAGCTCGCACATTAGCGATCGTGCCGTTGAAGCTTAGAAACTCCAACTTCAGCCACTCCACATACGGCTGACCAGCAGGCAAACCGGTAATGTTATATGTGAGCTTTATCCAGTCGCCAGCCTTAATGCCCACATCGCCGGCCTCAGCACCCACAAAGTTGGCCGTTAAGGAGTAGTTGCCGTCGATGGTGATATTGGTTGAGGCGGCATCGACATCGGCAATGGCGCCGACATCGCCAATCCATTGGACAAACCGGTAGCCAGCATCTGGGACCGCCACTAGGTTAACCACCGTTCCCTCGTCATAGGCAAAGGTGCCCTCGCCGGGCCCGGTTACCGAGCCTCCAGCGGTGCTGGAGATGGTCAGAGTGCGCTGCGGCGGTGGCAAAGCAAGTGCCAGATTCCAGGCGGCAAACAGAGTCCCCGGGCCAGCGGCGACCGTGGGCGCTGCTTCGCGTTCAGGCGTAGTCAGGACCATTGCGAAAGTAGCGCTCGCGCTATCTGATACCGAATGATCAGTACAACAGTCCCCCGGCAGAGGCGTGGTTGCGGAAGCTCCACCTGCCGAAGCAGGAAGAATCATGCCGAAAACCAGAACCACGGAGAACACAGCTAGCATGTGTATTCCTCTGTTTTTCATAGTGACTCCTCCCTTGTTCACTCTTCTACGTTCGCCTTAGCCCTCGACAGACCTCAAACAGGCTCTTCCCCATCCCTATGTGCTGAACTGGCCACCACGAGAACTGTGACAACCGGCTGAAGCAACATACTTGGCCAGCGACTATATGTAGCTCTTATTGTAACTATAGGGCACTATCGAGAAAATTGTCAATAGTCTCTGTGAGGCTCGAAACCGTCGAAATGCAAAAGGCCGAGTTCGAGCGAGAGATTGAAGCTAGTCAGGGGGCGGCTATCGGTTTGCCGAAACCTGAGCATTTCGTTGAACTGATCCAGGAAAAAACTATCAAGGCCAGACTTTGAGCCAAAACGCATGGTGCGAAAGATGCTCGAATGTAAAGGTGTGAATAGACGGACACAATGTCGTAGCAATTGGGGTCGTACCTATTCCTGATTATGCTATTGCCACACCGCAAACGGGATTGTGGGGACACAATAACATAGAAGTCTTGCCGTTCAGCGTGCGTGTTTGAGGTAGCCGGACAGGCTCTTGCGCAATGTCACCATGAAGTATGCTCCGGACCCCTGCGTCCCCGCTTCCTTGCCCATGTAGCCACTACTACTGAAACCAGGACCAGCAGGCAGACTATGACAGTCTTCTCGGCCGGAGTAGTACTAACAGTCATTGCGCTCGCGGCTACAGCTGGTATCAACCCGGCCTTTACTATTGGCTTCAGCCTGGGATGCTCAGTTATGAAGTCGGCTATTGGCGGACTGACCCTGTAATAGATATTTACGAGAGCTTGTCCCAGCGAGTTGGTGAGCAGATATTCATCTCTGAACTCACGCATAGTTTGTATTTCCTCGACCATAGGCGTGCCATAGGCTGCAGTGGCGACGAAGCACCCTGACTGTGGTATAAACTCGTCGCCAGGAAGCACGTTAGCCGCTGTCAAGGTGTAGTCGGTAGTACCATCCCCATCAGTATCCGCCTGTACAATAACACCCTCTTCGCCCCGTGCGAGAGCATCCCAATCAATAGTGTATTCATGCACTGTTCCAAGCGCTGTAGGAATGTCGGTAGCAGTGAAATTGATACTATCACTACCCTCAATACAAGCTATGTCTAATCCGTAGGTTCCTTTTCCTGTGCCTGTTACTTCGTAGCGATAAGAACCAGACGGGGAAGAGACGGCAACAATTTCAGTCTGTTCATTATAGATCGAGTCCGGAATTTCTTCTTTAACGTCCCCATTCACTAAACCAGTAACTCGATTTTCTGAATCATATACCCGGAGCTCGCCGACACTATGTTTCCACACCAAATACCAGTTTGTTAATTCCAAACTTTGAGCGCCAGGCCCGCCCACCTTTGTGACAGCTGCTAGTTCGCCATCTTTGTCTAAGTGGTAGGGAGGATTTCCTGTCCTGTCTCCGTTGTCATCAAGCAATGAACATTCTTCATCTCCAAACCAC
>CAYFSE010000189.1:0-5887 GCA_964345725.1 uncultured Dehalococcoidales bacterium
CCCGGTCAGCTCTACGCTCAACTGATCGGCCTGGCGGCCCTCTTTGTCCTGACCTTTGTCCTGACCGGGCTGCTCTTCCAGGTCTTGCGGGGGCTCATCCAGGCCTGGGAGGGCACCGGCCTGGAGTTGGGCCGCGCCCCAAAGCCTAAGGCTGTCGTTTCTGAAGAGGCAGCCGAGGAACGAGAAGAAGAGGAAGAGGAAACACCTACTGCTCCGGAGTAGCGGAACTTGTTCCGCGCAAGGAGAGAAAATGGACATCAGTCAAATCGTTCAAGGTATTGCTCAGCAGATGGAAATAGACCGCAAATTGATTCTTGCCCAGATACCACATTCTGGCGAGATGGGTGGCCAACTGGAAGAAAGTCTCCGATCATTCTTGAGAACATACTTGCCTGAGAAATATCGAATAGGTACGGGACATGTTGTTGGGCGCTATTACTACCCTGCTAAAGGAAAAGAGCAGCAAGATATTAGCCGGCAAGTTGATGTTGTCGTCTTTAACCACATAGATTTTGCTCCTCTTTTCAACGCGCCGGGATACCAAATTTATCCGCAAGAAGGTGTAGAGGTTGCGATTGAAGTTAAGACGACTTTATATAACAAGGAGTTGAAAGAAGCGATAAACAATATTCAGCGCGTCAAGGTACTTTCCTTCACTGACGGGGAGGCTGAAAGGGATCGCGAGATTATCGGCGTGATATTTGCGTACAACACACGCTACAAACGGTCAAAATACCCAAGTGCTATGCATAATGTGACATGTCAGGTTGATCGGTTCATAAGGGAAAGGAATTTGGATCCCAAGTGGGAAGCTGTTGATATAGCATGTGTTTTAGACACAGGTGTTGCTGTTCGGATGGACCACAGGTGGCGGGTTTACCCCATTGAATCAAATGAGCCCTTGCTGGTCTTGTGGTTTTGGCTGTCCTTGTTACTTCGGGCGGGGATTGAGGATTATCTGGAAGACTATCTGAAACTAGAATCCTCAGAAGACTACTTTTGGGATCCACAGATGTGGAAGGACAGATGACAGCACCTACTCTGTCTGAAGGAGTAGACTTGTGAGCATCCATTTATTCATCGGACAAGAGTTCGAGCATAGTCACGAGATGCGAGCGCTCTGCCAGTTTCTGGAGAATATGCAGGAGAAGTTCGGTGCGAGTGACCAATACTACTTTGTCCTCGTCAACTATTTCATCCGCGGACAAGAGATTGACCTCACGGTTCTGAAAAAGAACGCCATCATCGTCATTGAACTAAAGGAGTGCGGTGACAACCCAATCAGTGGTGCGGAGAATGGTGACTGGGTGATCCACAACCAGGATGGCTCAAAGGCGGTAATGAATCCCAATCGCGAAAATCCCTTCCAGCAGGCAAAAAGGTATCGATTTGCTTGGGTAAAGCTTCTGAATGAACGGAGCCATGACTTTCTACCTGCACAAAAAGCCTCTCAAATGGACTTTTACCACGTCAGTGCCTTTGTTGCCCTGTCCCCTCGGCTACACCCATTCTCTCAAATTGACATTGATATTGCCTCTATGCCCTGGTTCAAGGTCGTTGGCCTCGATGAACTGTGCAAAGAGGTCTACGACCAACGTAGCCCCAAGCTCTCTTTCACAGCCAAGGAACTCACAACCCTGGCAGAAGGCATCCTTCGACTCAAACGGGTTAAAGTCGAAGAATTTCTGCAAACTCGCCCCCCTGTCGCACCACCTACGAGGGTGCCGAGAGAGGCACCTGTCTCAGACGAGCAGTGGAGGAAGTATTGTCAATCGCTGGTGGATGACCATGCTAAATGGACAGAACTCTGTGTACCCCCTGAGGCTCTCAAGTTTGTGCCTGCCCGGCTGATTCCTGTGGAAAAAGCGGAACTGTTTCCCTCCATGCCCCATCTCCGCGATGTGATGCCTACACTCCAGCCTGGGTCTGAGCCTGTGGCTGCGCTCGACTATGTGCGCCAGTGCGAAAACCCTCTCGTCATCCTCGGTGATCCGGGCCAGGGAAAAACAGCCGCTGTCGAGCAGTTGACCGTCGAGTATGCTCGCCGCAGGCTGAGGGAGACAGAGGAGCTTGTCCCCGTGCTGGTTAAGCTGAATAAGTACGATCCACAACAGAGAGACTTGAGGAATTTGATAGCTATGAGCCTTCACAGTCGTGGCTTGCAGGTTGATGCCCCACAGGTTGAGCAACTGCTGGGAAGTACCGCTTCTCCCTTGCTCCTGATGTTCGATGGACTCGATGAGGTGAAAGTAGCTGACAGCACAAACGTGAAGCAGGACCTTGAGAGTCTGGTGGACTATTATCCTGCCCACAAGTATATCATCACCTGCCGCAAGGCAGATTACTCCCGCTTTGCGTTGAAAATAGAGGGGGAGGCAAGGGTAGAATTGCACCACTTTGATGAGAAGGATATCCGGCGATTTCTGATCGAATACTATTGGAACTATGAACAAGACACCAGGAAGGGTCGGTTGCTTTTCGAACAACTGGATCAGCAGGGACTACTGGATTTCGCTCAAACCCCTCTGCATCTCGGCTTGATTGTGGAGGTAGCCGAGGAAGCGGGAGGGCTCCCTACCAACCGAGGAGAGCTATATCAGCGATTCGTTGACAAGACTTTGCGACAGGAAAGGAGAAAGGGTGCAGTATCTCTAGAAGAGTGGAGACGCGTCGAGCGATTCCTGGCTCACCTGGCGCTGGTGATGCACGAAAAGGAGGCACTGAGGATCAGCGAGAGTGAGGCCAGGGGAGCAATAGGCCAGTACTGGCAAAAACTCAGAGATGCCGATAAATGTTCTTTGCCAAGAGACCAAGTGTTCGAGGTTTTGAATAGCCGGTTGCTCGTGAGAACGGGCGAGGAAGCCAGTTTCAGGCACCCGGTCTTGCAAGAATACTCTGTCGCCAAACGATTAGCATATATGCTTGAAGACGCTGAGATGGACGCCATATACAGGTACGTAGGTATGCCGCGCTGGGATGAAGTGTTTGTGCTCCTAGCCGGAATGATGGACGATGTCTCTGGCTTGCTGCAAACCATCTCCGGTAAAGGGACAGCTCTGCCACTGGCCTTGAGATGCCTAGCCAGTGCCAGGAAGGTGGAAGATTTGGTCAGGACAAATACAGTTACCTGGATTCTCGACCGCCTCTCCGACCCAGAGATCCTGGCCCAACAGTTTAAGGAATTCCTCTCGGCGTTGGCATCAATTGCCTCCCATAAAGAATTGATAGGCTACCTGGCAAATGCTTGGACTGATTGGTTGCTGTCTTCGGAAATTTCCCCGGATCTGCTCTTTCTGTATGGCTTTTGTGTGCACTTGGCCGATACCCCGTCGGTAGAGCACAAGCTACTGGCTGCTCTGGAGGGTCCCGATGAAGATGAGCGACTGAGAGCTGTCGAGCTTCTGGTGCATCTCGGCAGCGAAGAATCCGTCGAACCCCTGATCGCCTGCCTCAAGGATGAGAGTCCCGACTTGCGTTTCCTTGCTATTGAAGCACTGGGCAGAATAGGAGACCCAGGGGCAATTGAGGTGCTGAAGCCACGCTTGTTTGACGGTGACAGCGATGTGCGCTGCATTACCATAACTGCCCTGGGGAGCCTATGTGGTGCAGACGCATCGCCACCCCCAACAAGTTTCTTTTTTGCCATGATGCCTACCATCTGCCGTCAGGAACCAGACGGTGCAGAGGTTGAGGAAGTAAAGAAGTTGCTGCGGCTGGCCCTTTCTGATCCAAGCGAAGCGGTAAGGACTGAGGCAGCCATCGTCCTTGGATGCCTTGGTGAAATTCAAGTTGTGGATCAACTAGCAGAGATATTGATGGATGCCGAGTTCGACTACTTTGAAAAAGGGCGTGTGGTGAGAGCGCTCGGGCACACTGGTACTGAGGAGGCTGTGGGGGCCATAGACAAGTTTCATAGTGACGCTATGATTGGCGCTATGCCAGTTCCAGTAGTCTGGGATGTGACGCATCCTGATACTGCATTTCCCGATATTGGTTTTATAGGAAGCCCTGTTGGATTCGAGATCTCTGTGGCTCTTGCCCTGAATGGGCGTACCTGGCATATTGCAGAGTTGGTAGACATTGTCAGTGACTGGATGGTCAGACTGAGAGCTACTGCTGAGGAAGCAGATGACCAATCAGCATTCATCCACATGTACCGATGGGACCGCCTGCTATGGTATGAGGAAAAGATGATGCCTACCATAATAGCGATGGGCGCAAAGGCGGTTATACCTTTGTTGGAACGCATTAGTGAGGCAGAGGCATCAACCCAGCCCAAGCTTGTCGAAGACGAAGGCCATCGTTTGCTGAAAGAGATCCGCAGAGCTACAAACGTTGAGGAACTCGTCAAGCTGCTGACTGAAGCGTCACAAATCAGTGAAGAGGTGGAGGGTGCAATATATCTTCTGAGGGAAGCGTATACCGGGGCGGAAGATCCTCTTCTCGATGCGTTAAAGAAGAGTGAGAAGCTGTTTGACCTGTTTATCGAAGCTTATCAGAGGTCTGAATGGGAAGGTGTTTGGCGAGCGGCGACCCAAGCCCTGGCCCGATTTACCCAGGCGGTTGGCAAGGATACTGCTATGGGAGCCAAAGTGTATCAGCAAGTTGTAGAACCAGCGACTGAAGACCTGGGAGCAGAGGAGGAATACAAACGGCAAAAAGCGCTCTTCACCCTGGCCCACTTTGGCGAGCCCCAGGCTGCGGACTGGCTGCTTGAAACCTTGAATGATGAAGACAACCAAAAACGATACAACGCGGCGTATTTCTTGCTGAGATTCTATGCTGACGAGCGAGCAGTAGACACAGCAATTGAAGCACTGCGCAAAGCAGCAGCTCCAGAGATGAGGGAAGAGATTGCCACACAGTTAAAGGGGTTGGATCATCCGAAGGTGATAGCTGCCTTTGGCGATACGTTGCAGGATTCTGATGGTGAGGTCAGGTACATTGCTGCTGAAGTGCTACACGATAAAGGCGACGAGTCATCTGTGGAGGCGCTGATTCAGGCCTTGGATGATGAAGAGTCTTTCACACGTCATGAGGTGATAAGAGCACTGGGAAAAATCGGTGATCCTCGCGCAGTGGGGGCCTTGACCGATATTCTGTGTTATCATGGAGATGAAGATACAAGGTGGGCGGCGGCAGTGGCCTTGGAGGAGATAGGAGACCCGGCAGCGGCGGAGACCCTTGTAAGGGCACTGCGAGATGAGGATGCCGATGTTCGATGCCAGGCAGCAAAAGCTTTGGGCGAGTTGGGAGATGCCAGCGTCGTTCCCTCGTTGGTGAAAGCCTTGACAGATCCAGAGCCAAAGGTTCAACGGGCCGCCGCTCATGCCATAGGGAAGATCGGTGAATCAGAAACGGTCAAACCCCTTTTGGTGGAGATTTTGAAAACCGAGAGCCCCAACATTCAATATTGGGTAGCCATAACCCTGGTTTGGTTGAAAGATTCCAGTGCTGTGGAGCGTTGTGTCCAGGCTCTCGATTGCAATGAAACTGAAATACGAGCGGAGGCGCTTGATGCGCTGGCCTCTGCGGGCACCGAGTTGCTTGATGCCCATCGTTTATTGAAGCTTTGCACTGATATGCTTGAGGATGAGGATGAGTCAGTCCGAGTATCCGCAGTTCGGGGGCTAGGCGAGTCTGCTACCCCAGAGGCAATATCCCTCCTGCGGGGAATACTGGACAGCGAGGATGAGACTCCCTTCATGAAGATTTGGGCTTGGCAGAGTTTGGTTAACATAGGTACCCCTGAGGAGGTTGGGACGATAATAGAAACTTTGGATGATCCCAGTGAATTCGCTCGATTCATAGCAGTTAGGATCTTGGGAGCAGTCGGGGATGCGACAGCATTGCCAGCATTGGCCCGCGTGGCCGAGGAGGATACAGG
>CAYFSE010000190.1:0-5188 GCA_964345725.1 uncultured Dehalococcoidales bacterium
GTAGCCATAGCTAAGTGATTTACTCCATTAAAACCCACCATCTATGTATTCCTCCTTGCCGTCTCGAGGTTGTGCCCCTACCCTAAGTCTGTTTGCCATACATGTCTATTGCACACGTAATACTATCCTAAATACTCCAGCACAACAACTGTTGAAGGATAAGCCGTGCCTAAAGAAGGGCAGGAAGCAGGAATACCGTGTTACGACCACGCCATATCAAACACGCAGCCTGAACGGCAAGACTCCTATGTTATTGCGTCCCCACAATCCCAATGAGGGTAGCGGTCCAACAACGATTAATCGAAACGCCAAAAAATAGGTTGGAGCAAAGGCAGTCATTCTCAAACCGATCTGTATCACAAACAGGAAGAGGCAGGCAATTAGCCTGCCTCTTCGCACTTTCGGAGAACTGCACTTCGGTGAGAGACGCACCTACTCAAGAAGGACTGTCGCAGAGTTGCCCGAGCCGTCCACGGCCGTTACCTCTGCCGCACCGTTGCCAATGATATGCCAATCTATTTCACCGGCCTTCGCCTTCCCCTTTTGTGAGCCGATGAGCTTCGTCTCAGGAACCGCATCCTGATCAATATCATACTTAGTCTTGACTCCGTTGCTAAAAGGCCCGAATACTGTGCCGCTGCCAGTATCAATGACAAAGATCTGCAATTCTGCGGTCGGCCAGCAGATGTCAGAGGCAGTCAATTCGAAAAAACCGTCTGCGTTTCCGTCGACTGGTATAGCCGGTGGCTTCTTCTTGCCACTGGGAGTCTCAGCCTCATACACCATTATTTCAGGAGGAGTGGTATCCACGACTTCGACAACGACCTGATCTGTGTCCGACAGGCCGTATGGATCGGTGACCGTCAGTGTCACCTCCGTCGAACCCAGAGGAAACGTTGCTGTTGGAGTCACACTCGTGGGATCATCGAAAACAATCCCCACTGCCGACCAAGAGAACTCAATAAGATCACCGTCCGGGTCCGAGGAGTTGGTGCCATCTAGCTGGACGTTTTCTGCTACCATTTGCGCGGTTGCTTCCACCGTTTGATCAGGTCCAGCATCAGCGACCGGAGGACGATTGGCGTAGACGTACACCATATCTTCCAGTGCATATGTTTCTACAGGCGGCCCCAAACCCGCCAACTGTATCGTTACTGTCGTGAACGGTTCACTGGAAACGAAGCCCCAGAACAAGTATGGTGGACTCTCCGGGCCTAAGGTGGGACCAAAAAGAACTGAGTATAACCCATCAACAACAATTGACAGACCACCTCCAGGTCCGTATAAGTCGATCCAATAGCCTCCGAAGGCAACAATTGGTTCACTAAAGTTCCAAACTGTTGTCAATGTGGTGGGTGGAGGACTAGAGTTTTCCCCAACCTGGTCCTCCCACCGTTGGTTTGGTGGATAGATCGAGCCCCCATCGCTGGCAACTGTTAGTCCATCATTCAGAGTGCTATCATTGAAGTCTTCAGTCTCCCACGAGCCAACGGCACTTTGCCATTGGTCCTGTTCAGAGGCGTCATATACCGTGAATATCGCGCCAGCTCCCACCATGGATGACGCTGCAAGACCTAGCGGCACAGCCAGCGCTATTGCTAGTAACAATCGCAATGATTTAATCATAGGAAATCCTCCTTTTCTAAGTTCTTGTTCTACGTAAGCCTATCTGTGAAGGAACATCAAATCAGCATATTTCATATTTTCTACATCACCTCCTTTAGAAACAAAGGCCGACTTTCTTTCAGGTTTCGCCCTAGTCACCTGCTACTCAGGTGACGAGTTTCATTCATCCGTGGAACGCACCCGTTCACAATCTACTTCCAATGCTACAGTCGCGAAGAATCTATGTATATCAGTATGGACATGATTCTCTTGTAGTATCTTGGTGCTCCCGATTGTCATACCTGTACTACAAATGGCCCAAGAGAATGGGTGCGCGTGGCAAATGCTGAAGACTACGTTGTCTACGGATTGAAAAGCAAAAAGAAGGAGGTGCGCTTGTTACAGATCAGGTCATTGTACAGGTGACGGTTCAGAGCTGCGCTTATTAGTAACGAAGATAGCATCCGTTTCTTTCAACGCCTTACTTCGTTAGCTAGCTGCACAATTGGCGAAAGGTCGCCTTCAGTTTGAGAGCAGTTGAATGACGCGAAAGCGCAATATCTCATCCCTGAAAAGAGGCGAATTGGTCACGCGCGCCAGCTGACTCATGATATGTTTGAAGGAGAGGAAGCCCCGTGTCAGGAGGACTTAGAAGGATGTCACGAGGAAATGATAGCCAGAAGTCGACGCGCCGTAAGAAACCGAAGTCGGGGCAAACGAGAACCTGGTCAATGAGAAAGAACCTGCTGATCGGTTGGTGTGCAGCTGTTGGCATGGTCCTCATAGTGATATTTGTCATAATCCCTGGTTTGGAGGGAGGACCAAAATCAATATCAGCACCCAAGAGGTACTCAGCACCACACCGATGACGATCGACACAAGCAGGCAATACACTGCTACGATTGAAACGGAAGAGGGGAACTTGATTCTGGAGCTCTTCGCCCGTGATGTTCCGATGACAGTCAACAACTTCGTATTCCTTGCTCGCGATGGGTTCTATGATCGTAGTACATCCACCCTGTGATCCCCGGCTTTGTGGCCCAGGGAGGAGACACGACCGGCACTGGCAGAGGCACTCCGGGTTACCAATTTGATGACGAAATCACGGAGTATACCCATGTTACCGGTGCGTTATCAATGGCTCAGTCGGGTGAAAATACTAATGGCTGCCAGTTCTTCATTACTTATGCGCCCCAGCATCAGCTCGATGGTAAGCGCTCGGTGTTTGGCCAGCTAATAGAGGGAATGGATGTTCTGGAGAGACTTGAGCAAGGCGCCTTCATCATATAAATAACGATAGATGAGAAATAGGTGACCACGACGAGATTGCGCTTGCCAGCGCCCTGCCAGAATCTACCCCAACAGCCATAATCCTCTCGCCTCGGCGCACCAAATGAGAACATCACACAAAAGGGCGGTTTGTTTACCTTGGCCTTACGGAAGCCCAGACTGTGCAACTCCGGCAAGAATCGCGTATTCTGTTACCTAATTACGAAGCGGGGATACTGCGTTGTGATCATGCCAGGCTAAACATGCACGCTGAACGGCACAATTTCTATGTTATTGTGCGAGCACAATCCCATTTAGAGGCTTCGTGACAAGGTGGGCAATTTGGCAGCTTTCTAGCGTCAGATAACAGATTGGCGGAGTGCTCAGCCGTCCGACAAAACCTCAACCTATGCCCAAACTTCACTGAGCCAGTAATTCACCGCTTCTTCTATATGGGGTTGACTGATACAATTGAACCAAAAGGAGGAGCGCGGCGTCCATCTGACTGAAAGCAGGCTACTCATGCCCTACAAGGCGATGATCGTGGATTTGCCAGACCTGAGACTGATGGTCACCCGTGCTGACGAGTTTCCCGGCGGGATTAAAACAGCGTGGAACAGACTTGAGTCGAGACTCTCGGCGCTGAAAAGGCGCAAGTTCTATGGCGTGACGTGCTGTGCAGACTCGCAACTCGTGTACTTCGCCGGAGTTGTGGCTGCAAGTGACGAGGAAGTCACGGCGCTCGGACTCCCGACTATGACGATCAGGGGTGGCAAATATGCTAGAGCCAAGCTATTGGATCGGCCAAACCATACCGACAAAATTGGGCAGATACTCAGCAAACTCATGCGCGACTCCCCAACGGATCCGAATGAGCCGACGCTGGAATACTATCGCAGTCAATCGGAGCTACATTTGCTCATTCCGCTGGCAGAGCCCAACGCTCGAAGATGCGACGCATCGGCCCTCAGTCAAAATGAGTAGATTTGTGGTCCAGAAACACCATGCAACTCGTCTGCACTATGATTTCCGGTTGGAAATGGAAGGTGTACTCAAGAGTTGGGCCGTGCCGAAAGGCCCTCCTACCGAGTCCGGTACTCGTAGATTGGCCATTCAGGTAGATGACCATCCAGTGAGTTACGCAGATTTTGAAGGTGAGATCGGCGAAGGGTTGTACGGCGCCGGCAAGGTCGAGATGTGGGACAGTGGTCAATATGAGCTCCAGCAAACGGAGCCCGACCTGTTAACATTCACTCTTCACGGAGATAGACTACAAGGGGAATACGCGCTGGTTCACACGAGTGCAGCGAATTGGCTTCTGCTAAAGAGAAAAGGGCCAGTGCAGAAAACCTGACCGAGGAAGGGCTGGCCGTGCTTGATATCACGAGGTTGAAGCACTCACCCTGAACGGGAAGAGTTCTATGCTATTGTGTCCCCGCAATCCCTAGTTACAAAACGTCCACTACAAGTAAAGCTATCATTACATACAAAGGGGTGCTTTTTTCGGCGGCCTCATTAGCTTTGGGGGGCAAAAACTTGACTGCCACTTGAAGAAATCGTGGAATTGACTTGTATAAACAGATATCGAGCATATTCTCTTTTTCGCGATCAACCTCAATCACTTGGCGTTCTTATCTTCCTGCCAGAGACCGAACATATTATCTTCTGTATCATGGCAAATTGCGAGGTATCCCCATCCAGGCACTGTCATCTTGGACTGTATCACCTTGCCTCCCAGCTTTTCGACTCTAGTAAGATATTCATCAACCGAACTAACACCGACATAGGCAGTAATCCTTTGTCCAGGCTCTCCCCTTTTTCCGAGACCACCACCGACTCCGCTCTCACCGTCCAGAGCCTTCGTTTCAATCAGGTAGTAGTCCGTCATTCCAGGTGGACTTTCCATCTTCCAGTCGAACAACCCTTCATAAAACCTCTTGGCTCTTTCTGGATCATCGGTAGCAATATCAAAGTGTACAATTGTAGGCATGGCTGACCTCCTCAATGCATATTATGTTAGCGCTAGTAGTATTAACGTTTACTTAGCATTTCCTTCATTGGCTCCCAGTAGTAATCCTTCCAACCCTGCGCAATATCTTCGTAAAACTCCTCAGGGACTCCAGTCTGAGTAAAAGCGAGACGTGCACCGCTCGGCACTTCTTCTAATAAAAAGGTTGCTTTCGCGTAGTGACCTTCAGGCCAATCGCTGTGGCGCCACGACTGGACGATCTTCCTGTCGGGTACAAGCTCTAGATTGCTGCCTTGTATGTCGCCGCCATATACGCTGAATTTGGCACCAACGCTTCGCTCTATC
>CAYFSE010000191.1:0-3612 GCA_964345725.1 uncultured Dehalococcoidales bacterium
GCTGGAAAACTATCAGCAAACTGACGGCACGATACTAATTCCTGAAGTATTGGAGCCCTATCTGAAGGGAACGTAGGCACCGCTTAGAGGCGACGTACTATAGACTATGGCTGAAGGTGACACCATGACAGATTGGACCGCAAAAGCAGAAGCGTTGAACAGACTCATAAGACCCCTGACCTTCCCTATCGCCGTTAAGCTGGTCAAAGGCGTTGACGAATTCCCTGAAAAGACGCGCCGCCCTTTGAAGGATATGGGATTCAAGACAAATCTCTGCGTCGGCATGACGATGTGCCGGAGGTACGGCTGGACAGTGGGGATGACGGTCGATGATAACGCCTGTCTGGTTGCCGCCTATAGATATGGCTGGAGCGAGTCTGAACGTGAGACAAAAAAAGCCCTGATCGATTTCATGATAGCGATGAAATACACGGCCAGCGAGAAGGCGGCCAAAACCAGCCTGGAAGGTGCAGAGCACGTTAGGCTGAGCAAGGGCCAATACGCCGGCGTGGTTTTCTCTCCACTGGAGAGGACCAAGATAGACCCGGACCTGGTCATGATATTCTGCAATCCCGCTCAGTTGATGCGGCTGGTGCACGGAGCTACTTAGGAGACAGGTGTGGTCGTGCAGTCTGAGTTTAGTGGTCGGGGTGGGACCTGCACTGAAGGGGTTCTGCAGACATTTAAGACTCGGCGGCCGAAGGTAGTGCTGCCTGGAAACGGCGATAGGGTCTGGGCGATGGTACAAGATGAGGAGATAGCCTTTGCCATACCGTCAAACTGGCTCGACCCTGTCATAAGCGGGCTTGAAGCCACCCACCAGACGGGTGTTCGATATCCCATACCGGTAGACGTAAGACACGAGCCGTTATTCCTGGGACAGCTCAAGAACGCCGCATCACGGGCGGCGAAATAACAGTCGCCCAATTCGTTGGGCAGGCTTTTCCGTCATTACGAGGAGCCAAAGGCGACGAAGCAATCTCGGGGCAGCGGATGGAGATGGCCACGCGCCTTTCAGGCCCTGACAGTGAGAACCTGATAGATCAACGGGCTATAAGAATGAGACTAATGAGAGCTAGCGATCAAATCCAGAACCTTGTTCGACGGCATTTTCGATGAGTTCGATGCGCTTGGCTTTGCCCTTGTCATCGAGTTCTATGGCAACAACATCTATGCGCCATAAAGTGGGAAGGTTTTGGTGACTAGTGCTATAGCACAGGGCTGAAGCGACAAGTTTCTCTTTTTTGGCCTGTGTTATAGACTCCTCAGGAGTACCGAAATCCAGGTTGCTCTTGGTGCGGACCTCGACAAAGACCAGGCAGTCCTTCCGCTGGGCGATGATATCAATCTCTCCATGACGGCAGCGAAAACCCGTCTCCCGAACGCGATAGCCCCGCTTCTGGAGGAACTTCTGGGCTGCTTTCTCCCCTAGCTTACCAACTTGATGGCGATCCATCACCCGCTCCTTCCAGGAGTTCATCTTGAATGCGATTCTTCGGTCGCTCCCCTTCTTCAGAATGATGCGAAGCTAAGAGCCCAGGATGAGTTACATTCCTGACAAAGACAAAGCATAGGTGGTGAATTGTCAAACCTCGGTCAACACTTCGTTCCTTCGGAAAATACCAGGTATCCATGGCGGATTGTATTGTGCGAACACAAAGCCGCCCTTTCTAGAGTATTTGTTCTCATTCAGCCAGGTTTCTAGTTCCTCAGCCCTGCGCCTGGCCAATTTGCTATTGAGATTACCCGAAAACTGCAACGCAGCCACCTTGTGCTTACCTAACTTGCGGAATGATATCATTTGATTCGCCGGCTCGGGTAGATTCTCCAGAGTGTATTTCGATGGCATTGTGAATGCTATTTTGTATTTCGCTCCTTCCTCGATGGGAGATGTTGTCACCGGGGCTGTCATGTCGATTTTCTCACTGGACAGAGCCTGCTCCGTGACGGGCACAGTCATATTAACACGAGCTCTAGAAGTATTTCCCCCGAAAATGTAGTCAGCCAGGATTCTAAAACCTTTCTGCAAAGCGGAACCGAAGTCACCATCGATTTCAACTTGTGCTAGTATATATTCCTCATATTCTCTGATTTCGAATTTCTTGTCCTTACGGACTGTTTGGTATTTTGGAGACTCGATAGCCATATCCCATCCCTCCATATCAATTCCGAATTCTTGAAGCCGCCGGCAAATACTTCAATATTAATGTAAAGTAGTCGGGATTACAACGTCAGCAGCGCTGAAATGAAGGATCTGCCTCAAGGGAACCCAGGTCAACGCGTCCTGTGAGTGAACATGACGCGATTGAATCCTCAGAGACTCCGTCTCGCTTGTTTGACCGACGCTGCCCCAAAAGATGCGCTTTCGCACAGGCGCTACACTACTGCGTAGTCGAAAAACGCTGCACCGAGCTTACCAAGTTCCTGGCGTTCATCACCCTCACCTTGTGTTTTCCATCAAGCGAGAGGGAATTCGGTTTGCGCAGCATCTTTTCTCTTTATAGAAGGAGTATTTCGGCCTGCGATGACACCCCTGACAGGCGCAAAATACAAACGATGGATTGGCGAGGGCCCGAGCTTGTGCAGACAGGCCAGGTGCCGTCCTGTCCCATAGCCTTTGTGCTGAGCAAATCCATAGCCGGGATAAGTCTGGTCGAATTCCCGCATCATACGATCTCTGGTGACCTTGGCTATGATAGAAGCACAGGCAATGGAGAGACACAGTTTATCGCCTCTGGTTATTCCTCTTTGAGGGATGGGACATTGAGACAGGGTGACTCTGTCAATAAGGAGGAAGCTCGGTTGTCTGGCCAGCTTTTCCACTGCCTGCATCATCGCGAGCTTGGTGGCCTTGAGGATATTCACGGAGTCAATCACTTGAGGAGTAGCGATACCAATGCCCACGGCCAGAGCTTCCTTCATGATGAAGTCGAAGAGAGTCTCACGTTTCTTATGGTTCAGGTCCTTGCTATCCCGGACCAGCTCGAACCAAGTCAAACTGGCTGGACATGGCAAGATGACGGCGCCGGCCACTACCGGGCCTGCGAGGGCTCCCCGCCCCACCTCATCGACTCCGGCGATAAGCTCATAGCCCTGCGACTCAAGCTCGTTTTCCTGATCGAGGTTTGGAAACCGATGCAAGGCTCTCCTTTTCATGACTCCCCTGACCCCTCTTGTTTTAGGAGGGGGATTCACGCTTCTGTGTTCATAGGGTTAGGCTCCGATTTCGACGGAGTCAATAACGCCTCCGCCGAGTACCTCATCTACATTATAGAACACAATAGCCTGCCCTGGGGTTACCGCCTTCTGGGGCTGAGCGAAATGAACATCCACGGAGTCATTCTTGAGGAAAAGGGTAGCCTCCGCCTCTTTTGACTTATAGCGTATCTTGGCACTGACTGTGAGGGACTGCCGTGGCGCCTTGCCTGATATCCAGTTCGGTTTGCAGGCGGTCAGATTCTGTCTGTAGAGTCCCTTCTCCGAATCACGCACAATTCTATTACGTTCAGGCTCTATCCGTGTGACGTATAGGGGCTCAGCAGACGCTATTCCCAGGCCATGCCTCTGCCCGATCGTGTAGAAGGCTATTCCCCGATGTCGGCCTAGTTTCCT
>CAYFSE010000192.1:0-4468 GCA_964345725.1 uncultured Dehalococcoidales bacterium
ATCTGGAAGACAAGCAATGGCACCACCTGGAACCAGATCTCCTCAGGCGGGTTTGGAGACAGCGATAACGTGATGTTAACCGGGATGACCGTCTTTGGCAATAACCTGTATGCGGCTGCCTACAATGAAGATACCGGTATAGAAGTGTGGGTGTCGCTGGACACCATCGGCACCACCGGTGTGCCCTACCTCACCGACAACAATCACTTCAATGCGCCCTGCGGCATCGCTGTGGACGCTTCGGGGAACATTGTCTTCGTCGAGGAGCGGGGCCACCGTCTGTTGAAGCTGAACAGCAATGGCGTGGCTCAATGGGTGAAGGGCGAGGCCGGCATCACCGGCAGTGACAACAACCACTTCAATTGGGCCTGCGGGGTGGCTATGGACGCCAGCGGCAATATCTATGTGGCCGATACCTGGAACCACCGCGTGCAAATCTACAATAGCAGCGGCACCTGGCAGACCAGGTTAGGCGTCACCGGGATTGCAGGCTCAGACAATGACCACTTCGAGGGACCTCGTGACGTGGCTATAGACGCCACCGGTAACATCTATGTAGCTGACACCGAGAACCATCGCATCCAGAAGTTCAACAGCAGCCGCATCTATGTGGCTACCTTTGGAGTGACAGGCTATCCTGGTACAGATAACTCCCACGTCAACTATCCGCAAGGGGTGGCAGTGGCCGATAATGGCAACATCTATGTGGCCGACACCGACAATCACCGCGTGCAGGTTTTCGACAGCAGCTTCGTCCACCAGCTCACCATCGGGGAGACGGGAGTTCCGGGGGATGACTTTGCCCATCTCGCGTGGCCTCAGAATGTAGCAGTAGACACCAGCGGCCGCATCTACGTGCTTGATGATTGGGGACATCGTATCCAGGTTTTCGACAGCGATGGTGGCTATCTGACCACCATCGGCGGAAGCGGAGGAGAGAGGAACTGTGAATTCCGAGATGCTCGCGGGATCGCCTTGGACAGTGCAGGCAACGTTTACGTGGCCGACCGCGACAACAGTCGCATCCAGAAGTTCGCCCGCGGCGTGCCGGGCTGGGCGCAGGTGAATATCAATGGGTTTGGTCACCCGAGCAACCCGGGTGTTTTGTCCCTAGCTTTCTTCAAAGATTACCTCTACGCTGGCGTTGACACCCGAAGTGGTGATAATAATCGGCTATGGCGCAAGAGCGAGAGTGAGCCGTGGACAGCCGTGATCACCGAGAGCTTTGGTTTGCTCTACAATCACGGCATTGATCATCTGATCGAATTCAATGACCAACTCTACGCTGGCACCAAGAACTGGAACTGGAACGTCTGGTATACAGAAGGTGGCGAGATCTGGCGGAGCAGCGACGGCCTAAGCTGGACCAGCGTGATCAACCAGGGCTTCGGCGACCCGACCAACGGTGAGATCTTCCGCTTCGCTGTGTTCAGTGACACGCTGTATGCCAGCACGTGGAGCTACACCGACATCCACGGCACCGAAATCTGGCGCAGCAGCACCGGCGACAGCGGCAGTTGGACGCGCGTGGTCATCAATGGTTTCAACGACGATACAGACAACCAGTGTGCTACTGCGTTAGAAGTGTTCAACGGCCACCTCTACGCCGGCACTTTCAACTGGGCTACCGGCGGCGAGATCTGGCGTACGCCCGACGGCACAAACTGGACTCAGGTCAACACCGATGGTTTCGATGACTACGATAATGATGCGATCGCCTCATTCGCCGTCTTCAATGGCTACCTCTATGCTGGGACAATGCACGACAGCACCGGTGGACAAGTGTGGCGTTGCTCAACTGTGTCAGGGTGCGACGAAGCCAGCGACTGGGAGCAGGTGGTCAGCGATGGCTTCAGCAGCACGGACAACTACGGGGCTTTCGCTCTGGTCGCATACTACAACGATCTCTACTGCGTCACCGCTAACTACGATACCGGTGCCGAAGTGTGGCGCAGCAGCACCGGGGACTCTGAAGACTGGGAACAGGTCGGTCCCGACGGCTTTGGCGACAGCAACAACGAGAGCACTAACTGGGACAACTCAGTGGCCGCTGGCAGCCTGTACATCGGCACGTGGAACTGGGCCAACGGCGGGGAAGTCTGGCAACTGGCCGCTGGTGGGGGAGTCTACCTGCCCATCCTCCTCAAGAACTACCCGTAACAAGGGTGTATTGCATGGATCGGTTCTGGCGTGCGGGGAGGCATCCGTGTAACCCGCCTGAGCCGTGGCTGTAAAGTGGTAGCAGCAAGCCCCTTCTTACTCGCCAGTAGGAAGGGGCTTGTGTTTCCCTGGTAATCTGTGAGGACCGCTTTAGGGGCAGAGTGAGATCCCTCTCTTTTCGATTGTCAAAGCTCAAGGCCAGCGCATCCTGTCACCTTCGAGGATGTCACCTTGGCTCCCTTGCGTTCCACCAATGATGATGAGAACGTTGCTATACACTCTGTCGAGGTCCCCGGCCTGCAACTTTTCGAAGGTGGCTTTGTCCAGTACTACTATTCCGATTACGTCTCCCAGCCTGAGATTGCGACTATCAAATCTGCGTTCCTCTGGTTCGATGGGAAAGTTCGGCCCAAGTGGTTCCGCTACAGCGAGCGGACTCATAGACTGATCGGGTAGAGCAAGGAGGTACCACAACCCTGTTCCACCCAATGGCACTCTGACCCATACTTCATTCGGTGCCAGATCTCCCAGATTCAACTTTAACCAGAGAGCGGTGGAGGTGTGTTCACCCTCGTTGTACCAGGATTCTTGCTCAAGGTGACCAAATCCCTGTATCCTACCGTAGATAACGAAAAGCCCAAAAATGCTGTATTCGCTCATAGGATGTATGGGATGTCGAAGACCATGACTCACCTTGCCCGGATAGCACTTTTCCGACCCGCTTCTCTGATCACTGCGTTTCCAATCATCGAGGAAATAACCTTCAAATGGCGGAGGGGTATCTGATAGAGGGCCAGGGTCCTCAGCCACCACTGATGGCGCAGGACTGGACTGGAAAGGGTCCAGATAGACGGGTATGGTCTCCAGAAACAAATCTGTGTTCAGAATATGCTTGATCTCTCCTTGCTCCAGGTGAGCAACTGTAACCTTATGGTCATGCCCATCAACCGTGAGTGCCTCCTCGCCCCAGCTTTTGAGTCCTCCCAATCCCCTGACACAGAAACCGAATCCGTCACCGAAATTAAAGAGTATCCCGCCCTCTGGCCTTTCTGTGCAGGCCACGTATGGACGATAACCCATTCCCAAGGCTATTTCATTGAGCCGATCCGATGCTGGAACAGTTGTTAGCGATGTTGGAGTTGCCTCCACCAGCGTCAAGCCTATTATCTCGGCCAAGTTGACCTGCCCCACTTCTTGATCGGCCTTGAAGATACAGACTTTGCCAGTGCTACGGTCCAGAGTGAGGTAGTCAGAATCTTGGGCAATCAGCTCCAACGTTGTCCCCGTCCAGATCCAACTCTTGTCTATCCGACTGTTATCCAGTTCAATAGTCATCCATACCACGAGCAAGCCCTCAGGGGTGCGGTGGTTACTCTCGCCGAGGGCCAGCTCTAGACTCTTCAACTCTCTGGGCAAGATGTCAACTTGTGCCAAGTTTTCGGCGTTACCCAAGAACTCTCGCAGCGCGGCCATTTGCGCTTCGACCACCGCTTTCCCCTCTGTTGAAAGCTCCTCCCCTACTACGTAGGTTTTCAACTCGGGGACTACTATTGGCGTAGGCGTTGCCGTCAGCGTTGGCGACGGGGTAAACGTGGGCGTGTGTGTAAGAGTAGGTATTGGAGTGCGCGTAGGGGTATGTGTAGGCGTACTTGTGGGAGTATCGGTAGACGTGGGCGTGCTGGTTGGCGTAGGCGTGTCGGTTGGCAATGCAAGGGTGTTGGTTGGCACCTCGGCGACTGGTGTCCCGCCACAGCCGACTAGGGCGACTGCACAAAGCAACAGCAATAACAAGGACAGCACATAGCGATATGACTTTCCTTCCTTGCGGGCTCTGAACATGGTCAGACCTTCTCATACAAGTTGTGTAACAGAGCAGTGGATTACTGTATATGTTCTTTTTTGTCCGCTAATAGCTCTTGAACACCAACGGCAAGTAGATACCATAAGAGTGAGGCTCTCCACCGCTTTCAAGAGACTTGCCAATGCTAATGTCATACGACCCCGTGGTGGCGCTTGCGTTGCTGTGGGAGACTTCCGCGTACAGAATGTCCCCTGCGGCCACATTGAGTACAGTGAAGAAGTACTCATCTGCCTGGGGCACAAAATCAAACTCGCCAATGACAGTCACACCATCTGCGCCCAACACACGGATCTTGGGCTGCATATCAAAGGCGAGATCGCAGACCCGCAAGACCAGCGTGCCCGTTTCTGCGATTGTAACTTTGAACATATCAATATCACCGGCATAGTCAATTCGCCCTGTCACATCAACGTTATCGGTCTGTAATGTGGTAGCCTCTTGCGTGGT
>CAYFSE010000193.1:0-5632 GCA_964345725.1 uncultured Dehalococcoidales bacterium
TGGGAGCTTCGGTCAAACTCATTGTCCCGAACCTGGCAAAGCTGTTATACTGGCTCGAAACTCATGGACTATGAGATTGTAATCGGGCTGGAGGTGCACACACAGCTACTAACCAGGAGCAAGATGTTTTGCATGTGTAGCACCGACTATGCCAGCGCTCCTCCCAACACCCACGTCTGTCCCGTTTGCCTGGGCATGCCCGGTGTCCTCCCTGTCATCAATGAAAAGGCAATAGAATGTACAGTAATGACTGCCCTAGCCCTGAATTGCACCGTCCCAGAGTACACCAAATTCGACCGTAAGAACTACTTTTACCCCGACCTTATGAAGGGCTATCAAATTTCCCAGTACGACGCTCCGATCGGGAAGAAAGGTTGGCTAACTATTGATAGTAACGGTGGCAAGAAAAGAGTCCATATCACCAGGGTGCATCTAGAAGAAGATACCGCTAAGTTGTTGCACAGGGGAGATTACAGTCTGATAGACGTTAATCGCTCAGGGGTGCCTTTGATGGAGGTTGTTAGCGAGCCTGAAATAGGTTCCCCCAAGGAAGCTCGGCATTATCTTGTCAGGCTACACAACATCCTGCGTTATCTGGGAGTGTCCACCGCCAATATGGAGGAAGGAAGCTTCAGGTGCGATGCCAACATAAGCATACGCCCGGTGGCCAGCAAGGAATTTCTGCCCAAGGTGGAAGTGAAAAACATGAATAGCTTCAAAGCAGTTTATCAAGCCCTGACATACGAAGCCGGGCGCCAAGGACAGATCCTTGAGGAAGGCGGAGAATTGGTGCAGGAGACCAGAGGCTGGATAGAGCAAACGGGGATAACAGTGACCCAGCGCACTAAAGAGTATGCTGAGGATTATCGATATTTCCCAGAGCCTGACTTACCTCCTTTGGTTTTGGACCGCTCCTGGATAGAGAAAATCAGAACCACTCTTCCTGAATTGCCTGAGGTCCGTAGAGACCGATTTACGGCCCAATATGGCTTGCCCCTGTACGACGCCAATATCCTGACCGACTCCAAAGCCATGGCAGATTATTTTGAAGACTGTGTTAGACTTACCGGTCCTGGCAAGGCGAAAATGGTTAGTAACTGGCTTCTGGGAGACTTCAGCCGACTGCTTAACGCTACCAACACTGAGATTGAAAATGCTAAAATAGACCCGAGACGTCTGGCAGATCTGCTTGCTTTGGTGGATACCGGTAGTATAAGCGGACCGACGGCAAAAGCAGTGCTTGAAGAGATGTTTCAGACTGGTAAGGGAGCTAGCGAGATTGTCACAGAAAGCAAACTTGGCCAGATCAGCGATAGTGCCGAAATAGAGGAAGTAGTAAAACAGGTGATGGCTGAGAATGCAGGGCCGGTGGCGGACTACGTTTCTGGCAAGCAACAAGCCTTGACGTTTCTCATAGGGCAGGTAATGAAAGCTACCAGAGGAAGAGCTAATCCAGGCGTGGTAAGACAGATTATTATGCAGGAGCTAGGAGGTAAATGAATTGCCTAGTTATCTTTTAATCACTCAGATACTAGTATCGGTAGCGTTGATTGCCACTGTGCTATTCCAGCTACGCGGTGGAGGGATAGGCGGCATCTTCGGGCAGGCTGACTCGGTGTATCGCACTCGGCGAGGGATAGAGAGCACGCTTCTGAAGCTGACCATAATTCTGGCCGTCGTGCTTGTGGTTCTGGCTACTTTAACTGCTGCGCAGCCTTAGTATCTATGGATGAGTCCCATAATAACGCTGACTACCGACTTTGGTTATGATGATCCCTACGTTGCCGCTGTAAAGGGCGCTATCCTAAACATCAACCCTGAAGCTAGTATCGTAGACGTCACTCATTCCGTCAGGCCGCAGGACATCCTTCAGGCTGCTTTCATACTGAGCGCTGCTTACCGCTACTTCCCTAGGCAAACAGTCCACGTGGCTATTGTTGACCCTGGCGTAGGCAGTGACCGCCGGGGAATAATACTGAAGATGCCTTCGGCTATCTTTGTTGCTCCCGATAACGGCATCCTCAGCTATGTAATCGATGATATGTTTCCCGATGTAGTTGCCCAATCGTCTGGGCAGAGCCTGGTAAATCAGCCAACTACAGAGATAGTATTCAAAAAGGGCCTTGAAGCTGCAGCCATTACAGACCCTCGCTTCTGGCGCCACCCGGTCAGCCCTACCTTCCATGGAAGAGACGTTTTTGCCCCTGTGGCGGCCGGCCTTTCTCTAGGCATATCCCCTTACGAATTCGGAGAGAAAATCAACTCCCTGAACGTTCTTGCTATAGCGAAGCCATCGCTTGACCCAAACGGCAATCTGGTTGGACAAGTTTTGCACGTTGATCGCTTTGGCAACTTGATTACAAATGTCAGAATCACCAATTTGCCCGGGAAAGACGTCGTAGTTGAGGTAACTGGGCAGCGCATCCAGGGTATCAGCGACTACTACGCACAAAAAGAAGGGCTAATCGCCGTCGTAGGTAGCAGCGGTTATCTCGAAATATCGCTCAGAGAGGGAAGCGCTTGCGACTTTCTGGGTATAGGGGTGGGGGACGAGATAAGGATCATCTCAGTTGCATAATAAAGAAAGGAATCAGAGACGTCCGTGCGTATCACCACGGTGAGTGAAAATACTGCCGGTGGGACGGGGATTCCTGCTGGTGAACAATGGCAGCACAAACCAATCTCTGGAGGCCATTTGCCATCGTGAGGGCCGTTCTTTTTTTGCGAAAGACCTCTGCAAATCAGCTTGGCAGGATCCGTGGAGCTGAGACAGTCACTCAAACTATAGTTTCCATCACCTTACGAAAGTGATAATATATTGGGTGCTTGGAATACGCAATCGAACAAAACCAGCTTCAGGAGAGGAACCAATGAACAACAAAAGATGTCTAGTAGTTGCGGTAATCGCAGTGGCAGCAGCGCTGTTCCTGGCCTCATCCTGCACGACATCAGCGAACAATGAGCCGATTATCACCGGTCTGGAACCTGAGGGAGCAGTGGTTATTCCCCTGGGCAGTCTCCAGGTGGTGTGTACCGCGTCAGACCCTGATGGCGATGAGCTGAGTTACGAATGGTCAGCTAGCGCGGGCGAGGTGAGCGGCGAGGGAGATACCGTTACCTGGACCGCCCCTCCATCTGAAGGTTCCTACGGTGTTACAGTTGTGGTGAGCGATGGGCACGGTGGCGAAGCCATGGATTATGTGACAATTGCGGTGAGGGCCAATAGCCCGCCGATGATTGCCAGCCTGACAGCCGACGCAGAATGGACTATTCCTTCGGGCAGTGTGCAGGTGACATGCGGTGCTTCAGACACTGATGGCGACGAGCTGGGTTATGAGTGGACAGCCAATGGCGGTGATATTTCCGGCACAGGCGCGGTTGTGAACTGGATTGCTCCCCAAGAGGTTGGTACGTACAACATCACAGTTGTTGTCAAGGATGGCTATGGTAGCTCAGCTACGGATTCCGTGACTATCAGCGCACTGACGGGGCAACCGCCGACTATCGAAGCCTTGATTATCACGAAGGATCGCTACGGGCACTGCTACCTCAAACCATACTCCGGAGGATATTACGTTGGGAAAGAACAGATGTATGATATTGAGTGCATCGTTGCAGACACGGACATCGAAGTATTCTACGAATGGTCATGGACGGGTGGCGATCTTTCCGGAGAGGGTTCTTTGGTTACCTGGACCGCCCCAGATACGTCTGGTTACGTTACTGTCACGGTAACGGCGTCTGATATCGCCGGTCACATGGCCAGCAACGACATAACTCTCAACGTGGTGAATTGCTCACCATGTACGTTTGGGTGCTAGAAGATAGATGGCAAATCTAGCTAAGCGTGGAGCCCTCGCGACAGCGATCTGCACACCACGCGTACGTCACATAGAATCTGCCTTAAGCGCCATCCAAACAGTACTTTGCGTCACCGTCACGGGAATGATAGTATCTATGACGCTCTGGTGAAGGTTGGATAAAATGGGCTCTGCGAAAAGTAACCTGATAAGAATCGGTTTGGCAACTATGGTGGTGGGAGTGCTGCTCACCGCTTCATCGTGCACAACAGCAACCAATCGCCTGCCAATCATCACCAGCCTGGAAGCTGAGGCGGAATGGATAGCTCCTTTGGACAGCGTTCAGGTGGCCTGCACTGCTTCAGATCCCGACGCCGATGGGCTCAGTTATGACTGGATAACGAGTGGAGGCGACATTTCTGGCACGGGCGCGGTGGCAATCTGGACTGCTCCCGAAGAAGTTGGTATGTACGACATCACAGTTGTGGTTGACGATGGCCGTGGTGGCGAAGACACGGGAGTTCTGACCGTCATCGCGTCAAATGGCCCTCCGCCCAGTATTCAGAACGTGACCGTTACTGCCGAAGAGCCAAAATACCTAAAGACAACCAGTACTGGGTACAAGGTCGGGGAAACGAAAGAATACTATATCGAGTGCATTGCCACAGGCACGGACGAATTGGTTTACGATTGGTCGTGCAACGGTGGAGAGATCTCCGGTGAGGGCTCTCTGATTACCTGGACTGCGCCAGACACATCTGGTTACGTTACAGTCACGGCGAAAGTGTTTGATGGCGCAGGTAATTGGGTCAGGAAGAGCGTGGTTTTCGAAGTGGTGGATTGTTCACCGTGTGAGTTCGGATAGAATTGAAGGATGAACAACGGCTCTAGGTCAGACACAGGTTTTGACGATAGTGACCTATACAACATGGACAATCTGTACAGAACATGCCGAGAAAGTCCTTCAGATTACGCCTTCTGCCTCCATCACACAAGTGGCAATATATGGGATCTCCCAGACGGGGGCATGAAGGAAGAACACTTCAGGAGAGAAATTGATGAATAGAAGAAGGCTTCTAATAATCATAGGAATTGTGGCAGCGGTAGTGGTGCTTGTAATCGTGCTTGATACACTGCTAGCCAACCATCAGCCAGCTATCGCCGGCCTCGAAGCACCGGAGATGGTCATTCCTTCGGGAACACGCCAGATAGTGTGCATTGCTTCAGATCGCGATGGCGATGCACTGAGCTATAACTGGTCCGCTAGCGGAGGCAACATCTCTGGCACAGGTGCAGCCGTAAACTGGACCGCTCCTGACTCGGTAGGGTCCTACAATATTACGGTCGCGGTGACCGATGGGCGCAGTGAAGAAGTCACGAAACAGGTCGCGATTGAAGTGAGACACAATAGAGCGCCAACCATTAGCAGCCTGGTAGCCGACGACGACTGGACTCTTCCTTCGGGTACCGTCCGAGTAACGTGTACTGCTTCGGACCCTGACGGCGACAAATTAAGCTATGAGTGGACAGCAACAGGCGGCACCGTTCCTGGCACAGGCGCGGCTGTGAACTGGACTGCTCCCCAAGGAGTTGGCATATACCACGTCACAGTTGTGGTAAAGGATGGTCATGGTAGCTCGGCCGCGAGGATACTACCTATTAGCGTAGCCACAGGGCAACCACCAATTATACAGGAATTGCTTATCACGAAGGACCGTTACGGACACTGCTACCTCAAGTCATCAGGCGAGGAATATCTAGTCGGGAAAGAACAAATGTATGACATTGAGTGCATAGTTGCAGACACGATCAGCGGGATGTCCTATGAGTGG
>CAYFSE010000194.1:0-2631 GCA_964345725.1 uncultured Dehalococcoidales bacterium
TACGTGTGCAATAGACATGTATGGCAAACAGACTTAGGGTAGGGGCACAACCTCGAGACGGCAAGGAGGAATACATAGATGGTGGGTTTTAATGGAGTAAATCACTTAGCTATGGCTACGGGTGATATGGACAAGACTGTTCGTTTCTGGAGGGACCTGCTAGGTATGCGCCTGGTTGCGGGGCTAGGGCAGCCGGGTTACCGGCATTACTTCTTCCAGATTTCGGATACTGACCTCATCGCCTTTTTCGAGTGGCCAGGGGTTGAGCCCGTAGTCAAGAAGGAGCACGGTCGCCCAGTCAAAGGGCCTTTCGTCTTTGACCATGTATCCTTTGGGGTTCAAACTGAGGATGACCTGTGGCAACTGAAGGACAGACTTGAGGCGGCAGGCTTTCCCGTGTCAGATGTTGTTGACCACGGATTCATTCACTCAATCTATGCTCATGACCCGAATGGCATCCCTATTGAATTTTCTCACAATGTGGAAGCGGTCAACATTAGGAAGGAGCCGCAGATGAGAGACAAAGCACCATCACGGATAACGCTTGAGGGTGCAGGGCCACAGAAGGGAATGTGGCCGGAGGTTACCATGGCTACTCCCCAAGCAGAACGCGTCGTGTACCCTGGTGCCGGAAGCGAGCTGTTCCATGGCAAGAAGAGTGTGTAGAAATGGGAGCTTGGTCATGGGGAAATCACGAATCCTGCCGCACAACAGTGAGCTGTTCAAAGGCAGACGGGAAGCAGGTAGATCCCCGGTTCAGCAACTGAATAGCTGCTGTGGTCAAAAGGAAGATGAAGAGATGCTACGGGAACTAGGTGTAGGCGGGGCATACGTCCAGCAGCAGAAGGCAACTCAAGGGCTTTTAGTTAGAAATGTTCGTTGTATGTAGTAGCGCCTGACATAATGGGTGTCCGAATGATGTGATTGAACTAGGGCACGTTGTGCTTGCCTATTGAACCACATCATCTCGACGGTATTCATTTGTTCTTGGAGAATACATCGTGAATCTATCGCGTGAACGGAAGAGAGAATCGGTCTGGGATTATCCAAGGCCGCCTCGTGTAGAGCCTTCTTCCAGGCAAATACGCGTGGTGTTCAACAACACTAACATAGCAGAAACCAGCGGGGCGTTACGTGTCCTGGAGACGACTCACCCTCCCGTCTACTACATTCCACCTCGAGATATCCAACAGCAGTTTCTATCGCCGTCAAGTCATCGGAGTTACTGCGAGTTCAAGGGCCTCGCAACGTACTACACGCTGCAGGTAGGGGAAAAAGTTGCTGAGAATGCCGCCTGGAGCTACCAAAATCCTTCCGTCGGGTACGCCTCAATCAAAGACCATATAGCATTTTATCCCGGACGTGTCGATGCTTGCTACGTTGACGGTGAACGCGTGCAGGCTCAAGAGGGAGACTTCTACGGTGGCTGGATAACGTCGGATATAGAAGGACCGTTCAAAGGAGCACGAGGAACAGCAGGCTGGTAAAGATACGCCTCACATTGGCTTGGCACTCAAAAGAGAGGATTCTCAATGAAGATAGGCTATCCGTGCATAAACTGGACTATTGAGTGCAGAGGTGATAAAACGTTCCGCCTGAAATCGTATTCGGAACAACGTCTGATCGATACCGTAACCAACAATCTTGGTTGTCTCTCAGAAATGCTTTCATTCAACATTGACCACAGTATCCTCTTTTTCAGGATAACGTCTGACTTAGTCCCGTTCGCCTCACATCCCGCCTGTCGATTCGATTGGCTTACATATTTCAAAGACCAGCTTGCTTCGATTGGTGCCTTTATTAGGTCCAACGACATACGAATCTCAATGCATCCGGGACAGTACACGGTACTTAATAGTCAAGATCGTGAAATCGTGGTACGGAGTATCAAGGAACTACGGTATCATGCCGATGTACTTGATGCCCTGGGTTTAGATGCGTCTGCCAAGATACAGATGCACGTCGGTGGAGTCTATGGCGATAAGAATAGGAGCCTACAGCGATTCATTGAACAGTATCGTACTCTGGATGAATCACTCAAGCGACGGCTAGTCATTGAGAACGACGACCGGAGCTTTGCCATAGAAGACTGTACGAGGATATATGAGGAAATCGGCGTGCCTATTCTCTTGGATGCGTTTCACCATGAATTGAACCACTGCGGGTCGTCTATTGCACATGCGTTGGCTACCGCCACAAGAACCTGGCGCGAGAACGATGGTATACCAATGGTGGACTATAGCTATCATCGTGGTGGCGGTCCCAAGGTCAGCCATACGGAATCAATCGATAGCTCTCATTTTGAGCGCTTCCTCGCCATAACTCAGCCGTATGATGTTGACATCATGCTGGAGATTAAGGACAAAGAAACGAGCGCTCTTAAAGCGGTTGAGATTGCTCGGAAGGATAGGCGATTCTTTCACGCTCAGACCACAAGTTAGAGAGTTCGCCCATCCTTATATGGGCAGGAGGGATTAGCACAATAAGGACGTCTCCCTATTCGAAGGTTGCTATGCGGGGGTGTTGCCACGAGCATGGGCATACGTCCGGCTAGCGCGTAACAGACAATCTCTGCCACCTACACACGCTTGCTGATGCCGAGGAATCCATCTAGGATAATCGATAATCCGG
>CAYFSE010000195.1:0-2583 GCA_964345725.1 uncultured Dehalococcoidales bacterium
CCGTCAATGTCTTCTTTCGAATCCGCCAGAACTCCTCGCCCTATCTTACCGAGTAAGAATCCGTCCTCCGCCGTGTAAAGAACCGGGTCCATTACCGTTGAGCTGCTTAATGGGTAACAACTGTCGCCGATAATGCTGCCCCTCTGACTGTTATTTGCCTTGACAAGAGAGTATCTTCGCAATTCCCCCTTGGCTGTATCGTAAGAGTCTTTGGTTACGAGGAACTGTCCCTCTTTTTCAAGGAACATGACTCTTGCCGGCGTGCGCAAGTATTTCACCGGGGCGATTTCGCTCGCTGCACTCCCATCACTGCCCACACTTTGATAGTCATATATCACTTCCAACGTCTTTCCTGCAGCCTGCAATTGGTTTTTCAAGGCAGCCACAATGAAATCCATCTGCTCTTGTTTATCTGCATTCTCGGCGCAAGCCACGGAAATCAGAAGCAAAGGTACTATCACACAACTTCCAAAAACAACCAGTGCTCTTCTCATTACGAAATCATCTCCTTTTAGAAACTACGGACTCGTTGGATAGCAATTATTCAGGGCTATCTGGAAAGCAATTATTCCGAGGACAAGGGATTTCAGTAGTATCAGCCCCGGGACGGCATATGTTCCAAACGTTGCAGGTACTATAGTTATATTCTCCACATTCCCCGGGCATAAGTCGGGCAAGGGCATCGCACTGGGGATCTGGATTCTTCCCAAAACAACGGGCATGTAGCTCAGTCGTGGTGCACGTAGTGCAAGGCATCCACCGGTCGGGGCAAGGCTTTTCATTGCACTTATGTGTCCTGACACATTGTCTACACTGACCCTTTATCTGCTCCATTTCCTGCGTCGTCAGTGGTGAAAGCGCCAGGCTCTCGCCAGGTGAAACGATGAAAAGCGCTAATACGAATAACAAGACAGAGCTATGTTTGATATGCCACATGATTTTGAGGACCTCCTTAGTTTTATTGCCCGACAACAATTATTGAAACTATTTTCTTTCGATGCGAATCTTAGGAGCACCTCCTTTCTTTACCCACTTATTGTAGCCGTCTTGCTGCCTCAGCATTAAGCTTCGCCTTTGGCAGCTTCCGAATCCGGAGCCTGCGCTAAGGGTTCGGAGATCTCTGAACATCGCCAAATTCTCATCTCTCTGACCACAAGTACAAAGATCCACGGGCAGTCATAGCTTCTTCCGTGTTTGGGTATCTGTTCGATACGTCCTGCATAAGCCTTCTCGCAGCATTCTTCAGACCCACATCCCAGTAGCACAGGGCAAGGCGATACATTGTCTTCGCTCGCATACTGTCGGGGACACCATGTTGTCTCAACACCATTCTGTACATGCGTCTTGCTTCCTCGACATTTCCTGTCTCCTGTTGGCAGACAGCCAGCTGATACATCGCTGTCACTCGGGCTTCTTTTGTAGTATACCCAGATGCAATAACTTCTCTATACACACCAGCGGCCCTCTCGTAGTCCTTTGCGCGGAAATAATTGTCCGCCAGCCGTTGCGTGATCGCGATCTTGTCCCATTCACGCCAGGAAGGCATGCCTTTTGCCTCCGCCTTAAGGATCTCTGTGGCCTCGTCCCATCGTCCGGCTGCCTGCAAGCCGGGAATCAGGAATTTCCTGGCTTCATTGGACAGTGGATCCGTGGGATAATCCGCTATGAGCTTGTTGAGGATGGCCATGGACTGATGGTTGTCATGCGGTCCGTAGCGTAAGATCTGACCATATACGAAGAGGTACTCAGACTTCAATTCAGGCCGTTTATCATAGTAATCCTTCAAAGCCACCAAAGCTTCATCTTCCTTATCCAGCCTATACAAACATTCGGCTAACGATACTATGGAGCCACGAACAACCCACCTGTTGTCAGGATAGCGAGATATGGCTTCCCTGAACACTGGCACAGCCTCATCATAGCTATCCATCTCCAGAAGAGCCCAGCCCTGGTTCATCAGCCACTGTCCCGCGTTCTCTGGCCATTCTTTTTCTAGGAGCCTGGCCTGGGCAAGCCTGTTTTTTCGATCACCCGTGCCTCTGTAGTATTCCATGAGAAGCTTCTTCGAGTCCAGACCGCTGCCCATTATGATCGCCTGCCTGAGCTCCTCCGCAGCCTCAGAACTCTTATTCTGTCCCCAGTAACATTTAGCCATCACGACATGCCAGTTTGCAGAGCGGCTGCTCGTTCGTATTCCTTTGAGGGTCGCTAACCCCTTGTCCCAATTGTTAGTGGCGACATAGCAATCGGCGAGGCCGATCTTCAACTCACTGGTATCTTTGTCTGTGCCAGAGGCGGCTTTCTCGATGATCTCTATTACCTGCGGAATCTTGAACTTCCAGCGGTACAACTCCTTACTCACAACTTCCGGTATGCTGTCCGGGTAATCAGACACAAATACAGGCAGATATTCCAGGGCGCTATCGAAATCCATCGCTGACAGGGAGCAGCAAATGTACCTCTTCGCTGCATCTTTCGCATCCGGATCGGTCACGGGCAGTTTGATGGCTTCCTGGAGTACCTTTGCTGCCTCCGCATACTGGTGCATCCATTGGTAGCGCCGACCAACTATGTAGTGAAACC
>CAYFSE010000196.1:0-11678 GCA_964345725.1 uncultured Dehalococcoidales bacterium
TTAGTCAAGCCTATCTCTTCTGCCTAGCTTCTCAGAGACGACCTTGCATTACCATCAATCATGCTGACTAGCCCTCGTCACAGCTTTCCTCAAAGAATGCGGCCCGGCAGTTGCCCCCCCAATCTCACCCCTCACCTCTGAGGCAACAAGTCGGGCTTTTGTCGGATAAGCTGCATATGGTGGGCCTTCTGAATACTGCGCCTACTACGCCCAACCTCCAGAAGATCGTGTCTCATGCAAAGTTCATTTGCCCAGAGAACCCACGATGTTTAACGTTCACGCGCTATCCAGAATCAACGCCACTGGACGAGTATGGATTCCCTTCCAAACAGACGAACCGCAGCCCGAAGCGTAATGAAATCCGCGATGCCGATTGCCACCGCAAGCACAAGGATCAGCGAAGGTGTGAACCACACAATCCCGGTGATCTGAATGCCGATAAGAGCAAATACGGGCAAGATGATGAGCAGAGCCGCGTTTTGAGCGCCCCGCGGGTCCTTTGCCCGTGAAGAGCCAGCGACTCCCAGCATGAAGCTCAGAATCACCACGGCAGGGCTAAGAAGGAACAAAGTAAGAAACCACCCTGCCGCGGTGACGAATTCAATGATGTCTCCCCAACCCAACCCCGATGCTATCAGCAGGAAGACCCCTGCCGAGATCCAAGTTACTACCAGTGCCGGTATCGCCCCCGCCAACGCCTTGCCTAACAGCAATTCCCAGGTTCTGACTGGCGTCGCCAGGAGGGCTTCCAGACTGCCAGAGAGCTTCTCGTCAACAATGCTGAAGGTCGCCACGCTAATTGCGATCATGGTCGGGATGAGGAGCAGGAAGAAGTTGAATTGACTGAGCAGTAGCACAAGAAGCTGCTCATTGCCCGGTAGCTGAGCCACCCCCGGTACGGCCTCAACCAGTTTTTGCAGGGCAGTCTGGAACACTTGAGCGGCCAACATGCTCTCGCCCGCGAACTTAGAGGCCAGCCAAATGTAAAGTATCCCCTGCCCTACAATCAAGAAGGGAAGCAGTGTTACCATAAAAGCGCTGTTGAGGTCGGTAAACAGTAGTCTCCACTCTTTCAGCAGGATGTTCCGAATCCGCCTACGGCTCATTCTGATTCTCCTCCCGGATCAGTCTCAAGTAGACTTCTTCTAGCGGGTACTGCTTTTCAGAGACACCGATCACCCGCCCTCCTACTCCCACAATTGCCTTCACCAGCTCAGGCCGGTTATGCTCCGAGTCCGCTAGTTCCAGGATAAGCTGACTTCCCTCCTCACGCATTTCTTGGACAAATGGAAGCTTCCTTACCACTTCGGTCACGTTCGCATCTAAAGCGTCTAGTTGTACTATTATCTGGCGGCGGAAGAAGCGCCGGCGCAACTGTTCCGGGGTATCCAGAGCCAGCAGCCTAGTATGAATCACGGCAATACGGTTGCAGAGCATTTCCGCCTCATTGAGATTATGAGTAGACAGAAAGATAGTGCGTCCCTCTTCACGCAGGTTGCGAACCAACTGACGTACTTCTCCTGCGGCTTCAGGATCCAGTCCGGCCGTGGGTTCATCCAGAAATAACACCTCCGGCTCGTGCGCTAGAGCCCGGGCCAGTGCCAGCCTTTGCTTCATTCCCTTTGAGAATGTGCCGACCTTGCTATCTCGTCGCTCCCACAGTCCCATGAGCTTGAGGTATTTCTCCGCATTAGACTGCGAGTCAACGGACGGATAGAAACTGGCAAAGTATTCCAGGTTGCGCCTTGCGCCAAGTCGATCGTACAAACCGGGCGTCTGGGTAAGCATGCCAATGACCTGATGCAGTTGGTCCACGTCCCGGTCAGTTCTATGACCACCTACGATGGCATAACCCTTCGTGGGTGCGATCATTCCGGCCAGCATTCGAATGGTGGTGGTTTTCCCTGCTCCGTTGGGACCCAGAAACCCCAGCACCTCGCCAGATTCAATTGCCAGAGTCACGTCCTCGACTGCGGTGGTCTTCTCGAAGTTCCGGGACAGGCCAAAAGTCTCGATTATTGGCATGAGCGGCTAACTATAGCAGCCTCTTGAGCTAGTGTAAATAGGAATGGCTTTAAGTGTTTCCGTCAGTTTCCGAACCATGAAATAGTACAAACGGCCGTTTCGTCTGATTACCCACAAGACCTAGCGGGAACGAATGCGTACTTGTGCGCCCAACCGACCTCTACCGTCTTTGTATCTCACCCGCTTGGCGACGTGCCACCTCGATGGTCTTGTCAGGCCTGGCAGTCTCAGCCCATCAACCCTTCATCACCAGGCTCAGCACGCCCTGGAGTATTGCTGCCGGAGTCCGAACACTTCTAGGCACCTGACCTCACGTCACCACTTGATTTTGAAAATAATCTCACAGGTTCCACTGCAGTTGCTGGCGTCGTTCTCGTTTATCACCTCTCCATCAAGTCCCATAGCCTGGCACCAGGAATCGAATCTCAGCTTTGCCGCACATTGGTGAATGGCTGTAGTTCCCGCCTTACTCACCATCTTGTAAACATAGCATTCCAGCACATGCCCCACAAACGTGTTGTTGTCCACTATCTCAAATTCATACTTGTGTTCCTCAGGGAAATAGAGATACGCGGCAATCTCCATCAAGGCCTGCAAGTCCCGCATGTTCCTGACCTCACCAAAGCCGGTCTCGGCTAGCAGTTGTCTGATTTCCGTTCTGGCTATGGACTTGACAACGGCGAGATTCAGTTTCGTGGCGACATCGAAACCAAGTTGTTCGGCCGATTTTAGAAACCACCTGCCATCATGTAGCAGCCATATATTGCGCAGCAACTTCTCTTTCTGCTCAGTCGTAAGCTTAATTTCGTTCGGTCTCATCCACCGGTAACCTTCTTGTAGATCGTCGGCTAACGATCTGTAGGCGCCCTTTTGACTACCTTTCAAAAGTAAAGGTAATCTCCCTGAAACATCTACCGTCTGTGTGCATCATGCAGCCTTCCACCTGCGGAGAAACACTGTACTCTATGCCCATGCCATCAAACCAGCCATAGATTCTCTCAAAAATACCGCACTGGTATTGTTCAATAGCACCGATTCGTTTTACACCCTCATAGCCAAAGCACCTTTCCAAATCCCCGCGGAGAACGTTCTTTGCAGGCAGACTGAAGCTTGCCTTCATGAAATCTGCCTTTGCTATGTCCCAGGCGGCTTCAAGCAATGACCTAAAATCCTCGAATGTTTCCACCTTCTCCGTGTCCACGGCTTTCTGTATTCTTCTGATCTCTATAGTTCCAATGGCTCTGGCAGCAGCTTTGTTTATCTTGTTCGTCTTCTCGATGCCACATTCCTGCAAGCAGTGATAGAACCACATGGCCTCATGGGTCATCCAGTTCTTTATGAGGATCTCTTTCAACTCGTTTGTCTTGAGCGTCTTCATGTTCAGCATTCCTCCTGTCTACACTTGCCAAACTCCTACAACTCACTCTCTCTTGCGTTCTTCTACCCGCAATTCCATGACGATATGTCCCCAGCCACCGCAGTTGACGCCGACATCAACACACCCTGTCCGTTTAAACCGCATCTCGTTAGGGTCCACTCCGGCATAAAACAGCTCCTGTGCCGCATAGACTAATGTCAGCATTGAATTCAAGGCACCAAAACAAATTCTCTTGGGGCAGAGCTTGGTCAAAACATTGCCGGCGCCATCAAAATAGAATTTGTCACCAACCTTGTGCTGACTATTGCAGCCGTGCGAGTCAACCACTTCTACAATAATCGTCTTGTTCATCAATGCTGGCGCTTTGGAAATAACGTCCTCGTTCCTGGGGTTTTCTCTGAACTTCTTCATCTCTTCATCACTGTAGCCCAGGTGCTGCTGATAGAATTTCCAGACATCTTCGCTGACTTTCATTTCGTTTCCTCCTTCGATAACATTGTGTTATAGCAGGATAACAAGGCATGTTGGACTTGTCAACACGATTTATAACGATTTGTTATATATGTCGAGATTTTCCTTACGGGATATTACAGAATGTGATAAGATTCAAACATGGCCTACCCCGGCATCGGCATGAGGATTCAGCGGGCCAGGGAGGAACTTGGTATTACGCAGCAAGAGCTGGCGGCCAGGTTAGGCTGCACGCAAGCAGCCCTATCCAACTACGAACTGGGCAAGAGACGACTCTATCTAGCCAACCTGGAACGCATCGCCGGCGCCCTAGGAAGACCTCTGAGCTACTTTACAGAACCAGCCCCCGACGAAGACGACAGCGGAGATTGGGCTCGCTACCCTCATCGCTAGCAGGCAACGAGTCAAACATCCGCGTGACTTTGTAGCCCACCGGGCTTCCCCTCTGTCCACATTTGGCCCAATCAGGTCGATCCTAACCCGCTGCCGCCTGGATGGCTTTCTTCTTGCGCGGAACAACCCTAGCCGCTATCAAAGCTACCAAGCCCGAGAACAGCAGAGCCTTTCTGGCCTCGGGCATAGAACCCCAGAAGCTTTTCCAGAAGGAGTCCGTGACCTCGCTCAAACTGATATCAGGCATCTGGAATTGCCTCTCACCTGTTTCGGGGTCGTATTCAAAAAACACGACTCCGGCATTCTCAATTGAGGTCTCATTCTTGCCCTCATACTCTACCCAAATGTGTATGGGAGACGAATGGACCTGGTACGTGACATTCTTCGCCTCCAAAACAGACGCCAAGACCAGAGCCCGGCTTTTGCAGTCCCCCTCCTCACGTGCCATCACCTGCTCAACGGTGGGACAATACCAGGGCATGCCATAGACCTGCCAGTCGTGCCGATAACGTATCCTGGCCAGCACCGCCCTCTCTATATCTGCTGCATCAGCAGGAAGGTCCTTCAGCATAGACTCAACGGCCCCAGGGTTAGCACCGAAGTTAAGAACTCTGTGGATACTAATGATTAGGTTTGCAGGATTCGGATATAACACAAAAAGAATCCACAGTATAAATATCAGGGGAAAATATCTCCGAAACACTCTTCTTGAAGCTTTTTCAGAATTTCCAGGACCGTCCGTCATAGCTATAGTCTCACTCAAACTGCGGGTAGTATCTTCTCTCTATCGCCATAGTATAGAGAACTCTCATTCGCTTTCCAAAGAATCAAGGCAAACACGATGCCGAGCCACCGCATTTCCCGTCCCCTACTTCCTCCTATGGCTGTCTCCTTCTATCCTCCGCAAAGTCTCATCATCGAGGCCGAAGTGGTGAGCTATTTCGTGGCGCACCACCTCCCCTATTTTTGCCTCAACTTCATAGGCAAAGCGACACTGTGCCTCTATGGGCCGTTGAAATATGCTTATCTTGTCGGGCAAGACCAACCCGTACCCCCGCCCTCGCCTGGTTCGAGGCACACCCTGATAAAGTCCAAGCAACTCCCCAGGGCTCCTTACCTTGGCCTCTCTCAGTTGCACCGCCGTGGGCCATTCTTGTACCACGATATCAACATTTTCCAGCTTGCGCTGGAATTCCCCCGGCAAACTCTCGATTGCTCTCGCCACGAGACCCTCAAATTTCTCTCTGTCCATATGAAGAGAACACGGACACTGCCAACGATAGTGAGGAATACTTGCTCTTATGCTACCACCGGAGCATGCTACCAGACAAACAAATGACGGTCAATTCTATGATCAAAACCAAGCCTTCGTGTTGATTAGGCCAGCCGCAGCATAGGAGTGATTCTTTGCTCGCGAAAGGTGATTGCCGCAATCTATCGCGCCATCAAAATGACCTTTCTTGACGAAGGGCGAGAATTAGGATAGGCTATTGGCTTAAATTCTCAAAGGAGAGGTGTTAAATTGCAGTGCCGTGGCATCAGAGGGGCTATCAGGGTTTCAGCAAACAATAAGAAAAGCATCCTGGAAGCCACTAAGAAGCTGCTCACGAAGATGGCGAAGGACAACACAATCGAAGCTAAGGATATCGCTGCTATCCTTTTCACTACTACGCTGGACTTGAATGCTGAGTTTCCTGCTGTGGCGACAAGAGAGCTGGGATGGCCATCTGGCCTCGCCTTGCTCTGCGGACATGAAATGAATGTCCCCGGTGCGTTACCTCGCTGCCTGAGGATCCTCATGCTTGTGAACACCGAGAGGAAACCGGACGAGATTGCACATGTTTACTTAGGAGGGGCGAAGAAGCTAAAGGACGAACCATCATCCGCAATCGGAGGAAAGATATGATTGTAGTCATGAAAGCTAGCTCCAAGCCTGACGAGATCGGCAGAGTCACAAAGCGAATCGAAGACTTCGGTCTAAAGGCACACATCTCAGAGGGTGTCGATCATACCGTCATCGGCGTGTTGGGCAAAGTCTTCACCGAGCTTCGTGATGCCCTGGAGCTGCTGCCCGGCGTAGAACAGGTTCTACTCGTGAGCAAGCCTTACAAGCTTGCCAGTCGGGAGTTTCACCCCCGAGATACGGTGGTGAACGTAAAAGGCGTAGCTATCGGTGGCAAAGAAATAATCGTGATGGCTGGTCCCTGTGCCATAGAAAGCGAGGAGCAACTTCTAGCCACAGCTCAGGCAGTCAGAGCGGCTGGTGCCACTGTGCTCCGCGGGGGTGCCTTCAAACCACGTACGTCGCCTTACGACTTTCGAGGGCTGGGGGAAACAGGACTGAAGATACTGGCCGCAGTCGGAAAGGAAAACAAGATGCCTGTGATTACCGAGGTCATGGCGCCAGACCAGGTTGATTTGGTAGCCAAATACGCTGACATACTTCAAATCGGCGCCAGAAACATGCAGAACTTCATCCTGCTCGATGAGGTGGGCAAAACAAGGAAGCCAGTGTTGCTCAAACGCGGTTTGTCTTCTACTATTCAAGAGTGGCTGTTAGCCGCCGAATATATTCTGGCGCAAGACAACGAGCGGGTTATTCTTTGCGAACGCGGTATCAGAACCTTTGAGACCCATACCCGCAATACCATGGATGTCAGCTCAATACCAATTGTCGAAAAGGCCAGCCATTTGCCGGTTATCGCTGACCCCAGCCACGCCACAGGCAAATGGTATTTAGTGCCTCCTTTGTCACTAGCAGCAGTAGCTGCCGGAGCAGATGGACTTCTCATAGAAGTACATCCCAATCCTGACATGGCGCTTGCCGACGGTCCTCAATCACTCAACTTTGACAGCTTTCGACTCCTTATGTCTCAACTATTGCCAATAGCCCAAGCTAGAAATAGACAGCTAGCTACTCACGCCACAAAGAGCAAACCGTGAGACCATGGAAATCGAGCAAGAGCTAGCCAGGGTGATTCCTCAGCGGGAGACGCTCCTCACCATAGGCGTGTTTGATGGTGTCCACGCCGGGCATCGCTACCTGCTGGGAAAAGTGCAGCAGCGAGCGGCCGAGAGAAGCTTGCTTAGCGGAGTGGTTACTTTCACCCCTCATCCTCAATCAGTATTGCATCCGGACAATCAACTGCCTTGGCTCACCGAACTGGAGGACAGAATCAAAGCTTTTCAAGAGCTAGGAGTGGATGCAGTCGTAGTGCTGACCTTCACTCCCAGGGTAGCACAGCTAAGTGCTCGGGACTTCATGTCCTTGCTTAAGGAATACCTTAAGATGCAGGGGGTTGTGGTGGGGCCGAACTTTGCCTTAGGACGGGGCAGAGAAGGCAACATCAACCTGCTCCGTACTCTGGGGAATGAAATGCAGTTCAGTGTGGAAGTCATCCTTCCCTATACAATCGACGGCCAAGTGGTGAGCAGTACTCTCATCCGTCAAGCATTGATTCAAGGCGATATGAAAAGGGTAGAGAAGCTGATGGGGCACCGTTTTTACCTCAAAGGCAAGGTTATCACATCCGATAAACGTGGACGACTTCTGGGATTTCCCACCGCCAACCTAGAGATGAAGCCACAGCAAGCATTACCAGACAATGGCATCTACGCTACTTTCACTCAGGTGGATGGCAAGGCGTTACCTTCGGCAACTAATATTGGCAGCCGCCCTACGTTTGGCGAAGGGAAACAACTGGTGGAAACTCACTTACTCGACTATGAAGGTAGTCTATATGGTAAAGAGATACGGATAGAATTTGTACAAAGGTTAAGAGATGAACAGCGGTTTGCATCTTCTGAAGAGCTAAAGGCACAAATCGAAAAGGATGTTCGGAAGGTGCAAGCACTGTTGGCTAAAGACTCGAAATGACTGATACGAGGTTTGCCACCCTATTGAAACGAGGAGTGGCTGAGATAATAACGGAGGCCGAGCTACTGGGGCTGCTCAACTCGGGGCGAGTACTGAACCTGAAACAGGGCTTTGATCCCAGTGCTCCTGACATCCACCTCGGACATGTGGTAGGACTGAGAAAGCTGCGCCAATTCCAGGAACTAGGACATAGGGTCACCCTCGTAGTCGGGGACTGGACAGCCAGGATCGGCGACCCCAGTGGTCAGTCGGCCACGCGCCCCATGCTTTCCCCCAATGAGGTACAGACAAATGCTCAGACTTACATGGAACAATTCTTCAAGGTGGTAGACAAGGACAAAACAGAGCTAAGATGGCAAAGCGAATGGTTCTCGCGGTTCAGCTTGGATGAAGTTATTAAGCTTGCCAGCAAATTCACCGTTGCCCAACTTCTAGCCAGAGAGGATTTCAACAAGCGGTATAATTCCGGCAACCCGATATCCCTGGCCGAAATGCTCTATCCTTTGCTTCAGGGTTATGATTCAGTAGCTATCAAAGCCGATGTTGAATTCGGCGGCCTGGACCAGAAATTCAACTGCCTTGTGGGCAGAGAGCTCCAGCAGAGCACAGAGCAGCCTCCCCAGCAGGTTTTCCTTGTTCCTCTCCTGATTGGCACTGATGGTAAACAGAAGATGAGCAAGAGCTTGCATAACCACATAGGCATTGCTGAGCCTCCCCAGGAGATATATGGCAAGGTCATGTCCATCCCTGACCCTCTGATCATGGAATATTTCGAGCTGGTGACCGACGTTCAGGAGAAAGAAATCGCTGAATTCAAGAACCAACTGAAAACTCAGTCAGCTAACCGGATGAAGCTTAAGAAGCGATTGGCTTATGAAATCGTCGGGCAGTTTCATGGTAGAGAAGCAGCAGATGAGGCAGAAGCACATTTCACCCGAGTATTTCAGAAGAGACAGATACCAGAAGAAATCCCTGTGTGCGCCTTTGCCGCCAAGCCCGTCGGAGGTGACCTATTCCAGCTCGACATTGCTCCGACGTTAGTCAAAGAAGGATTCGTCAGCAGCATTGGTGAATTGAAGCGCCTGCTTGTGCAAGAAGCAATAGAGCTAGACGGCAACAAAATAAGCAACAGCACTGTTAATGCTCACCAAGGTAGCATTATAAAGATAGGAAAACGTCGCTTTGTCAGAATAGAAGTTAGACAAGCGGATAACAATCTGCAGTCGACCGCTGGTTGACGGCGAAAAAACTGAAGATCGGAGGTAACGGTGAGATGCAATTACGTATTCCGGGACCGACCCCTTGCCCACCGCAGTCACTTGAGGCGATGGCCCGACAAATGATGAACCATCGCGGACCAGAATTCGGCAAGATCCTCAATTCAATAACGACGAAGTTGAAACAAGCGTTTCAGACCAAAGGAGACGTTTTTGTGCTTACCGCTTCGGGTACCGGCGGCCTGGAAGCAGCCGTCGCTAATACTCAATCGCCAGGTGACAAGGTTCTGTCCCTCGCCAACGGATTCTTTGGAGAGCGCTTTGCCGATATTGCCGCACAATATGGCGCTGAAGTAAGCCGCCTTAATTTCGAGTGGGGCAAACCGGTCGAGCTCGATGCTGTCGAAGAGGCGCTCAGGGCAGATGGTAGGATCAAGGCGGTACTGACAACTCACAATGAGACGTCGACAGGGATGACCAACGATATCAAGGAGATAAGTGCCATAGTCAAGAAATTCGATAAACTTCTCCTGGTTGACGCTATCTCAAGCCTGGGCTGCATCAATCTCCCCACCGACGCCTGGAATTGTGACATAGTGGTCACTGCTTCCCAGAAGGGATGGATGGTGCCTCCCGGACTATCCATGATTACTGTAAGTGAAAGAGCCTGGGAGGCTCATTCCAGGGCGAAGATGCCACGCTATTACTGGGATTTCAGCAAAGCCAAAGGCTTTCTCGAGAAAGGGCAAACTCCTTGGACACCGGCCATCTCTGTTTTCTATGCGCTGGACGTTGCCCTAGGCTTGATGATAACCGAGGGACTGGACAATATATTCGCCAGACACGGTCGAGTAGGCCAGACAGCAAGGAACGGAGTAAAGTCATTAGGCCTATCCCTTTTCCCTGACGAGAAATACGCTTCCAACACAGTGACGGCGGTAAATGCCGCTGACGAAATCGATGTCACCAGATTGATACAAATGCTCCGTGAGGAGTATCAGGTGATTCTTGCCGGGGGTCAACAAAAACTGTCAGGCAAGATCTTCCGAATTGGTCATCTCGGCTTGGTATATGAGAAGGATATCAAGTCGGTGGTGGAGGCGTTAGGCAAAGCTCTACCCCGGGCAAAGAAAGGCTGACCAAATGATGAAAATTCTGGTCGCTGACCCAATTGCCGAAGAAGGCATACGATTTCTGCGCAGCTACGCTCACGTCGATGTTAAGACAAAGCTGAAGACTGAACAGCTTAAGGCAATAATCGCTGATTACGATGCCTTGATTGTTCGCAGCCAGACTAAAGTGCGGGCAGATGTTATTCAGTCAGCGAAGAAACTGAAGGTAATCGGTCGAGCGGGAGTGGGCATAGATAACATCGATGTCGATGCCGCTACCAGGAGCGGCATTGTGGTGGTTAACTCTCCTACAGGCAATATCATAGCTGCGGCAGAGCATACCATCGCCCTCATGCTTGCCCTGGCACGTAACGTTCCTCAGGCCAACAGCCACCTTAGATTGGGCAAATGGCGAAGGGAGGAATTTGTCGGCACAGAAATCAGGAACAAGATACTGGGCATCATCGGCCTAGGTAACGTTGGGTCCGAGGTAGCCAAACGCGTCCAGGCCCTCGAAATGCGGGTTATTGCCCACGACCCATTTGTCTCCGAACACTATGCCCACAATCTCAAGGTAGAGTTAGTATCCATGGATCAGCTTCTCGAGGAAGCGGATTTCATCACTCTCCACGTGCCACTGACTGCGACCACTAACAAACTAATTGGAAGTAGAGAGTTGGCAAAACTGAAGCCCACAGCCCGTATCATCAACTGTGCCCGGGGCGGAGTGATTGACGAGGAAGCCCTACTTAAAGCAATTACAGCCGGAAAGATAGCTGGCGCTGCTTTCGACGTCTTTGACCATGAGCCGGTGACAGACAGTCCTCTCTTCGGAGAGGACAAGATAATCGTTACTCCTCATCTCGGGGCTTCTACAATTGAGGCTCAGACGAGCGTAGCCAAAGACGTTGCCGTCGAGGTTCTGGCGGTCCTTCAAGGACAATTCAGCAAATACGCTGTTAACGCCCCCCATATAGCCCCCGAGCTAGTCCCACTTATGAAAGTAGCCACAACTATCGGTAACCTCGCCAGCCAACTGATGGAAGGACAAATCAGTTCGACACACATCACGTATAGTGGAGGAGTGACCAATTACGATTGCAACCCTATCAAGACCGCCCTCATCAGCGGCTTACTGCAGCAAGCAAGCGAAGAGAGAATCAACCTGGTCAACGTTGGGCTTGTCGCCGCCCAGCACGGCCTCA
>CAYFSE010000197.1:0-17200 GCA_964345725.1 uncultured Dehalococcoidales bacterium
CCGCTCTATCCAGCTGAGCTACAGGGACAAGCAAACCAAGTATAGCATGATCGGGTCGGAATGATAAGAATGCAGGTGTGAGCTAGTCTTTGTGAGCCTATGCCACGTGCTTCTGCCAGCATCTCTCGTGTACATAAACGGCACATTTGGCACAGCGGTAAATGCGGGCCCTGGCTTCTTTGCCACAGATAGGGCATCTCATGAATTGCCACCTCCGTTATCTTTCTTCCCTGATCCTGAAGGACTAAGCCCCTTTCCCTTCTCCTCTCGGGAGTCGGTTACATAAAAGCCCGGGCCATTAAATATGATGGGGACGGGACAGAAGACGCGGCGGGCAATTCCGTGGCAACTAGGACAGTCGGCTATTGGCTTATCGTCAAAGCTCTGCTTAAGCTCGAATTGCTGACTACAATTCAAGCAGCGATATTGATAAGTAGGCATGTGTTCCTCCGTTATTCCAGAAGAGGTGCTTCTTGTTCATCCGGGTTTTGTTCGGCCGTGGCTTGCGCTATAGAGACCTGTTCCTGTTTTCTGCTCTCTCTGACTTTGAATTCGCCATCCAAATTGACCGTACCTATCTCGAAAGATGGGCGATGATCCTGCAATACGTGCTCATCCCAGCAGTAGGAGTGTACTAGGACACCACAGGAACAATGGAAGACAGCTCTGTCATAAATCAAAGGATTTCCACATACACTGCAATTCATCTACTCACCTCCTATGATGTTACCCATGAACAATCTTGCCTTTTCAAAGGGCGGAGATTCATGCATCGGAGCTCCGGCGTCGCCGCGACAACAAGCAAACCGAATTTCCGGCTAGACACTGATTAGCAGTCTTCATATCAAATTGCTAATTATAGCGTGCTGACAGAGTTTCGGCAAACTTTCTGCCAGTAGTTGTGTTTTTGAGCTATTGGGAGGTTTGGTCTTTCTCCAAAGACTATTGAACAGGGCACAAATCCTATCTGGTTGACATTATGTTTTTCCAGCCGTTAATATGGACTGTCTTCTATGAGTATAAAACATAGCTTGCGGCAGTCCTTCGCATCTTGTCGCGACACCGTGAAAGTTGAGCTAGAGAAGGTTATTGATAGCTGCCCTCCAGTGCTTGGTAATATACTGCGATATCATATGGGCTGGCAGGATGAGCATGGGGATCGGTGTAGTAGAGAGTCAGGCAAATTCATTCGCTCTACCCTTTGCCTTCTTAGTTGCCGAGCGGTGGGAGGTAATACGTTGCAGGCGATACCTGCCGCCGCAGCCATTGAGCTCATCCACAATTTCTCCCTGATCCACGACGATATCGAAGATGCTAGCTATGAGCGACATCACCGGCCAACTGTGTGGAAATTGTGGGGTCAGTCCCAGGCGATAAACGCTGGCGATGCCATGTTCGCTCTGGCTTATTTGGCGCTGGCTAGACTAAAGGAGAGGGGAATAGCTGACAAAAAGATCGTTAATTGCGCTGAGGCATTGAGCCGAGCTTGTCTGGAGCTTTGTGAAGGACAGTACCTCGATGTCGAATATGAAAACCGTCTGGACATCACTGTCGAGAACTACCTTGATATGGCAGCCAAGAAAACAGCAGCCTTGTTTGCCGTATCGACTTCTTTGGGCGCATATCTGGGTGGCGAAGACACTCAGTTGGTGGATTCCTTTCACCTGTTTGGCAAAGAACTGGGCATAGCCTACCAGATTTATGATGACATGCTGGGAATTTGGGGAGTGAAGCAAAGCACTGGCAAATCTGCTGGCGATATCTCAGAAAGAAAGAAGACCTTGCCTGTAGTTCATGGATTGCAGCATAGCAAGGGTGCAGCCCAAAAGAGACTCGGCAAGCTCTATTCCAAGGAATCTATCGAGGGCGAAGCTATCAAAGAGGTTACGAAGGTTCTGGACGATTTGGGCGCCAGAGATTACGCTGAGAGTGTGGCCCAGCAATACTATCACAGGGCTATGGCACATCTCGATGCCACCGGGCTTGAGCTATCCAGTCTGGGTCTGCTTAAGGAGACTGCTGGCTTTCTACGGACGCGTGATTTCTAGGAGGGGAGGATGCCGAAGAAAACTATCGACGATATAGATGTTAAAGGCAAGAGAGTTCTACTCAGAGTCGACTTTAATGTCCCACTAGATATAAACACTGGCACCATCAGCGATGATAGCCGCCTCAGGGCTTCGCTCCCTACTATCAGATATCTTATTGACCATAAGGCCAAGGTGATCGTCTGCTCTCATTTAGGTCGCCCCAAGGGCAAAGTAGTTGAAGGTTTGCGCATGGCGACGATAGCGCAGAGGTTGTCGGAGCTTGTGGGCTTGCCTGTCAGAACGGCGTCCGATTGCATAGGTCCAGAAGCGGAAAGCAAAGTAGGTACACTCCAAGAGGGCGATATTCTGGTTTTGGAGAATCTGCGCTTTCATCCCGAAGAGGAGGAAAATGATGCCAGCTTCGCCCAGAGACTGGCCAGTCTGGGCGATATTTATGTGAATGATGCGTTTGGCACTGCTCATCGGGCACACGCATCCACGGTGGGCGTAGCTAAATACTTGCCCGCGGTGGCTGGGCTTCTAATGAACAAAGAGCTAACGGTCATGGGGAAGCTCATGCACGATCCCGAGCGGCCCTGGGCCTGCATCATAGGCGGTGCCAAGGTGAGTGATAAGATCGAGTTGCTGCAGAATATGTTGAAAAAGGTTGACACGCTGTTGGTTGGCGGTGGCATGGCCTCTACTTTCCTAAAGGCGCAGGGATATGAGGTAGGGCGGTCTTCGGTAGAGGACGACAAACTGGACCTGGCTAGGAAATTGTTGCAGGAAGCGAAGGATTGGAAGGTGCCATTTCTGCTTCCCATTGACGCAGTTGTGGCAGGTGAGATCAAAGCAGGAGCCTCGACCAGAGTAGTGCCAACAAACAACATACCGGCAGGCAGCAACATTGTAGATATCGGTCCTAAATCCATTGCGCTTTTTCAGAATGAGCTGAAGAAATGTCGTACCGTCATGTGGAACGGTCCTCTGGGGATCTATGAAGTGCCTCAATTTGGTCAGGGAACCAGGGCCATAGCCACCTTTCTATCTGGTCTTGGTGCCACTACTATCATTGGCGGTGGCTCATCCGCTGAAGTAGTCCAGGAAATGGGATTAACTGGTAAGATGACCCATGTTTCCACGGGGGGTGGTGCCAGTCTGAGGTTTCTGGAGGGTGCTATTCTGCCTGGTGTGCAAGTCCTGCTAGATAGAGAATAAGATAAGAGGAGGTTGTCAAATGCGCATTCCTTTTGTTGCCGGCAACTGGAAAATGAATACCACAGCGACTGAAGCCGAACGTCTTGTTCTTGAGATGCTTGAGAGACTGGACAGTATAGGAGGAGTGGAAAAGGTACTTTGTCCGCCGTTCGTATCGCTGGTTGGGTTGAACATGATGCTTCACGGTTCATCCATTAGGCTCGGTGCCCAGAATATGTATTTTGAGACTAAAGGGGCCTACACTGGTGAAGTATCTCCGCTCATGCTCAGGGAGTTGTCTGAATTTGTCATACTGGGACACTCTGAGCGGAGATTGTATTTTGGCGAAACCGACGAAATAGTCAATAAGAAGATAAAAGCAGCTTTGACAAACAAACTTAAGCCTATCTTGTGCGTTGGGGAGAGGCTTGAAGAGAATGAGGCTGGCAAGACAGAGGACGTGGTTAATAGACAAGTGACGGCAGCCTTGAATGGCACAGAGCCTGTGCCTGATTCGGTGGTTGCCTATGAGCCAGTTTGGGCCATTGGCACAGGGAAGGCGGCGAGCGGCAAGCAAGCAGCAGCCACTATCCAATTCATTCGTGACGTTCTGGCCAAGGTGTGGAATGTGGGCATAGCTCAGAATATACGTATCCTCTATGGCGGCAGCGTTACCCGCGCTAATATTGCTGAGTTCATTTCACATCCCGAAATCGATGGTGCCTTGGTTGGTGGGGCCAGCCTGAAAGCCGAGGAATTCGTAAGTATTGTCGAGCAAACCGCTGAAATCAAGAGAAGCGCGAAGTAGCCAGAAGTCAGTGATTGCCATCGTTGGTCCCACTGCCGTAGGGAAAAGTGAGCTTGCCCTCCATCTTGCTCAGCACTTTCCTCTGGAGATAATAAGCGCAGATAGCCGCCAGGTCTATCGGTGCATGGATATCGGTACCAACAAGCCAAGTCTGGCGGAGCGGGCATCGGTCCCTCACCATATTATCGACGTAGTAGATCCTGACGAAGAGTTTACCTTAGCTATGTATCACCGCTTAGCCTTTGAGGCGCTGAAAGCGATCCAGCAGAAGGGCAAATTGCCATTGCTGGTCGGTGGCACCGGCCTATATGTGTGGTCATTGCTGGAGGGATGGACGATACCGCAGGTGCCACCTGACCGGGAGATGAGACGACAGCTAGAAACCAGGGCACAGCAAGAAGACAGTCAGAGCCTTTATCGGGAATTGCAGAATGTTGATCCTGTGGCGGCGGCAAGAATGGATCCCAGAAATATCCGGCGCGTGGTAAGGGCTCTAGAGATTCACTATGCGACAGGGCAACCACCTTCTCAACTACAACGCAAGGAAGTGCCAGATTTCCGCTTCCTGGTCATCGGTTTAACCCAAGAACGAAGTCAGCTGTATAGAAGGATTGATGAACGGGCTGATGAGATGCTACAACGGGGATTTGTTGAGGAAGTGCATAAACTGCTGGAAAAAGGGTATAGCCCGTTCTTGCCCTCAATGTCCGGAATAGGTTACGGGCAAATAGCGCAGTTCCTTCGAGGCGAGATGACTCTGCCCGAGGCTGTTGATAAAATAAAACATGAAACTCATAGGCTCGCGCGTCACCAGTATGCCTGGTTTCGCCTCAGCGATAACAGAATTCGCTGGTTTGGCATGACCGGGAGAAAACCTAGAGCCAGCAGTGCTGCTATGGATGAAATCAAGGCCATGATAGAGGGCTTCATATCATGAGATTCTCCAAGTTGCAGGCCACAGGCAATGACTTCATCCTGGTTGACGCCAGAACTAAGGCAGCAGAATGGCCAAAGCTGGCTCAGGCTGTGTGCGACCGCCATTTTGGAGTAGGAGCTGATGGCTTGATGCTGGTGCAGAATTCGACCATCGCTGATTTGAGGATGCGTCTTTTCAACGCCGATGGATCTGAGGCTGAGGTTTCCGGCAATGGCCTGAGATGCTTTGCCAAGTATGTCATAGAGAGAGGCCTGGCCGGCAAGATGTCATTGCGAGCGGGGCAAAGCAATTACCTTCTGGCTATTGAGACGTTGTCAGGCGTAAGAAAGGTAAAAGCTCATATGTCGGGGAATAAGGTCGAACGAGCCGAGGTGAATATGGGCTTGCCCCGGTTCCAGCCAGAGCAAATTCCTGTCAACGTCGAAGTGGACATAATACCAATATTGAATTATCCTCTGGCGATAAACAGAAGGAGGTTATCTTTGGCCCTCGTGTCCATGGGTAATCCCCACGCCGTCAGCTTTCTATCACGCTCAGTTGCTGAGTTCCCTTTGTCTGAGATAGGACCGAAAGTGGAAAGTCATCCCATGTTCCCTGAAAAGACTAATTTTGAGGTAGCCAGGGTGCTGAGCAGGAGGACGATTGAAGCCAGGGTGTGGGAACGTGGTGTCGGGGAGACCCTGGCCTGCGGTAGCGGTGCCTCTGCTATAGCTGCAACTGCGCAGTTGTGGGACTATGTGAATAACCAAGTTGACATAATACTAAGGGGTGGGACTCTGACCGTATGGTGGGATAGGGTGGGTGAGGTGTTGCTGACCGGTCCCGTGGAGGAGGTTTTCAATGGCGAATGGCTCGGAGGAAAAAGCTGATGGAATTATCCAAAAGACTTAGCAGATTGCCTCCATATCTTTTCGTGGAAATAAATCAGAAGATCGCCGACCTTCAGGCCAAGGGAAAGGATGTAATCAATTTCGGTGTTGGTGACCCCGATTTGCCGACACCATCTCATATCATCGAGAAGCTGTGCCAGGCGGCACATGATCCTGCGAACCATCGTTACCCAGAGACGGGAGGGTTGCCTGAACTTCGTGAAGCTATTGCCGATTGGTACGCGGGACGCTTTGGAGTTCAGTTGGATCCGATTAAGGAAGTGTTGCCGCTTGTTGGCTCTAAAGAAGGGATCAGTCATATGGCTTTATGCTTCATCGAGCCGGGTGAACTGGCTCTAGTTCCCGACCCTGGCTATCCGCCATTTTCTATGGGCACCATATTAGCCGGCGGTGAACCTTACTCTATGCCTTTGAAGGAGGACAACGATTTCTTGCCGGATTTTGAAGCTATCCCAGGTGAAGTCGCCGATAAGGCAAAACTTATGTGGATTAACTATCCCAACAACCCCACTGGCGCTATAGCTGGCCTCGATTTCTTTGAGAGAGCAGTCCATTTCGCACAGCGGCACGATTTGGCAATCTGCCATGATGCTCCTTATACGGAGGTTGCCTTTGATGGGTACAAGCCGCCGAGTTTCATGCAGATACCCGGAGCAAAGAAAACAGGTGTGGAGTTTCATTCGTTATCCAAAACTTACCACATGACAGGATGGAGAATAGGCATGGTGGTGGGCAATGCCGATATGGTGGGCGCCTTGTTCAAAATCAAATCTAATCTGGATTCGGGCGTTCCGCAGGCAATTCAATATGCTGCTGTGGAAGCTCTGCGCGACTCCCAGGAACACATCGCCAAGCATAATGTTGTCTTTCAACGACGGCGAAATGAGTTGGCAAAAGCACTTGATGAGGTAGGGCTAATAGCCAGGATGCCCAAGGCAACCTTTTATATCTGGTCTAGGATCCCGCAGGGGTATACGTCTATAGATTTTACCAAGGAATTGCTGGATGAAGTCGGAATAGCGGTAACCCCGGGGGTTGGCTATGGGAAGGGAGGAGAGGGTCACATCAGGTTTTCTTTGACCATTTCCGACGAGCGTCTGAGCGAGGGCGTGAATCGTCTATTGACTTGGCGCAGGAGGAGGAGATAAAGCAAAAGTTCTTCACCACCAAGTCCAAGGTGGAACGGGCATTCCTTGTGGGGGTAGGAGGCAGGGTCTCCGACCATGAGTGGTCAATCTCGGATTCTTTGGAGGAGCTATCTTATCTCACAAAAACAGCAGGCGCCAATGTAGTAGGTGCGCTAACTCAAAAACTGGACGCGCCCTTGCCTACTTATTACCTAGGTAAGGGAAAAATCGAGGAGCTAATCGGCCTCAGAGAGCGAACCCGATACGACACAGTAATCTTTGATGACGAGCTATCGCCACGGCAGCAAAGAAATCTCGAAGAGGCATTGGGAGCTAAAGTTATTGACCGTACTGCTCTCATTTTGCACATATTTGCCCAGAAAGCTCGAACTCATGAAGGAAAACTCCAGGTTGAACTGGCCCAACACCAATATCTTCTGCCCAGGCTCATCGGGCAATGGAGCCACCTAGAGCGGCTTGGTGGTGGCATTGGCACTAGGGGTCCTGGGGAATCACAGCTGGAAACCGATAGACGCCTTATCCGCAGGCGTATCAACATGCTTCAGCACAAAATAGAAAGCGTCAGGAAGCAGCGAGCACTTTACAGGAGGCGCCGTAAGGAGATTGGCACGGCCATCGCAGCTCTTGTAGGTTACACTAATGCTGGGAAGAGCACCTTGTTTAACACCTTAAGCAAAGCTAGTGTGGAGGTGGGTAATAAACTCTTCTCTACCTTGGACCCTGTGACTCGGCGGCTTGCTCTGCCCACCGGGCAGAGATTTCTCATCACTGACACCGTGGGCTTTATTCACAAACTTCCGCCTTCCATCATTGCCGCCTTCCACGCCACTCTGGAAGAGCTGGATGAGGCTGACTTACTGCTACATATCGTTGACATAACGCACAAGAATGCAGCGAACCAATGTGTCACCGTAGAGAATATATTGAGAGGACTGAATTTACAGGACAAGCCAAGAATCACCGTGTTCAACAAACTGGACCTAGTTCTAAACAGTGAGGCAGAGCTCAAAGGGTTGACTACTATTCCTTACTTTGAGGAAGAAATGGTGTTACCAAATAAGAGTTTTGCTCTCATCTCTGCTGCCAAAGGCTGGGGAATGGATGGCCTTTTGACTAAGATAGCCGGTCATCTCCGTGGACCAGACTAGGCACGTCATCAACTATGTCTGGTCTCTCTCGCCGAATATCTTTGTGCCTATCCTGACTATGTTGGCGCCTTGTTCTATGGCAACTTCATAGGAATTAGTCATACCCATGGAAAGATATTTCATCTCTACATTGGGGAGCCTAAGCGCTTTGATCTTTTCGAATATTCTTCTTGTCTCTGCAAAATAGGGTCGAGACTCTTCAGGGTTGCCAAAGCGAGGCCCCATGGTCATAAGACCCACTACCTTGATATTCTTGAGCTCGGATATTCCCCTTGCTATTCGCTCCACATCTTCGGGCAGCACTCCTGATTTTTGAGGCTCTCTCCCACTATTCACCTCGATTAATACCGGCATCATTTTCCCAATCTGAGCGCACTTCTTATCAATTTCCCTAACTATTTCCAGGGAATCAACACTTTCTATCATGTCGAATATCTCCAGTGCTGTTTTCCTGACATTGTGCTTTCGCAGTGTTCCTATATAATGCCAGTTCGCTCTCTTTCCCACCAGTTTGTACGCCTCCTTTGCTTCCTTGACATAATTCTCTCCGATGGTCTTTATTCCCGCTTGAACAGCTTCCAGTACTTCCTGAGGTGATCTTGCCTTTGCCGCTGCTACCACCTCGATTTCTTCAGGAAGTCGCGCTATTAATTCGGCGACGTTCTGCCTGATTAGTTCGCTGCCCACGCCATGATTGTAGTCCACGGGCCTCGCCGGCTTCAAGGATAAAGGATCTTGGGGATATGGAAAACGATCGCCGCTCTAAGGAAACATTGGGATGCTTGGAAGAAGTAATAGGAGCATTAACTGGGGTGCGGACAAGAAGGGCGAGGATTACCATGAGTCAGAGGACGCCAGGGCGATTAATAGGCGAGAAACCGGGATGAGAAGCAGGTATTGAACAGTTTTCGGGGTGACTAGGAGTTGACAAAGCGTGTAGTTACAGGGATAATTGAATTGAGTATAATATTTCTTACACTCAGTCCCGACCTGTAATGAGGTAAAACCGATGTTGCCGCATGTCGATGACTTCTTACTAAATCTGCAGGCCAACAAGTACTCTGCCGAGACAATTTATAACTACGAAAGGGATCTGAATGTTTTCAGCAATTTCCTGGATGAAAGCGACATTGACTTTGGCAAGGTTGATAAGCGCGCTATCACCTACTACAAAGCATATTTGGTTTCCCGGGACCGCAAAACGGCGGCTCAAGTGAAGCAGAGCGATAAGCAGCTTGATTCCCGCTCTATAAACCGTATGCTATCGGCCCTGCGAGCCTACCTGCGCTACTTGATAGAGATTGATTATCTTTGTCCCATCCCGCCTGAAGCGGTCAAGTTGACAAAAGCTGGAAGAAAACATCCGCAGGTAGCAGAGCTTGGGGACTTGATCAAACTGATTGAGGCACCCAGTTCGTTGGAGTCAAATGTGAAGACGGCTTCAAGAAACCGTGCCATGCTGGAAGTCTTATTTGCCACTGGTATGCGCATCTCTGAGTTATGCAATCTAAATCGCAGTCAAATTGACGATACGGGCCGGATTTTCATTACCGGGAAAGGCAGAAAACAACGCTTCGTCTACCTAACTCGGCGAGCTAAACAGCACGTAGACGCGTATTTGGCGACTCGCCAGGATGATTGTCCTGCCCTGTTCATACCCTATGCGGGCAGAAATGTCGCCAAATCAAGGAGAAGGATTTCCACCAATTATCTTCAGGATAAAATTAAGAGATATCGGGAGAAGTTAAAGATAAATGTCCCCACTTCAGCACATTCCCTAAGGCACGGCTTTGCTACTTATTTGGCTGAGCAAGGTGCTAATCCTGCAGCGTTGCAGATTCTTCTGGGCCACGAATCCCTGGAGACTACCACCCGCTATGTTCATGCGTCCGATAAATACGCTGAAGAGACTCACCGCAGATACCATCCGCTGGCCAAACCAGGTTAGAATCGGCGAATAGGTAGCATTATGTCAAGTACACCACCCCGGTGCCACCTGCCAGAGATTAGGTGACCGGTCTTTGTACACGGTGGAATAGGATTTCGATGAATGCCAAACGTCAAACGGAGACTTCGGGGCAACGTGTGGCTTTCTCCAAGAAATACGCTACTCTATCTCTAACCGATCTGTCGAGTAAGTCTCTTCTGTATGCTAGTGCATGCAGGAAAAACTGTATATGTTGCGGCACTTGCCACAGTTTCTTCTCGGTGTAACGATAGCCGTACCTAGAGGAACTGCCCATCTGCGCGGTCGTAATTTTCTCATTGCTGTAGCCGATGTCTTTAACCAAGGCAGGGTCAAACCCATTCCTTCTGGCTATATCATCCAATATACCATGGATACCCGTGCCATGCTGTATAGCAAGTTTTTCTCTATTGGCATATCTCTTCGGAATGCCCATTCTGATAGCTACTTGGCGGTGTGGATGTTTACCCAGGTGATCTTCTTCAGAGGTTACTTTCAATTCAGATGCCACGCTCATAGCTACATCTACCACCTCGCTATCTAGATAAGGGAAGAATAGCTCTATCCCATGGGCCATGGCTATCTTGTTTTCTCTATCCAATGTCTCTATATCCGCCCTGGTGAAATCTTCCCACATCCTGCGACGAAGTTCCTGACGACCGTCTTTGCCCAAAACCTTGGGATACCAGTTGTAGCCTCCCCATAATTCGTCGGGCCCTTGACCGCTGAAAACAACCCTGACGCCATCTTGGCTAGCCATGTCTGTTGCAGCATAGAGCCCGATGCCGGTCTCCACCTGCACGAAATCACTATCCTCAACTGCTTCAATGACCTTCGGAATGTACTCCTCGATCGCATCAATGCTTAGTATTTTCACCTCATGATTTACGCCAAGCTCTCTAACAGATTCCCGAGCGAAGCTCATATCCAGCGAACCAGGTAAACCAGAGGTATACGCGATTACGTCCATTCCCAAGGCAGAAGCAGCATCGTGTAATAGTTTGGCCATCAGGCAGCTATCCACGCCACCCGACAACAGTACACCTACTTTGCGTACATGGTTCATCGCGGCTAGTCTTTTCCTCACTGCTGAGTGGAGCGCCTGTTCATACTTGTCCACAGCCTGAGCCATGTCTTCTATCTGAATTTCAATTCTTCGGTGGGGCGAAGCCTTCTTTACGCTGACCCTTTCATTGTCGAAAACGGCGATCGCTCCGGCCCTGAGCGGCCTGACTTCATCCATACCTATCTTCCACAAGGGTTTCTTGGTGGAGGCAAAGGCACAAAGTTCATCATTTTCAGCAAAGTGAAGGGGTTTTGTACCTAGATGATTTCGCGATACCACTATTTGCTCGCTGTCGTGGACTGCCAGAGCATAATCGCCATCCAGGCTGGGCAATGCCCTCTTGACCTTCTGTTCCAGGTTGCCAGAATGTTGTGACAGCAAATGGGCTAAGGACTGGTCGATCGTTTGATGTACTGTGTGCTGGAATCGAGCAAGCCCGGAAGCCGTGTCTCTGAGACTATAAAGATGGCCATCATATATGAAAACGGGCTTTTCTCTGCAATCCATGCAAATGTCTTCTGATTGCGTTCCTTCGGCGGCGATAGATAATTGCACCAGGGCTTGACCATGCACATCATCGAAGACGGAGCACGTGCAGTGGGGATGGGCAAAAGCGGAGGGTCCGTTTGCGGGACAGGCCGTCTCCACCATGACGGCGAGTCTCCCTCTCAGCTCATCCTGGCTCGTATCGACCTTGCTGAAGATGCCACCTATCCAAGCCATAAAGTGACCTTTAATTATGCCATCATCCTGCTTACGTATCTGGCAATAGCAAGGGCGGCGGTAAGCCCCGGAGATTCTATGCCAATGAGATTTATCAAACCTGGGAAGCCCACGTTCTCTTCATGGGTGATGACGAAATCGCGGAAGCCTTGGTCTGGCCCTTGAAGCTTGGGCCTTATGCCAGCAGATTCCGGGGCTAAATCCTCCAGTTCAATAAAGGGAAGGAATCTCTTGGCTGAACTGTAGAAATACTCCTTATGAGTGTCGTCGACCGAGTAATCTATCGCCTCAACATAATAGGCGCTGGGACCAAGCAGAACTCTGCCATCAAGCGGTTGGCTCCAATGAATCCCATGTCCGGCTTGCTCCGGAGTGGGGTAGATGAGCCTGGTTATCAGATTTCTATATTTTGAGTCTAGAGTGAAGTATTCACCTTTGCAGTAATGAAGCTCGTAACCTGACTTAGCTATGTCTATGCCAGCAAGCTCGGCTATCCTGTCAGAGTTCAGACCAGCGCAGTTCACCACAACATGGGCAATGAAAGCGGAGATTCCATCTCGGTCCCTTATGTGCAGTCTGTACTTCGCACTTCCCCTTTCTATCCCTATAACCTCAGTGCCAAACACAAACTCAGCCCCCTTTCCCCTCGCCTGGTTGTGAAGAAAGCTCAGCAGATTGTGAGAATCAAGAATTCCACTGGATGGGGACAGCAAGCCGGCCCCAGCTTCAATGCTGGGCTCGAGTCTCTTCACTTCCGCCCGGGAAAGGATCGCTAGGTCATATACGCCATTTCTTCTTCCTTGCTTGTAAAGCTCTTCCAGCCAGTGTATCTCATTTTCGTCCGTTGCCACGATAATCTTGCCACACTTCTCACAGGCGATATTATGCCTGTTGCAAAGATCGTAGAGCAGGTTCTTGCCCTCTATGCAAAGTCTAGCCTTAAGAGAGTCCTCAGGATAGTAGATGCCGGCGTGAATGACTTCGCTATTGCGGCTACTCGTCTCAAGTCCAAAAGTGCGGTTCTTCTCAAAGACGAAAACCTCTTTCTTGCTTTGTGCGATTTCATGAGCTGTGGCCAGACCAATCACTCCAGCGCCAATGACGGCTACATCAATTTCGGCGAGCATTTGTTATTCTGGCTCGTAGGAAAACTGGAATACCTGAGCAGATGCTCTATTATCCTGCGAGTCCAATGTCTCAGTCAAGAACACCGTTCCATTGCCAGCCTGCCGCAATGAGAATCTCGAACGGCTTCTCTGGCGGCTATGCCTCTGGGTGTGCCGTGGATACACATTGACAGAGGCGTCCAACAGCCGTGTGGGGAGGTGAATAGCCCCGGACCTTCACCCTCGGTTCTGACGTCACGAGAGCACTAAGCACCGTCCCTTTTTCTTCAAGCTAGAATCTTATCCGCCTCTTCCCTGTAAGCATCCATGACGTAAGGAATGCCAGAGATCTTTGCTGCCTCCTCGGTTAATGCCATGATATCTTTGCGGGAGATTCCTGAGAGCCGGAAGTTCCTACACCCGGCCATGAATTGTTGCAGTCCTATCTTGATCTTCTGGCAGAATGTATATACACCAACTGCACCGAGCGGTATGTTCTCAATTTCCTTGCCGTACTTACTCTTCAAAGTACCATAGGTGACAAAGATTTCCTCCGGAGTTGTACCATACTTGGAGACTGTCCTGGGCAGTTTGTTGTCTTTGAGCCATTGCGCGATATTCTTGCCGACCATCCCTGGAATCATCAAGGCCCTACCCATGCAAACCGCCTTCACATGCGGAGCACCCATAGCAATTGCCTTGAATACGCCAGCTTCCTCAGAAAATCCGCCAGCCATAGCTAGATCCGGAACCTTCAATCCCTTGCTGGCCAGTCTCTCAGCGAATTGAAAGGCGAGAGCTTCCAGGTAGAAAGTGGGAATGCCCCACTCGTTCATCATCGACCAAGGACTCATTCCAGTTCCACCAGGAGCGCCATCTATTGTAATAAGATCGATCTTCGCTTCTGAACCGTAGCGCAGGGCCATTGCCAGCTCTACCGCAGAATAAGCTCCGGTCTTGAGTGTGATTCTCTTGAATCCAAGTTTGCGCAGACGCTCCACTTCTCGTAGAAATGCCTCTCTGCTAACGAACCCCAGACGTGAATGGCGCTCGAATTCCTTGATCGCGCCGGCTTTGTATGCTGCCTGAATGTCGGGGCTCGCTGGGTCGGGGGTAACAATGTAGCCTCTCTTCTTAAGCTCCAAGGCTCTTTCAAGTGAACTAACCATTATCTCACCACCAATACACTTTGCCCCTTGCCCCCATTTCAGTTCGACCGTATCAAGACTATGCTTTTGCAGCACGTATTCAGCCACACCGAATTTCGTGTCTTCTACATTCATCTGGACGAGCATTTCCCCGTAACCTTCGTAATACTTCCTGTAAGTTTCTATACGGCGATCCATATCTGGCGACTTTCTAATCTTGCCATTGCCGTCTAACTCAAGTCCGGGGTCGATTCCGCACACGTTCTCACCACACACGAGTGTGATGCCGGAGATAGCAGCCCCAATAGCGAAGTGCTCCCAGTTCCTTCGGGCTGTTTCTGTGGAACCCAATGCCCCCGTGAAGACAGGTATCCGCATCTTGACCTTTTTGCTCCAACCGTATTCTGTCTCAGTGTCAACATTGGGGAACAGGGCTGTATCAGGGCCAGCTTCAATTCCTTCGGGCAGCCCCGTTGCTCCAATTGCATACCCTTGAATATTAAGATGGGAATAATCGACTGGATAGTTCTTGTCGGCACCGGCCACTGTCTCCCCATAGGGCCCCGGATAGATAACCTCTCGACCTCGAAACGAAGCTAGCCAGGCCTCGCAACGTCCTGTGCACCCGTCAAGGCATGCTGTGCAAATCCCGGACATAGGAACGACACTACGTGAGCGATTGGCGGTTTCTGTTGCTTCATTGGCATTTGGTCGTCTTAGGTTCATAGTTCGAACCTCCTTAGATTACTACGGGTATATCCCTTCTTCAATCGCCGATTCTTACATAAATCATGGGAATATCCCTCTTAAAGCCATAGCGTTTGCCAGTCGGCGCAGCGCAATCATATGAGCCGCTATCCGCATATCCACTTTCTCTTGGTGGCTAGTTTGTAATACCTCGGCAAACGCTTTGGTCAGAATTCTCTGTAGGTAATCATTCACTTCTTCTTCCTCCCAGAACAAGAATTGCAGACCCTGAACCCATTCAAGGTATGATACTATCACGCCGCCCGTGTTAGCTAATATATCAGGAACAACAAATATCCCGCTGTCACCAAGAATCCTGTCCGCCTCAGGCGTAGTTGGATTATTAGCACCTTCTATAATCAGTTTTGCTCTTACTGAAGTGGCATTAGCTTTGACTAGCTGATGTTCAAGAGCTGCTGGCACCAAGATATCACATCCTAGCTCCAAGAGCTCAGCATTAGTTATGGTTTCGGCATTTTTGAAGCCAACCACTGAACCTGTCTCCTTCTTTTCAGCGAACAAGAGTTCGAGATCTAGACCCTTTGGGTTGTAGACGCCACCCCCAGAATCACTTATCGCTATTACGCGGCAACCTTCCTTGGCCAGAAGATCGGCGGTTACGGCCCCGACATTTCCACATCCTTGAACCACAACAGTTGCTTCTCGCGGATCTATACGCAGATGCTTGGCCGCTAACAGGGCGTTGACCATGCACCCGCGACCAGTGGCGTCGAACCTACCAATACTACCACCGATCTCAAGAGGTTTTCCCGTGACGACTGCCGGCACCGAATATCCCTTGCCCATGCTATAGGTGTCCATGATCCAGGCCATGACCTGGGGGTTGGTGCCGACGTCAGGGGCGGGAATATCCCTTTCGGGGCCTATCATGATCGCGATTTCCGAAGCGTATCGGCGAGTTAACCTCTCAAGCTCGCTTTCGGACATGGTCTTCGGATTGCAAATCACGGCTCCCTTGGCGCCACCATAGGGGATATTGACGACCGCCGTCTTCAAACTCATCAAGGCCGCTAAGGCTCTGACTTCGTCGAGGTTGACGTTGGGATGGTATCGGATCCCGCCCTTGCTGGGCCCCCGACCATCGTTGTGCACAACCCTGAAGCCGGTGAAAACTTCTACCCTCCCATCATCCATCTTGACCGGGAAGTGAACTGTCAACTCCCGCTCACATCCCATCAATCTTATGCGACATGTTTCAGGGATTTTCATCCGTTCACAAATATCATTGATCAGCTTCCTTACATTGTTGAACCCCTGCTCTACAGTCTGTGTACTCATGAATCTACGCCCCTTATATTACAGCTTTCAGGTTTTACAGTTCTTCCTACTTCTCGGCGCCTAGTTTCCCGATCTATTCAGAAACCAGGTCCTGCCTTGCTTATAAGTATTCCCCGTCCTCTTAGATATCGTTTAGCTTCAGGTATGGATATTTCTCCGAAGTGGAAGATAGAAGCAGCCAAAACCGCCGATGCCTTGCCAACTATCACAGCCTCATAAAGATGCTCCAATCTCCCCGCACCCCCGGAAGCGGTGACGGGAATCTTCACGGCTTCGGCCACGGCTTTAGTCATCTCCAGGTCATATCCTTCTTTGGTGCCATCAGCATCCTTGCTGGTTAGCAGAATCTCCCCAGCCCCCAGCTTCTCAACCCTTTTTGCCCAGTGAACGACATCAAGTCCCGTGGACTCGCTGCCGCCCTTTACTACGACCTCCAATCGGGGAAGACCGGTCTGAGGCCGGTTTTTTCGACCATCAATGGCAACTACAAGCTTCTCTTTCCCAAATTCCTTTGAGGCTTCCCTTATAAGCTCGGGATTTCTTACAGCCGCCGTATTGATTGAGACTTTATCCACACCAATGTCGAACAAGGCTTTCATATCCTCAGTACTCCTGATGCCGCCACCTACGGCAAAAGGGACGGCAGCTTTTTCTGCCACCTTCCTGACCCATTCCAACCTTGTTCCTCTCCTTTCCACGGTAGCAGCAATATCCAGGAAGACAAGTTCATCAGCTCCTTCCCGACAATAGGTTTCAGCAGCCTCTACAGGGTCTCGGGCATCCCTAAGGTCTACGAACTTCACTCCCTTGACCACCCTGCCATCCTTCACGTCCAAACAGGGTATGATCCTCACTATGTTCATTTCATAGATCCCAAAACCTAGTCAAGTCTTTGTATTCGATGATGGTGGTCATAGCCCGATTTTCTACTTCTATCCCGGATTCGACAGCAGCAGCCACAGGGTTAAGCCCCCCTGTGAGTATCAT
>CAYFSE010000198.1:0-4275 GCA_964345725.1 uncultured Dehalococcoidales bacterium
TCCTCTTGCGGCAAGCGCATCAGATCCTCCCTAGAAGTCACCGGCAGTATTGACAGGTCTGAGACTCCCGTAATGTTCTCAGGCTTCACCCCGGCTGAGTCAAAGAGACGGCGGTAGTAAGGAACTTGATCGTAAGCATGTCGAACCAGCAGCCTCAACTTATGATCCTGAAGCTTCTTCAGCTCCTGGGGCTTCTTCCATTGGCTATGCAGCAATTGAAGTAGAAAAGGTAGGTCTTGGAGGCGCATGCTTCTCACCGCCGGTTATGAAATACTGCTGCAACGACCTTCAAAATGCAAACCTGGTCCTTATTTTCTGGAGGATTACCCTATCTTCTGCGTCGAATCCCAGTTGGTATAGAGTCAAACCGTAAATGCCCAGGAAGATCGAAGAACCCAAAACGAAGAGCAGCATTGAATTGTCCCCCGGCAGAACAGATATCCTGACCAGACTCAAAACCAGCCAGGACACTCCTCCGGCGACCAGGGGCTTGAGGAACTCGACTCGGAAAGGATGCACCCTCAAAATGAGATGGACTTGTAGTAACCGAAGTAATCTCTGAGAGCCAACGGATATGGCCCTGGCCAGGGCCGCTCCTACGATGCCATAGCGGGGGATCAGCATAAAGCATAGGCCAATTTGCAGGAGGAAGACTAGCACCGCGTTGAGCAGAGTGATCCGGGACCTCCCACTCATATCGATCATCACCCCGAGCGGTCCGCTGACAGAGTTCATAAGCTGACCGATGCTAAGAATGACCAGGCTGGTAGCTCCGACCGCAAAATCTGAGCCAAAGATAGCCATAATCTCCCGCGAGAAGATGGCCATCAGCAACAAAGCCGGAAGGCTCAGCGAAAAGACCCATTTAGCAACTGTCTTGAAAAGGCTCTCTAATTCTTTGTTCTCCCTTCGACGGTGAAGATCGGAGATGATGGGCGCGAACATGGTGGCGAAGGATAGGAGGATGCCTTGCACCAACAAGGAAGTCCTATAGGCAGCGCTGAAGACCCCCACCGCCTCCGGCGTTTCAAAATAGCCCAGTATGAAAGTGGATATCCAGATTTCCATAAGATAGAAGCCATTGGCCAGGAATAACGGCCAGCAAAAAGCCAGAAATCCCCTGGGCTCGAAAATAGGCCGAACACTATCCGCCAGTAAAGGATGAAAGGTCTTACGGTAGAAAAAGAAACTCAAGAAGGTGCCAGCTATAACTGAGATCACCAGAGCAAAAATGGCTCCCCAGAGTTTCCAGCCGAGTAAAAAAACCAGAATAACGAGAGCGATCCTGGACAACAGCTCAAACAAGTCTCTCACATACACCTGGTACCGCATGATGCGCAATGCCTGGATGGCAGAGAGGAACACAGTCGTCAAAGAAGAGAACGGAATTGCAATGGCGAAAAACCTCAGGACATTCGTCAAGCCCGGGGCGTGAAAGGCATAAATAGCCAGGGTTTCCGATATAGTTATCAGCAACAGACTGGCCAAGATGCTACCGCCCAGGGAAAGTGCAGCGGCGAAGTATATCGTCCCTTTTACCCGTCTCAGGTCCCCTTTCCCCTGATAAAGGGCGACATACCTCACCACGCCCCGGCCCATTCCCAACGAAGTCATCGCCTGCGCTATGCTGAAGACTGCCAGGCCCAGGGAAAAGAGGCCAAACAGATCTACGCCTATGTGACGGGCGACGATTACCTGGAACAAGTACCTTAGCCCACCGCTAGCAACCGTGCCTACAAAAACGATCCCAGCCCCTTTTGCTATCAGTGAAACGTACTCTGCATGAGGGGTTGCGGGCTCGTTGGTTTTTAGTTCGATTCCTGGTGCTGAGTCACACATTAGCTCTGGCCTGGATGCTGTCTTTCTTGTAAGCCTGCGCGCGCGTTTCTGTAGTCTTTAGAAGTATCCCAGATCGCGTAGACGACGGATAAACACTTCCTCTTCTCGTGGGCTGAAAACACCCTGATCTGCGTCAATGGTAGCTGGTTCAGTGGCATCCAGCTTGGAGAATTGTTCTCTTATGAGCGACTCAAACTGCTTTGCCACCTCTGGCTCGCTGTCAACCAGGTTCTTCGTCTCTTTAGGGTCCGAGCGGAGGTCGTACAACTCCATCCTGTCACCTTCCTCATCCCAGATATACTTCCAATCCTGGCTGCGACAGGAACGAATTCGATACATTCCGTTCCTTTTACGATCCACTCCCCAAAGCGGTGGCTGACGTCCCCCCAGATGAACCTCCTGGCTGAAGACATACCGCTCCGGGTGCCCAGCTTGGCTATCTCGAAGCCAGGGGAGAAAGGAGCTACCCTGAAAACTCTCCACCTTTTCTTCGACGCCCAAGAGGTCGAGGATGGTGGGTGCCAGGTCGATAAGCCCCATCTGCCTACCGACCACAGCGCCAGGGGCCAGACCAGGTCCCTTAATAAGTAGGGGAACCCGTAGGAGTTCGTCGTACAGCTTGGCCCCATGCACCCATCCCCCGTGTTCGCGAAACTCCTCCCCGTGGTCCGCGGTGAGGACGATCAGCGTATCGTCATAGAGTCCCCGGTCTTGGAGCCAATTCAGAAACCGAGCCAGGATCTCGTCCGCATCTCGTATGCGTTCATCATAGAGATCGATCAGCACGTGTCGGGGATAAGCATAGAGCCCGGCGAGCAGGCACATCAGTGAAAGGGCAAAACGACCGTAGTCCGGGGGGCGATGTCGAGAAACGCGGGGCAGGTAGGGGAAATGTACATCCATATAATGGAGCCAGAGGAAGAAAGGCCCGTCTAGGGGGCGAGAAAGCCATGCCATGGCATGCTCATTCAGTTTCTCCCCGGCCTCGAAGGGATGCACGTCTCCACCCTTGGCCATATCGGCGATGTTCTTTTGGCCTCGAAGGGCGCTGGAAAATAGGAGAAAAGCCGGGTCGTACCTGCCGCTATTCTCCAAGATTCGACGGACGAATCTTTTGAGGGGCGCTAACCTGCCTGTGCTCTCTCTGCTCGGCCTCCCCTCCCCTGATTCGAGCGTTAGGAAATCCTGAAACAGGTCAAAGCCCCTCTGGTACCCATAATACTTGGAGATGTAGACGTTGCCGCCGCAGAATCCGGCTGTGGCATAGCCATGCTTTTTAAGGACTTCGGCCAAGGTCGTCGCCTCCTGTGGGACCCCTTGCCCGGCACCGGCCGACTGATAGATAGATGCCAGTATTGAAGGAAAGGAGGCCGGACTGCGGGGTCCATTGGCGATGGCTTGGGTGAACAGTGTGCCCTCTGAGGCTAATTGGTCAATATGGGGAGAGACATTGCCGGGATAGCCCAGGCACCCCAGGTGATCGGCTCGCAAAGCATCTATGGTGATGAGAAGAAGATTGGGTCTTTTTTCCAATTCATGGCTCCCGTTTTCTATGAGTTGCCGGTTCTTTCCAAATGACTGGTGATACTTCACCAGACCCCGGCCCGAATCTCTTCAAATGTCCACTTCACAACCGGCGACAATCCTTCAGAGCGCAGTTTGGGCATGTATTCGGAAGCGGGAAAATCACCCGTTGGGAACTGGTAGCCCTTGGTCCCCTGGGTGTATCCTCCGGGAATGGTCGAGCAGTTGAAAGTGAAGATAGCCCCGCCACCCCGGGCCGCCTCCACGCATAGTGCCCAGCGCTCCCGCGTGTTGACGAAAGGGACAGTGAGAGGGAAGAATAAGTTATGAACAGCGATGGCCAGCAAGTATTCCTCGTCGGTGGGGATGTTGGTGGTAGTTTTTACCAGCGCCCCTTTGGCCGGTTTTAGCCTGGGAACGCCGAGAATGGCGGGATAAATCCCATAGGTTTCGTGCAGATACTGCTCGTGGGCCATAAGATAAAGCCAGTCCACTCTCCAGGGAGCCAGGCCCGACAGGACTCCCAGGCCGATATTCTTGATCCCACCCTGAATCATGCGTTCGTAGGCCGTTATCCGGCGTTCATAGTCTGCCTTGGGGGTCCGGGCTGGGTGAAGTTCGCGATATCGATCCTTGTTATACGTCTCCTGCCATAACACGATGAAGTCTAACCCGGCCTCTTTCAAGCATGGATATTGGTCCACGTCAAAGGGAGCAGCGTTGATGCCCACGATACCGCCACCAGTTCCCTCAAGCACATCGGCGGTAATGCGGATGTGTTGGGCGATGGTGTGGATGTCAAACGTGGGATCAGAGGAGTAAACCAACTCGACCACGCGCAGGCCATGGCGGTTGACCAGGAACTCCACTTCCTGCCGTAACTGGTCGGGGGTCAGGCGAAGCCGTGTAACA
>CAYFSE010000199.1:0-10349 GCA_964345725.1 uncultured Dehalococcoidales bacterium
GTGCGGCACTCGCTGCCTTGTACTTCTCGCCACAGAAGAGGGGCAAGTATTTCTTCCTCTGTGTGTCCGTACCCATTTCGAGCATCGGATGGATAAACAGAGCTGGACAGAGAACGTGCATCGTTATTGAAAGGTCACCCCAGGCCAGTTCCTCTGCTATCAACGAACCTGTGATAGCAGAGCGCTCCCCGCCGGGTCCGCCGTAGGCCTCGGGTATGCTGCTGGAGGCGAGTCCCATCTTCCAGCCAGTGTCTATAACACTCTCAGGAATGGTCTCGTCTTCGTCACATTGGCGATAGATTCTGCGCATCTCATCGTTGGCAAACTGCTTTGCCATGCTCACAATCATTTGCTGTTCTTCTGTTGGGCTGAACGAAATCATGTTACGCTCCTTTCAATAGCCATGCGTTGTCTGCAACACAGCCGTGGTTTGAACTTTTTGTTTCAGTATCAGCAAGCACATGCTCAATGACTTCAGCTACCGCCGTATTATAATTGGTATGGGAACAGATTTCCAGAGGTCTATGTTGATGATAACTACGCAACGAAGACTTGAGACCAGAGAGCAGCTCTAGACCTGCCTGAGGCCAGACGGTCATATATAGCAAATTTGGGAAGCTGTCAGCCTTGTCGGCGACCGAATTCATTTCGACTCCTCAGAACAATATCAGGAGAAGCTCTCTCACACCTGATTGACATTGAAGCGGACACCTTCTAAAATCAGGAAGCTAAGCAAATCATACTAATAGAGTTCTGCGGTATTTGTTTGAAGTGGATTTGTTGGGAGTGTTCAGGCGGTGGTAGGACCCATTGGAGTTAACCTAGCAAGTGACTGGTGACGAACTTAGACAAGCGTTTCTGAATTTCTTTGAGGGCAGGGGACACAAGGTCATCCCCAGTTCTTCTCTGGTGCCTCATAAGGACGCTACGCTGCTACTGACGAGCGCCGGCATGGTGCAAATCAAGCCGTATTTCCTGGGATTGGAGACTCCACCTGGTCGGCGACTAGTTTCCTGCCAGAAGTGTTTTCGCACGACTGATATAGATTCGGTGGGTGACAGCAAGCACCTAACATTCTTCGAAATGCTTGGGAATTTCAGTGTGGGCGATTATTTCAAGAAAGAGACTATTTCCTGGGCTTGGGAATTTGTTACCAAGTATTTGAAATTGCCTGAGGAGCGGCTTTGGATAACCATCTACCTTAACGATGAAGAGGCATTTGGTTACTGGCAGGGACTAGGCGTGCCTGCCGGCAGGATATTGCGCTTCGGTGACGAAGATAACTTTTGGGGTCCCGTTGGTGATTCTGGCCCCTGTGGGCCGTGCAGTGAGATTCATTATGACCTTGGTGAAGGATTTGGCTGTGACAGAGTTGAATGTAGGCCTAACTGCGACTGCGGTCGCTTCTCGGAAATATGGAACTTGGTGTTCACTCAATATAATCAAGACCCCAACGGACGGCGCACTCCTTTGCCCGAACCGAACATTGATACCGGTATGGGACTGGAGAGAACTTTGGCGGCTATTCAGGGCAAGTCCTCTCCTTATGAAACGGACTTGTTTTTCCCTTTGGTCAACCACATGTGCAGCTTGTCTGGGAAAAAATATGGTCGGGACGAGAATATCGACCGGGCCATCAGGGTTGTGGCTGAACACTCGCGTGGCATTGCCTTTCTCATCGCCGATGGCGTAGTGCCCTCCAACGAAAGCAGAGGATATGTCCTGCGGCGAATACTCAGGCGCGCTTCGCTCTTCGGCAGGAAGCTGGGACTGAGTGACCCTTTCCTTAATGAAATGGCTGGCATCGTCATTGATACAATGAACCACATATATCCCGGGCTCACGGCCAGTCGGAGCCTCATTACCGAAGTAGTCAGGGTTGAAGAAGAGAAATTCATTGCTACTCTAGATACGGGGCTTAACTTGGTGGAAAGGCTCATTGGCGAAGCGTCATCTCAAGTACGAAAGAAGTTAACAGGCGAAGAGGTGTTCAGACTTTATGATACCTACGGCTTTCCGGCGGAGCTAACCGCCGAGATAGTCAAGGAAAGAAGTCTGTCTATAGACTGGGAAGGTTTCCAAGCTGAGATGAAACGACAGCGGGAGAGGGGTAGAGCGGCATATAAAGTAGATGTGACTGTGGGCTTAAAGGTTGGAGCCTCTGTCGCGCACAGACGAATTCCTGGCAAGACCAAGGTTATTGAGGGCACACTTAGGCATCGTTCTATCGTTGTGAGCCTGCTTCCTGAGGGCAAATGGCCAGAGGAGCGACTAGATTCTGTGTCTCAAGGTCAGAATGTAGGGGTGGTCTTGCGTGAGACGCCCTTCTACGGTGAAATGGGTGGGCAGGTAGGCGATATTGGAGAAATCCGTGGCGAGAGGGGAAGAATTACGGTTACCGATACGGTGAGGCATTCAGTGAAGGGCAAGGAACTTGTGGTTCACCTAGGGAAGGTCATTGAAGGAGAGATATCGGTGAATGACGCTGTCGAAGCCGAAGTGGATGATAAACGTCGTCTGGACATTGCTCGCAACCACACAGCCACTCACCTCCTCCAGGCTGCTTTAAGGCAGACTCTGGGCAGCCGTGTTTATCAAAAAGGCTCGCTCGTAGAACCGGAAAGGTTTAGATTTGACTTCTCTCAGCTGGCTCCCATAACTGGCGAAGAGCTCAAGCAAATTCAGAGACGGGTTAACGAATGGATACGCCAGAACCTGGAAGTGAAGGCAAAGACACTTCCCTATGCTGAGGCTGTTGCTGATGGTGCTATTGCTCTATTCGAAGAGAAGTATGGAGAAAAGGTTCGGATGTTGACAATTGGGGAGCCAGCGATAAGCAAGGAGCTGTGTGGTGGGACTCACGTGAAAGCAACCGGGCAGCTTGGCATATTTCTGATAACCAGTGAAAGCAGCATCGGTACAGGACTGCATCGTATTGAAGCCATAACGGGAAGAAACGCTGAATCTGTAATTGAATCTCGGTCAGCTGCCTTACAACACGTAGCCAAGGAAGTGGCAAGCTCGCTCGAAGAGGTCCCTGACAAAGTAGAAGTATTGATTAGTGAGCTAGAAGCAGAGCGTAAGAAAGGATTTTCGCTGGAAAGGGAACTGTCGCGCAAAGTAGTGAAGGATTTGCCCGACCAAGCCGAGGAGGTGAGTGGCGTGACGGTCTTAGCTGCCAGGGTGCCAGCCTTGACAATGCCTATCCTCAGGGAAATGGGTGACATATTGAGAGACAGGCTCAGGAGCGCCGTAATTGTCTTAGCTACCGTTTACAGTGGCAAGCCCAGCTTCTTGGCCATGGTGACTCCTGACTTGGTGGCCAGAGGAGTTCACGCGGGCGACATCATCAATCAGGTGGCCAAGGTTGCCGGTGGAGGCGGTGGTGGCAAGGCGGCCATGGCTCAGGCCGGCGGTAAGGATGCGAGCAAGGTCGACGAAGCTTTGAAACTGGCCAAAAGTATTGTTGACAACCAAGTCTCCCTTTCCTCAGAGGGTAGAAACCAATAGATCAGGCTTTTGTCTCCCTCGATGGGAGAAGATTGAGGTGAGGATGAGATGCGCAGTTTAGGGCTAGATGTTGGAGACAGGAGAACTGGGGTGGCCATGAGCGACCCCCAGGGAATCTTAGCGAGTCCTCTCACCGTGCTGGCCAGTGAAGATGAAGATACCCTCATCAATGAGATCCTCAAGCTTGTAGAGCGGCATAGGGCAGAGCGCATTGTGGTTGGCTTGCCTCGCCGCCTGAGCGGCGAGATTGGGGAGCAAGCCAGCAAGGTAACGGCTTTCACCGACAAGTTGTTATGGCGAGCAAAGGAAAGCGATTTCAATCAACTTGACGTACAGCTATGGGATGAACGACTCTCTACCAAGGCCGCCGAGCGCTTGACGACAAAAGCCGGTGGTCAGGGACGTAGCCTGCGTTTCAGAGGCAGGAGAGGAGCCAGAAATCGCAACCCTGCTATTAGGGCCGAAGTGGATGCCATAGCAGCAGCTTTAATCCTCCAGAGTTTTCTGGATAGCCAGCATCCGGTCGATGCCGAGGGGTCCTAAGCAATGTCGAGATACATAGGCCTCATAGGCTATCCCCTTAAGCATTCCGTCTCTCCGTCTTTCCAGCAGGCGGCTCTGGATTACTATCAACTTGATGTTCGCTATGAGGCTTGGGAGACGACCCCGGCCGAGCTTGCAGACATAGTGAAGAATCTGAGAAAACCTCAGAATCTTGGGGCTAATGTAACCGTGCCCCATAAAGAGGCAGTCTTACCCTTATTAGATGAAGTTGATGGTCTGGCAAATTCGATCGGTGCTGTCAATACGATAGTCAAACAAGATGATAAGCTGCTGGGTTTTAATACTGACGCCTATGGTTTTATTGAGGCGCTCGACAAGGAAGGCCGCTTTGACCCTGAAGGAAAGGGGGTGGTCCTCCTGGGTGCCGGTGGGGTAGCCAGGGCAGTGAGTTTTGTTCTGCTGCAAAGGAAAGTGGCTTCACTAGGTATTACTGATGGTATCTTCGAGCGAGCCAGTACACTGGCTGAAGATTTGGTCAGGCAGATTAGGAAAGGTTTACCGGGCTCGAAGGATTCTGAGCCTAGCATCAGCGCATTTCAGTGGCAGAATGTGGGCTCAGCCACAACTTTTGCGGGCTGCGGCTTAATAGTCCACTGTACCACGATAGGAATGAAGGACGGTCCTCAGGAAGGACAGTCACCTCTCAGCCTTGAAGTGATTCCCAAGAATGTCCTGGTATATGATGTGGTATATAACCCCCTGGTGACACCTCTGTTGAGGCTAGCACAGAAGGCCGGGGCCAATATGCTCGGTGGACTACCTATGCTAGTATATCAGGGAGCGGCTTCGTTCAAGCTATGGATAGGTAAGGAAGCTCCGGTAGACAGAATGTTGAAAAGAGCTACGGAAATGTTGACAGGGCAATAATGAAGAGAAAAAAGGCAATCATCATCAGTTTGTGTGTATTGGCGCTGCTTGCAGCGATATTGATTCCAGTTGTCTTGCTTCCAAGGCGGGCGCCGGACAAAGTTGTTGTGATTCCGCTCAGTGGGAGTATTACAACAGGAGAATCTTCGTTGTCCTCTGGCTCAAGCATTACCCCGGGACTCGTAAGAGACTATCTGGCAAAGGCAGAGAGGGATAGGGCGGTTAAAGCGATTGTTCTCCGTGTGGAGAGCCCTGGTGGTGAAATAGCACCGTGCCAGGAAATCCTTTTGGAGATAGAGAGAGCCAAGGAGACAACAAAGATTGTAGTGAGCATGGGTGGTATGGCTGCCTCGGGTGGGTACTATATCTCAACCGCGGCAGACAGGATTGTTGCCCTTCCTACTACGATGACGGGCAGCATTGGGGTAATTTCTTCCGCAGTGAATGTTAAGGGACTCCTAGATAAGCTTGGTATTGAGATAGAAATCTTTAAGGGCGGCAAGTACAAGGACATGTATTGGGGGCTTAGAGAGTTGACGCCAGAGGAAGAGGAGATCATGCAGAAAATGGTCGATGAGTACTACGAACAATTCATTGACGTGGTTGTTGAAAGGAGGGGCCTAGGTGAGGATGATGTCAGAGATTTGGCTACGGGGCAACTTTACAGCGGCAGCAAAGCGAAGGAGTTGGGTCTAGTTGACGAACTGGGTGACCTGGATACAGCAATAGACTTGGCTATGGAATTAGGTGGCATGGATGCTGCCAGAGTGGAGCATTACAAACCACCGAGACTAACACTGTGGTCGCTGTTAGGGCTTGTCGACGCTATAAGGGCAAGGATATCTGGGTTGAGTGCGGAAGACGTAATTCTGCTGGAAATCCTAGGCCACAATTATCCACAGCCTCTATTTCTATATGAAAGCTGATTCCACCTACGAAGATGTTAGGATTCTCGCGGGTAGCCGGTTGAGTCTGAAGTTGAGTTTACGGCGTTACCAAAGGAGTCACCGCACTTTTGGGAGTTAATCTAATGGGAAGGTTTCGTTTTCTTACCGCCGGAGAATCCCACGGAAAGGGCTTGATGGCAATCGTGGAGGGAATGGTAGCTGGCCTTCCCCTCGAAGAGGCGTACATCAATAGAGAACTCAAGCGTCGCCAGCAGGGCTACGGTCGTGGCCCCCGCATGAAGATTGAGGACGACAATGCGGAAGTCATAGCTGGCGTCCGCCATGGGCTTACTACAGGTAGCCCGATCGCCTTGTCTATCACCAACCGGGATTGGGAAAACTGGCAGCAAGAGTTAAGCGTGTCTCCGGTAGACAAAGAAGTCGAGCCAGTAGCGTGTCCCCGCCCGGGGCATGCCGACCTGGCAGGAGTGACTAAATATGGGCTTGAGGACATCAGGCCTGTCATGGAAAGGGCTAGCGCCCGGGAGACAGCCTCCAGAGTGGCTGTTGGAGCCGTAGCTCGAAGGTTTGTGGAGGAACTGGGCATTGTTATTCGTAGCCACACCGTCCGTATAGGGCAATGTCATTGCGAGGGCAGCGAAGCAAACTCCATAGACTGGCGGAAAGTAGAAGCCTCCCCAGTGCGGTGTGGTAATGCCGCACTAGGGAAGGCCATGATGGCAGCCATTGATGAGGCGAAAGCAAATGGAGACACGTTGGGTGGCACTTTTCAGGTGGTTGCCACTGGCGTCCCCATAGGCTTGGGCAGCCACGTTAGCTGGGACCGCCGTCTCGATGGCAGGATTGCCAGGGCAATAATGAGCATCAATGCCGTCAAGGGACTGGAAATGGGAGCGGGATTTGCGTTGTCGGCGCTCAAGGGCTCGCAAGCTCACGATGTCATCGAGCCCCTGTCCCGAACCCTCTCCCTCGAAGGGAGGGGACTGGGCGAGGGCGAAACGAAGCAACCTCTCCCCTGGCGACATCCGACTAACCGTGCCGGTGGCATTGAAGGTGGCATAAGCAATGGTGAGGACATAGTAATCAGGGCCGTAGTCAAACCCATTGCCACACTGGCCAGTCCGCTACCTTCCATAGACCTGCGCACAAAGAAGGCGACAAAGGCTCACTACGAGCGCAGTGACATTTGTGTTGTCCCAGCAGCCGGCGTAATTGGTGAAGCTATGTTGGCCATTGTTTTGGCGGATGCCTGCCTGGAGAAATTCGGCGGTGATAACTTAAAAGAGACGCTGGCAAATCATCGTAATTATTTGAGCAATGTATCTTGATTCCTCAACCACAATCCCTGGCAAATGAGGCGGTACTAGCAACGCCGAGGCAGTATCAACAGAAATCTCTGAGAAAGGCTATCATTAATGGTACTTGGCGAGTCCAAGGCCAGTACGCGCAGATGATAACCTCGAGCCGGCTAGGTCGCTCCAGTGCGTTGGTAGATTCTTGGAGTGTTTCGGTATGATTCTGGCCAACTGTATTGAGAATTGCAGAATCAAAGTCATGTTGGAGTAATACTAATGAAGGCAGTTTTATACGAAAAATACGGACCGCCTGAAGTTCTTCAACTGAAGGAAGTAGAAAAACCTGTCCCCAAGGACAACGAAGTATTGATTAGAGTACATGCTGCAACAGTACCGGCAGAAGCGTTGTTGTTGCGAAGTCTTCCATTCTCTCCCTTAATGTGGTTTCTCACGCGAATCGGAATTGGGCTCATAAAACCAAGAAAAACTATGCTAGGGAGTGAACTAGCAGGGGAAATTGAATCGGTGGGCAAAGATGTAAGACTGTTCAAAAAAGGTGACCAGGTGTTTGGATCTGACCTTAGCGGTTTAGGTGCTTATGCCGAGTACAAATGTGTGCCTGAAGGAGGGGTACTGGTAATAAAACCAGCCAATATAACTTATGAGGAAGCTGCCCCCGTCTGTGGGGCATTGGCAGCATGGAATTTACTTAAAAACATAGTAAGTATTCAGCCCGGGCAGAAGGTCCTTATCAATAGTGTTTCTGGCAGCGTGGGTACAGCAGCGGTACAGATTGCCAAGTACTTTGGGGCAGAAGTTACCGGGGTATGCAGCACCACGAATCTAGAACTAGTAAAATCTCTGGGTGCCGATGACGTAGTTGACTACACCAAGGAAGACTTTACCCAAAGCGGCGACACCTATGATGTTGTTTATGACACATATGACACGTATGACACGATAGTCAAGAATTCGTTTGTGCATTGTAAAGACTCGCTAACACAAAGAGGTGTCTATCTTTCAGCTGTCCCTACGGTGGCGATTCTTCTTCAAATGCTATGGACCTCGAAGATCGGCGGTAAGAAACCAATATTTGTGGCCACAGGCCTTCGACCAGTTCGAGAGCATCTAGTCTTTCTTAGAGAGCTTGTTGAGCTTATTGAGGCGGGAAAGATGAAATCGGTCATAGATAGAACATATCCTCTGGAACAAATTGCCGAGGCTCACCGCTATGTCGAAAAAGGATACAAAAAGGGGAATGTAGTCGTAACTCTGAAGCATAATAGCTAGTTATGAAAGCAATTGTATGCACGAAATACGGTCCACCGGAGGTTCTTCAGCTCCAGGAAGTAGACAAACCTACTCCCAGGGACAATGAAGTATTGATAAAAATATATGCCACAACCTGTCACGTAGGTGATGTGAGGGTTCGCAGTTTCAACGTCCCTTTCTGGCAAATGATCCCCTTTCGACTGTATTTAGGTATTACAAAGCCAAAAAGATCTATACTGGGAATGGAACTAGCCGGGGAAGTTGAAGCGGCAGGTAAAGACGTAAAGAGATTTAAGAAAGGCGACCAGGTCTTTGCGCTTACTGGTTTTGGTTTCGGGGCTCATGCTGAGTACAGATGTTTGCCCGAGGAGGGGGGAGGAGCAAAAGGAGGCGTGGTGGCCATAAAGCCGTCAAACATGACCTTTGAGGAAGCCGCCGCTGGCGTTGCCTCTGGGGGAATCACGGCATTGAAAACGCTTAGAAAGGCGAATGTCCAGAGCGGGCAGAAGGTTCTCATCTACGGCGCTTCCGGAAGTGTCGGCAGCTATGCGGTGCAGCTTGCCAAGCACTTGGGTGCGGAAGTGACCGGGGTTTGCAGTACGGCGAATGTGGAAATGGTGAAGTCTCTGGGAGCCGACAAGGTGATTGACTACACCAAAGACGAACTTGCCCAGAGCGGGGAAACCTATGACGTTATCTTTGACGCCGTAGACAAACTGCGGTCTTCACGGGGTAAGAAGGCTCTAAAGAAGGGAGGAATCTACCTCAACGTCAACAAGGATTCTGGAGGCGAGGTAGAGACTGAAGACCTGATGTTTCTCAAAGAGCTTGTTGAAGCAGGAAAGATAAAATCGGTAATAGACAGAAGGTATCCGTTGGAACAAATGGTCGAGGCCCACAGGTATGTCGAGAAAGGCCACAAAAAGGGACATGTAGTCATAACGGTAGAGCATAATGATAGAACCTCCTAATCATTGCAGTTTATGGCGGGGACCTGAGGTTTCTATTATGTTTCCGGGCTATTTTATGGATTCTGGTTGGTCGAACGCCTTTCGGCAGACGCCCCGCTGCAACGGAACTTAGTTTTAGCTAGACGAAATGTCGTTCCGGCCTGCCCATCAGTCATTCGGTAGCGACTTGATGAAGTCACCCACCAGATTCATAATCGCCGATTCGTGCTTCCATGACTCGGCATCGTGCTGTAGCCAAAACGGATAAGAGGTGGTGACAACAACCATGTCTAGCTCATCCAGCAAGACGATCAGCTGTCCACCATGTCCCGCAGCGTAGTCGAAAAGGTGCTCACCTACCCTGGCAGACCACCACTGGTAGCCGTACCCGATATCGCGGAAAGAAAGGCCCCAGTTTGCCGGAAATCCGCCAGTCACATTGATATCCTCCGAATACCTCTGCAGGGAATCGTGTACCCAGTCGGCGGGAATGACCTGATTTCCCTTGAACGCACCGTCGTTGAGATATAGCAGGCCGAACTTAGCCGCATCACGCGCCGAAAAGTGGAGGTCCGCACAGCCGTTGTTGTGGCCCTCCGCATCTGTGCCCCATTCGCCCGCCTCTACGCCGAGCGCCAGGAAAAGATTCTCTTCAGCGTATGCCTTGAGATTCATACCGGTCGCCCGGTCTACAATAATCCCCAGCCAGTTGGACGACAGATTGCTGTAATGGAACTCGGTTCCCGGATCAGTGATGAGAGGGAATTCTTCTATGAGAGGCCGATAGTGACCAGATAAAAGGCCATCCCAGAGAGCAGGATCGGTTTCTTCCCACGGATATCCAGCGCGCATCTGTAACAGGTGCCGGATTGTGATCTGCTCCTTCCTCGGATCAGTTATTTGGTCGGCGACTTCCGGGAAGAAATCCAGCATCTTCTGGTCCACGCTTGACAGGTAGCCCTGCTCCAGCGCAATCCCGACCA
>CAYFSE010000200.1:0-2013 GCA_964345725.1 uncultured Dehalococcoidales bacterium
CTGAGATATTACCCTCTTCCAGCCCTGGCAGTGTATAAATCAGGAAACGATTCGCGGGCTGTATTAAGTGACCCCGTACGTCGGTGACAATCACATTCCCATCGAGGCTGGATGTCGCCGAGTACAAGTCAGCGGCGGTCTTCTGTAGCTCGTGATATCTTTGAACACGCTCTTGTGTATCCGGCATTGCCAGAATTTCATCTACCGAATGCTTAGTGAGCAACTCCGGCAATTGAGAACTCCATTGAAAGTTGCTGATACTAAAATCCCGGCTCAGACCTAATCCGGTGCGCGGATCGAGCAGGAAGCCAAGTAAGAAGGTACCTTTGGGTTCTTTGACCTGCTCAATGGTAAGGTCGGCACTGTCGAGAAGATCCGTTTCGTGGACAATCTGCTCAAATTTTTTCAGTTCGGGATATTTGGGCAAGAAGTATCTATAGACCAACCCGGCTGCGCTGGGCGCCACTTCCGCTGACCCTCTGAAATCAGCAGGGAAATCGGCCTGGTCGATCTCGCTCGAATGATGGTCGAACCACATATAGCAATTGGGATGATAGGGCAGATTACAGAGAACGTCCTGTTCAGTGACATCGATTTTCTGGTCCTGCATATCCTTGGGGTGGGCCTGGAGTGTGTCGTTGCACAATCCGATGGACAACAGCATGGCTGCGCTGACTGTTCCGTCCAGGTCCCCACGATAAACGACTCGCATAAGTGCCTCCACTAGCTAATAAAATTGCGGTAATGTAACAAACCTCTTATTCAATTTAATAAGGCAGGTTTTCTACTGACAGCTTGAATTTATGCCGACAAAACCCTTGTTAGCCACTGGGAATTATCCGGGGAGCAGGACTCAGAGCTTCCTTCCAGATACCGCTCTTCCACCAGATACTCCCTTCTCGCCCATTGATAATCCCAACCGGAAAGTAGTAAACTGGCTGGTGTTAATCGCACACTATTGGTTGACAATAATCCTAACGTATAGATTGAGGTAAATAGCATATGAACACTAACGACCTGGCAGCCGTCGCGCATGCCATGGCTCCCGAAGGCAGGGGCATCCTGGCAGCGGACGAAAGCAGCGGTACTATCAAAAAGCGGCTGGCAAGCATCAATGTTGAATCAACGGAGGAGAACCGCCGCGCCTACCGCGACCTACTGTTCACCACTGAGGGAGTAGAAGAGTTCATCAGCGGCGTCATCCTGTTCGATGAGACCATCCGGCAGAAAGCCCTTGACGGCACTCCCTTCCCGCAGCTACTTACAAGCAAGGGTATTATCCCCGGTATCAAGCCTGACAAGGGAGCCAAACCTATGGCCGGTTTCCCCGGCGAGAAGGTTACTGAGGGCCTTGACGGCTTGCGCGAGCGTCTACAGGAATACCGAGACCTGGGGGCCGGATTTGGCAAGTGGAGAGCGGTGATCACAATTGGGGACGGCATTCCCACTACTACCTGCCTCGAGGCTAACGCTCACGCCTTGGCGCGCTACGCCGCCCTCTGCCAGGAGACGGGGCTGGTACCTATTGTCGAGCCGGAAGTACTGATGGACGGTGACCACACCATCGAGCGTTGCGAAGAGGTCACTACAGCCACGCTACAGTGCCTTTACACGGCACTTCATGAGCACCGGGTGGTGCTGGAGGGTACGGTACTCAAGCCCAACATGGTAATATCCGGCAAGGGCTGCTCCAAGCAGGCGAGCCCCGAGGAGATCGCCGAGGCCACGGTACGCTGCTTCCGACGCACGGTTCCCGCGGCCGTACCGGCTATCGTTTTCCTTTCCGGCGGACAGAGTCCCGAAGAAGCTACCGTGAACCTGAACGCCATGAACGCCATGTACGATGACTTGCCCTGGGAATTAAGTTTCTCCTACGGTCGGGCGCTGCAGGAACCGGTGCTCAACACCTGGAAAGGGGAAACGGCCAACGTCCCCGCCGCCCAGAAAGCCTACTACCACCGGGCCAAGCTCAACGGTGCCGCGCGCTACGGCAAATACACCCCGGAGATGGAG
>CAYFSE010000201.1:0-2270 GCA_964345725.1 uncultured Dehalococcoidales bacterium
TATTTGTGAACCTATCCGGTTGTGGTAATATATATGCACGTGCTGCACTCCTTACGAGTGGATCAGTCAGCAATCTGAACTTAGTACAGGGAGCAGGTTATGAGTCCTTTTTTGCAGAAATTGTTCAAACCAACACCCAAGCTGATTGTCACGGTTGTCTCTGGCTTGCCCCGTTCTGGTACATCAATGATGATGCGCATGCTAGAAGCGGGGGGAATCCCACCACTGACCGACGAGCTAAGAGAAGCTGATAAAGACAACCCCAAAGGCTATTACGAATTTGAGCGTGTCAAGAAGCTGGACGAAGGAGATACAGATTGGGTCGAGGAAGCCCAGGGAAAATCAGTTAAGGTGATCTCGGCGCTTTTGAAGCATCTGCCTCCGGGCTATACCTACAAGTTGATCTTTATGCGTCGTAAGATAGAAGAGATACTGGCCTCTCAAAAACAGATGCTCATTCGGCGCGGAGAGCCCACTGACTCCGTCAGTGACGAAGAGTTGACAGATCTGTTTCGCAAGCACCTCGCGCAGATTCAAGCCTGGATCGATGGGCAACCAAACGTTGAGATTATTTATGTCAGCTATAATGACGTCATGGAGAATCCCCTCGAACAGTCGCAGAGAATCAACCATTTCCTGGGGGATAGGCTCGACGTGAAGAACATGGCGCGTGTTGTGGACAAGGCCCTGTATCGGCAGCGGGAAAGTAGTCTATCTTAGGATGTGGTCGTCGCAGAATCTTAGAGTAACCCGGATGGCCCATCTCCTCGCTAAATATTTGGTGGGGTTCGTAGTATCGCTGGGAGTGGCTCTTGTTTCTTCGTGTGCAGCCCCTACACAAGTAAGTGAGAGCAACACCTCGCAAGTTGCAGATGTGTCTCACAATACACCAGCTCTGGTTCTCACTGGTACACCAACTCTGGCGATCACCAAGACAGGTGCTGTATCCACTACACAGGACGCTCCACACAACCCCATTTCTCCAATTTCGACAAGTGCTGCCAGTTCATCGGAAAATGACTTAATCCCTGTCTATACGTATGAAATCGTCAGTACTTATCCTCACGACCGGGGCGCTTTCACGCAAGGATTGGTGTTTGAAGACGGCATGCTATACGAAGGCACGGGGCTGAGAGGGCGTTCCACGTTACGCACGGTTGAATTGGAGACGGGAGACGTGTTAAGGCTTTATTCGCTCCCGGTCCAATTGTTCGGGGAGGGCGTCACCGTCTATGGCGACAGGATCTTTCAGTTGACCTGGAAGGCTAACGTCGGTTTTGTCTACGATAAGGACACATTTGAGTTATTACAGCGGTTCAGCTATCCAACCGAGGGTTGGGGCATCACCCACGATGGTCAGCGCCTGATAATGAGCGATGGCACCTCGATTTTGCATTTTCTGGACCCTGAAACGCTGGAGGAAATTGGACAGATTGAGGTGTACGACCAGAATGGCCCCGTGACCAGACTTAACGAATTGGAGTACATCCACGGGGAAGTCTATGCCAATATCTGGAAAACCGACCGTATTGCCAGAATTGACCCTCATACCGGTCGGGTGGTGGGCTGGATAGATTTGACCGGACTGTTAACGGAACAGGATCGAGTTGAGCCGGTTGACGTGCTCAATGGCATTGCATACGATGCGGAAAATGATCGCCTGTTTGTGACAGGAAAACTATGGCCCAAGATCTTCGAAATTGAGATAATACCCCGATAGACTGTCATCAAGCGGCAATTATCGAAATGGATCATCCTGCCGTGGTTATCGCTCGCAAGATCAACCCTACCGTCACTAGCGCCACTACAGCATAGATCAACATATCCCTTCGCTCTTCGCGGCCTCTAGTATAAGCGTAGACGGCCGGGATCGCCAACGCGCTGACCAGTCCATACAGAATATGGATACCCCGCGTGGGCCGCAGACCGCCGTACCACAGAAACGCCCCTATAGTCCCCTGGGCCAGGATGAGCAGTTCGGCGATAACCAGCGCCCCCCAATAATTGGGGCCTACCCCCTGTCGACGAGCAAAGCGCACCAGCCCCCAGACTGCCAGAATGATAAAGTAAATAAGTGCAGCATTCCCCAGGTTGCCGTGGATTACGGTCAAGGACATATTTGGCTGCCTTTCTCTACGATGTTTTCCTACTCGTCGGTGGGCCCGTTGATGCCGTTCGCCTACCCGATACTATACTTGCACCGTTGCCGCTGTCAAGGCTGATTTGGGGAGTAGGCATCCCCAGATGGCGGGCCGGCCGTGGGCGTGCTT
>CAYFSE010000202.1:0-5905 GCA_964345725.1 uncultured Dehalococcoidales bacterium
CAAAATCTAAAGGGAATAGTAAGACGAGAACGACTTGTCAGTGAACTGATGCTTGGTATGGTGAAGTAGAAAGAGTATCTCCAGCCTCATGAAGCATGTATGAATGTGATGAGGAGGCAGGAGTGATTACCAAAGTTGCAACATTTAACGTCAATTATCCTTTCTCCCGTTTCAATTTGAGACACCTAATCACGAATCCGGTATGCACTGCCAAATACCTGTTTCGACTGATCGGTTATTCCGTGAATTCGATCACTACCTTTATAGGGTCCCATAAGATCTGTATCTTCTCCAGTATCTCATCCTTCATGGTGTGAGCAAACTGGTGGTGCTGAGGCAAATCGACAAGCACTGTGACAAGTCCGTCCTTCACCCTAATATCTTGCACCAGGTTTGTGGGCACTACGTTCAGCCGGTCAGGGGGTTCACGACTTTCCTGAGACGTTGACGGACTATCTCTGCCGTCGTGGGCTTCTTTCCCTCACCCGAGGTCTTGAACCCTTTCACCACCGCCGAAGCGACAAAACACAGATTCACAGCCTATTCAGCCTCAGGCAAGACCATTTCTGGTCTGTCAGCAGTTTTCTCATAGACGAGGTTTCTGATCGACTCAAGCTCAGCAGTGCCAAGACTGGAGAAGTATCGAATGCTCTCTAAGAATTCGAACTGAACAGCTATAACTCATATCCCCAAGAGATAGCAGGATCTAATTCATTATGAGGCCTGTTTTCCCCCTCTACCAAGCTTTCACGAACTTAATGCCTCGAGCCGAAGCTGGCGTTGCTAATGGTAAGTTGTCCTAGGTTGGCGCTCTACTTGCTATAGCGGCGCATCCAGTAGCCCTGGTTGATTGTCGCTCATATGAAACATTTTTTTCCCCCCGACAATCAAGTCTATTACTCCCTATTTTGCTCCAAAGCCTTCCTTATCATAGTCAAAATAACTTCTTCGTGCTGCGCGTGCTCCTCAACTGTCTGGTGAAGACTATTGATACTCTGTTGTATTGCTGATTTTTTCGAGAGTAGGTCGCGCTCATCAAGTCGCTCCACTTCGATACTGGCTAGCGTTGTTTTAGCACTTGCAACCTGCCCCGATATTTTACGGTGTTCGTGCAGGATGGCGTTCATAAGAAGCTTTCCAAATAGTGGAGGTAGAGCCTTTTCTTCAAAATCAAAGTGATTCTTTAGACCTTCTTCCATAAAGCTAATCGTCTGTAGTAGTTGATCCCGCTTCTCGATTAGAGCCGCAATTGAGGTCTGGCTCCATCCAGACTGTGCTCCTTGGAGGGCAAAAAGGGCTTCAATATCACTTACTGTGTCACCGGCAAGCTTAGTATGTTTTCTCATGGTATGATGCTCTGAGATGACTCTCGTGACAATCGCCAAGGCGTCCGACATGACACACCTCCTTGTTAGACAGTGTTAATCACAGAGAACTTAGCCAGGCCAAGTTGCTTCCACATGGGCATGATAGGGCAAGGCTGACCGGGCAGACTCATTCTCAACCTAGAACCACATAGTCCCGTCGGCTTCGAGTACCAAGTCGTTGAGTGTAGCGGCACCCACAATTTTGGCCTCCGGTATGAAGTCCCCTCTTTCCATGCGAAGCAACTGTGTACTTTGTTCACAGACCAACAATTTGACGTCGGCTTTTATTGCCTGGTCCATTATTTCCTTGACGGTGGGGAAATTGCCCTCTTTGACCGTCTCCGCCACGCCTCTCTTTACAACTGTTATCCCCAAACCTAGGAAATAGATGGTGGCGTCTATATCCATCGCCTTGGCCGTCATCGCCAAGACGAAAGGCGAGTAAAGACGCTTCGGTGTATCAACACCGCTTGTCTGAACGTAGAGGATATTCTTTCTGTTAGCCATCATTAGCCTCCTATTTTGTCTTTTTGATCAGAAATCTCAAACCTTCATTGGTTTTCTCTATCTCAAGGATTGTCTGCCCGGTCCGCTTTGCCCAAGCCTTGAGATCCTCCTCAGCAGCAGAGTCATCCGCCAACACCTCCAAGGTCTCGCCGACGGCAAGTTTATCTATTTCTTCCTTTGTTCGTATAACTGGCATCGGACAGTAAAGTCCTATGCAATCTACGATTCGACTAGCCCGCTTCGGTGAAGTAGAGTCTGCCACAGTCTAAACCTCCTAAAACTATAATCTCCACTCTAAGTGCCATTATCCCTTAATTTCAGCGCCACAATGGGGACATATCCTATTCTCCCGGGGCAGAGGCTTTCGGCACTTGGGACAGTAGAATATAGTCACCTGACAAGCCTGGCAGTAGGGGAAATCCGCCTCCATTATCTCCTGGTCACAGTAGGGACAAGAAAGATGCTCTTTTTTCGCTTTTTGCTTTGTCATGACTTTTTCCCTCCTTTCTTCTTGCTCAGGTAATCCTGTATGGCTTTGTTCAGAGCCTGGGCGCCCAGATTGGAGCAATGGAATTTTTGCTTGGGTAGCCCCTCCAGCTCGTCAGCTACCGAGCGAGGAGTAATCTTCATCGCCTCCTCCAACGTTTTGCCTTTGGCCATCTCGCTTACCATACTGGAAACAGCAATAGCAGCCCCGCAGCCAAAGGTCCTGAATTTGACGTCTTCGAGCCGATTGTCCTTGACCTTAATGTAAAAGGTCATCATATCGCCGCATACCGGATTACCGACCTCTCCGACCCCATCGGGGTTTTCAATCTCCCCGACGTTACGAGGATTGGTGAAGTGGTCCATAACCTTTTCACTATAGACTGGCATTTTACTTGCCTCCTTTGACTGTCTTAGTAAACTTGGCGTAAAGCGGTGACATCTGCCGCAGCCTGTCAACAACAGGCGGCATGGTCTCCAGAACGTAGTCTATATCTTCGTTCGTGTTGTCTATGCCTATCGTAAAGAGGATAGAGCCCTGGGCTATTTCATGAGATAGTCCCATGGCGATGAGCACATGAGACGCCTTAAGTGCCCGGGAAGTGCACGCCGAGCCGCTGGATACAGCAATCCCTTTGCTATTCAGCAGCATGAGCATGGCCTCCCCTTCAATAAATTCCACGCAGAAACTAGCATGTCCGGGCAAACGATCCTGCGGGTGTCCAGTGACGACTACACGTTCGATACTTCCCGGTAGCTCCTTAAGCAAATGGTCACGCAACGGTGTCAACTGCTTTATCCGGTCTGCCATGTGAGTCTTAGCCAATTCTGCCGCTTTACCCAGGCCGACAATAGCCGGTACATTCTCGGTACCGGCACGTCGACCCTCTTCCTGGATACCACCGTCGAGAAGCGGCATAATCCGCACCCCCTTCCTTATCCACAGGGCTCCGACCCCCTTGGGGCCGTAGAATTGGTTTCCAGCCAAGCTCAAGGCATCTACTCCCAGTTCCGCCACGTTAACGGGCGTTGTCCCCGCCGTAGCCACGGCATCAGTATGGAAAGGAATCTTCCGCTCCCTGGTTATCCTGGCTATCTCCTGGATGGGCTCGATGGTACCTACCTCACCATTGGCATGCATTATAGAGACCAGTATTGTATCCTTCCTTATCTGGCGAAGTACATCGTCAGGGTCAACCACTCCATGTTTGTCCACCGGGACTTCGCTAACCTCGGAGCCCCACTTTTCCAGTGTTCTTGCCGAGTGTAGTACAGAGAAATGCTCGATAGCGGAAACAACTATGTGCTTGCCCTTGTTCTGTTGCGCCAGCGCCAGCCCTTTGACGGCAAAATTGTTACTTTCTGTGCCACTGCCGGTAAAGATTATTTCATCGGCATTAGCGCCGATAAGCGCTGCTACCTGTTTACGAGCGGAATCGATAGCGTCACGGGCGCCGTCTCCCCAGTCATGGAGCGACGATGGATTGCCAAAAATATCCCCCAGATAGGGCACCATTGCCTCACGGACTTCGGGAAGAAGCGGTGTGGTAGCTGCGTTATCCAAATAAACCCTTCTCATACTGATACCTCCTAACGTAGCTTTCAAGGCTCAGGGATACAACTGATTACCATCATCATCCTCAATTACGACAGCACTCGCGGGACAGCTTCTAGCTGCCTCCATTAAAGTGTCTTCATCGACAGAGCCAGGGTCAAGAACTTCAGCCTTGTTTTGATCATCCAGCTTGAAGACCGTGGGGGCAATAGCCACGCAGTTACTAACCCCAATACATAGTTCTCTATCTACGTTCACCTTCATTCTTCACCTCCCCTGCACTTCGCCGCGCCGGCAGTAATGGGCGCGGATCACAGCGCCTACTCGGCGCTTCGGGCCGGAATTTCTTCAGCAAGTTTCACCTGTGCGATCCACCGCTATCTCAGCCATTTCGCATCACCTCCATACATACTTGAAGTCGGGCCTATACCCCTTTTGGCCTTTTCAGTGAAGAACACAGATTTGCCCTTCTCTCGCTGCCTCCCACTTCGTTTTATTATGAGACGTCAAGTGGATTTATGTATGTGACTTATGTCACACAGGAATGAAGAGAAAAGTACTCTAATTATCCTGAAAAGTCAAGAGGAAGTCTTCGAATACTGGACAAAGGCTAGGTTCGACGGCTGACTTGTTCCAATAGGCAAGAGAAGGAAACTCTACGACAAAACTTTGCCTTCTATTCGGTATTCGCTAATACTTTGCATCCTGGCAAGCCTAGCCTGCTCAAGTAGCATGGTCGGCTACTTTCCCCCAGTCTTGTTACCTGTTTTGCCCATGTGCTAAACTTCGCCACAAAAAATGAAAAAACGCGTTTTCTCCGGCGCACGCCCGACGGGCCGACAGCATATCGGTAACTATGTGGGAGCGATACAGAATTACGTGGCCCTCCAGGATGAATATGACTGCGTTTATTGCATCGTGGATATTCATGCCCTCACTACTCTGGAAAACACGGAATCCCTTCTCGAAGATACTCATGAAATGGTGCTTGACTGGTTGGCGGCCGGCATTGACCCGCAGAAGAGTATCATCTTCGTTCAGTCTCATGTTCCTCAAGTAATGGAGCTCCACACTTTGCTCAGTATGGTGACTCCTCTAAGCTGGTTATTGCGGGTGCCGACATTTAAGGAGAAGGTTAAGATGCAGCCGGATAACGTCAATTATGGGCTGGTGGGTTATCCTGTTCTCATGACTGCCGATATTGCCCTTTATAAAGGAGAGGTCGTTCCAGTGGGTGAGGACCAGCTGCCTCACCTAGAATTGGCTCGTGAGATAGTGCGTCGCTTCAACTCCCTTTTCGGAGTCGTATTTCCTGAGCCGCAGGCGAAGCTTACCAACTTTCCCTTAGTATTAGGCCTGGATGGGGTGCAGAAGATGAGCAAAAGCTACAATAACCATATTGAAATATCTGCCTCTCTCCAGGAGGTCTCGAAGCGGGTCATGACAGGTGTTACCGACCCGGCACGCAAATACCGGTCTGACCCCGGGCATCCTGAAATATGCAACGTGTTCCGACTACACAGTTTTTTCACCCTAGCCCGTGTAGATGAGATTGCTTCGGAGTGTCGTGGTGCCCGCATCGGCTGCGTGGACTGTAAGAAGATACTGGCCGAGAGTATCAGTTCGAATCTGGAGCCCTTCCGGGAGAGGCGGGCGGATTTGGCCTCTAAGCCTCGTCATGTCAATGAAGTTCTTGCCGATGGAGCTCATCGAGCTGAAGCCATAGCTGAGGAGACGATCAGGGAGGTTAGAGAAAATATGAAGCTCCTTCAGCGTGCCGATCTGGAGCAGCCCAAGTAGCGCTCTAGCATTATTTGTCAATCCTCTTCAATTCCACGTGTCTGATCTATTTGACGCTAGGGCTGCGCTCTCGCTGATGCCTCTGGGCAAGATCGCTGAACACACTAGTAACTGACGATCTTGCGACAAAGCACTGAGAAATGGCAAGACATGGATTTCAGAAAAGATGGGAAAAACCATGGACACTGTG
>CAYFSE010000203.1:0-10822 GCA_964345725.1 uncultured Dehalococcoidales bacterium
GAATTAATATGAGCGATTGAAAGGAGGGAAGCGGTCGCTCCCTTTTTCACAAGCTACATGGGGTTCAGGTGGTCGGAGGTTCGAGATTCCTAATATCAGACATAGTCTGGGCGAGCATAAGATAGTGCGTGTCACAGGGGTCGTGCCACGCTCCAGTGGGAACGGGGTGATTGACAGGTATTTTCCTCGCGGTATAATCAAGGTGAGGAGGTGCTAGTTTTGGAGTTTCTAGAGTCTATCGCGTTGCGGTATCCTGTGGTGACTATTCCGCATTCTTACCAAGAACAGGCGATTGATAAGCTTTGCAAAGGAGGAGAACAATGAACGTTCGTGATTATATGAAAAGCCCGGTTATTACGGTAACCCCTGACACTCTAATGGACAATGCTCTAGAAACGATGAACGAAAAGCATGTCCGTCGCTTGCCCGTTGTAGAAAACGGAAAGTTAGTGGGCCTGGTGACCCGGAACATAATAACAGAGGCAATGCCGCGGTCACCCGCACCGTTGACTTTATGGGGGATTCACTATGCATTGTCTTGCATGAAGGTAAGAGATGTAATGATAACTGACGTCACTGTGGTTCACCCTGATGACACAATCAAAGAAGTAGTTGCTCTAAGTGCGAAACACCAAATCGGCACATTCCCCGTAGTGAATGAAAATGGTAACTTGGTGGGAATTCTTACGAATACCGATTTGCTTCATATAATGGCTAGACTGTTGGATTAGTACAGGCGAAAAATCGGATATCAAAAGGTCCGAATCCCAGACACAGTCTTGACGAGGATATGGTGGTGCGTCCGATGGAAGTGATGCCATGCTCTTATCTAGCACCGGGAAATTGACACGTGTTTCTGCCAAGATATAATTAAGTAGGAGGTGATATGTCATGAATGTTGTTGGAATTGTTCTTGGTACTATTGTTGGCGTCGTCCTCATAGCTCTGGCAATTTTTATAGTGAGGCAGCAGACATTTGCCGTTGTTGAGCGCTGGGGAAAGTTTAGCAGGGTGTCTGGCCCTGGTGTGAATTTCAAGATTCCCATAGCAGAACGTGTTGCTGGAAGAGTCTCTATCAGAGTACAGGAGTTAAATGTCAAAATCAGGACCAAGACAAATGATAATGTCTTTGTAGACCTTCTTATTGCAGTTCAGTACTATGTTGATGGTCAGGCAAAAGTCTGGGACGCTTTCTACAAACTGACTGACCCGAAGCAACAGATGGAATCCTGGATCTTTGATAATGTGAGAGCAAAGGTTCCAACGATGAGTCTCGATAGCGTTTTCGAGAATAAGGATGAAATCGCCAAGGAAATTGAAGACAGTCTTGGTGTAAGGCTCAGCGAGTATGGATACAAGTTGGTCCGTGCTCTTGTTAATGACATCCAGCCGGATAAGGGCGTTGCAGATGCCATGAATGAGATTAACAGGCAACAGCGTCTCAGAGTTGCCGCCGAGTATGAAGGAGAAGCCAAAAAGATTATCGTGATTAAGGAAGCCGAAGCTGATGCCAGAAGCAAGGAACTATCCGGTGAAGGTATTGCCAAGCAAAGGATAGCTATTGTTGCAGGTCTGAGAGAATCGGTTAAGGATGCCAGTGATGCTTTGGGTGTGAATCCTCAATCGGTGATGACTCTCGTTCTAATGACTCAATACTACGATATGCTCACTGATGTTGGGAAGAATTCCCGGACTAACACGATACTGCTTCCTCACTCTCCTGGTGCAGTTGGTGATCTTCGAGAACAGATTATATCATCTATTGAGACTGGCAAGGTTGCTGGCGGAGCTGAAGATAGAAGAGTGTAGGAACCAATTACTAGCAAGCGTGTGGTGACAGACTGAGGTGCGTCTGACGGTGGCTGAGGCTTGTTCCGATCAAGAACGTGCCGTGACGACTACGCTACGTGGGTCTCTACATACCGGGCAAAGTGGAGGGGGTAGGATTCGAACCCACGCAGCCCGTAAGGGCGGCAGATTTACAGTCTGCTCCGATTAACCACTCCGGCACCCCTCCGTAACGTAAGTCTAACACAGAATATCTCAAGAAACCCAGCCCGAGGGGGGATTCGAACCCGCCAACCTACCGATTACAAGTCGGTTGCGCTACCATTGTGCTACTCGGGCAAACTCTAGCTATAATTTCGGCTCAATAGTATAGATAAGGGCCGATTCCATGTCAACTCAGAGACACTAAGAGGCAATCTCTTGTTGCATTACCCAAAGCAATCATGCTACATTATACTGTTTTGTTGATCAGCATAGTTTGAGACTGTAGACATGATAGAGAATGCTTTGTTGAAACAATTGCTCGAAGCCGGTGCTCACTTTGGTCACCATACCAGCTACTGGCATCCCAAGGCGAAACAGTACATTTTCACCCAGCGCAACAGTATCCATATCATCGATTTGGAGCAGACAGTTACCAGGCTAGAAAAGGCCTGTGTCTTTGTCCAAGACTTGGCAGCTCGCGGGCAGAATCTTCTTTTTGTCGGCACCAAGAAACAGGCTCAGCAGACCATAGAAGAAGAGGCTTTGAGATGCGGTATGAGCTATGTTAACCAGAGATGGCTAGGCGGTATGTTGACAAACTTCACCGTCATACAAGCTCGGATTGATCACCTGGTCCGTTTAGAGAACAAGAAAGACAAAGGCGAGCTCGACCGTTTGCCTAAGAAAGAACGGGTGAAGATAGAAAAGGAAATTTCCCACCTGAACACTCAAATGGGTGGCTTCAAGGAAATGACCACCCTGCCGGGAGCAATCTTCGTGGCTGATCCCATCAAAGACAAAATTGCCTTTGCTGAGGCTAAGAGACTAGGTATCCCCGTGATTGCCATTGCGGACACTAACTGCAATCCCGACGGCATCGATTATCCTATCCCCGCCAATGATGACGCCGTTAAGGCGATCAAACTAATCTGCAGCAAAATAGCTGACGCCGTGATTAAAGGAAAGACTGAAGCGTTTTCGGGAGAGGCGGGAGTTGCCACATCAACAGCAAAAGAAGAGCACGAAGAGTCCGTCGAAATCCTGGCCTCCTACACCTTTGAGCCAGAGAAGCCCGCTGAACCAGAGGAACCGAAGGAGGCAGAAGGAGAGCCTGCGTCCCCATGAAGATATCAATCGAAGCAGTGAAGGAGTTGAGAAATAGAACCAGCGTGGGCATAGCTGACTGCAATAAGGCTTTGCTGGAGGCGGGCGGTGATATAGAGAGGGCAATGGAATTCTTGAAACAGCGTGGAGCAGCAATTGCAGAAACAAAGAAGGATGCCGCTGCAACGGAAGGTATAATCGAAGCTTATGTTCATCACACCAGGCGCGTAGGAGCATTGGTGGAACTGAACTGTGAAACCGATTTTGTTGCGAGAACTCCAGAATTCAAAGAACTTGCTCACGACTTGGCCATGCAGATAGCTGCCACTTCCCCACAATTTGTCAGTAGTGAAGAGATGCCACCGAAGGCAGAAACAGACCCCCAAGTAGCCTGTCTTCTCAGCCAGCCGTTTATCAAGGACCCAACCAGACCAGTACAGGAGATTGTTGCTCAGACAGTTGCTAAAGTGGGTGAAAACATAAAAGTGCGCAGGTTCGCCAGATTCGAGCTTGGTGTTGATCACTAAGCCATGCTAGATGAACTACTCGCTGAACTGAACTCCCGGATGCAGAAGGCCACGGATGGCCTGGCCAGAGAATTGGCTACGCTGCGGGCCGGGCGGGCGACTCCAGCCCTGCTTGACCACATCATGGTTGCCTATCAGGACACTACTATCCCCCTAAATCAACTCGCTACCATCTCTATACCAGAGGCCAACTTAATTCTCATTCAGCCTTGGGATCGGGCATCTTTGCGAGACATTGAGAGAGCCATCCTCACAGCCAATATCGGCCTCAACCCTGCCAATGATGGTAATGTAATCCGGGTGGTCATACCACCTCTAAGCGAGGAGCGGCGCAAGGAGCTGGTCAAGTTCGTATCCAAGAAAGTGGAGGAGCGGCGGATCGTCATACGCAACCTGAGAAGGGACGGCATTGAGAAACTAAGACAGATGGAGAAAAGCAAAGAGATATCCGAAGACGAACTCAAGAACAATACCAAGAAAATCGACCAGCTTACCGAGGCTTGCGTGGGGAAGGTAAGTGAATTGGGGCAGCGCAAGGAAAAGGAAATACAGGAGATATAGTGTAAGCCGGGAGAGTCCTTCGCCCCTTCCGGGGAACTCCCCGGATCCCGTCTAATCTCAGTCATCCGCCAGCTGTTACTCTGCGTTCAGGCTTTTCGCCAGCGCTCGAGGCTCAGGTACGATGCCAGTTCAAGGAGACCGTTCATGGGTCTGGACACCGACCAGCCTGTGCCAGCTCGAAAGCTGCTAGAATAGACCATGCTCAAGCACAGAGTTATCACCGCTGCCGTAGGTGTGCCCCTCATTATTCTTGCCATCTGGTTTGGCGACCCCTGGATTACTCTTTTCGTAGCTGCAGCAGCCCTAGCTGGCACCTACGAGTTCTACCGCATGGCCGATTCCGACAGGAGAGAGCCCCTGCTCTATTTGGGTTTGCTATGGACGTTGGCTCTTGTCCTAAGCCCTCATTACAGGAATCCCGACCTTTTGCCGATAGTTGTTACCGCCGCAATGTTAGTTAGCTTGATTTGCTTACTGCTCCGACCGTCGAGAGAAAAGGCATTCCATGAATGGGCATGGACAATAGCCGGGGCTCTCTATGTAGGCTGGATGCTCAGCTACTGGCTGAATTTGCGGGGTTTGGAGGATGGCCGAAACTGGGTTTACCTGGCCATGCTGACCACATTTGCCAACGATACCGGCGCCTATTTTATCGGACGGGCAAGAGGTAAGCACAGGCTGGCTCCTGCAATAAGTCCAGCCAAAACCTGGGAAGGAGCGATAGGGGGACTGGTGAGCGCCATTCTGGCCGCTATCGTAATCGCGACGGTTCTTAAGCTAATTTCTGTTGAGCTCGGGACTTCTTTTGCCTTTAGATACTGGCAAATCACAATCCTTGGCTTTCTCGTTGGCCTCTTCGCTCAGCTTGGTGACCTGGTTGAATCCCTGCTCAAGCGCAAAATGGGAGTCAAAGAATCAGGCCATCTGCTGCCGGGACATGGTGGTGTCCTCGACCGCTTCGATAGCCTCATATTTGTCGGGGCAGTGGTATACTATTATGTAATATGGGTGGCGTAAAGAAAATAGCTGTCCTCGGCTCGACAGGTTCCATAGGACGGCAGGCTCTAGACGTGATGCGTGCCCTGCCCGACCGAACAGAAGTAATCGCTCTGACCGGGAACAGAAATCTCAAGCTTCTGGAAAAACAAATCCTGGAATTCCGGCCCAAGATGTTCTATTCGTCAATCAAGCCTGGCGTTCGCTACGGCGGGCAATTTCTGCCGGCAGAGGAAATAGCCAGCCATCCCAAAGTTGATCTCGTTATTGTGGCCACCATGGGTATGGCCGGACTGAGCCCTACTCTGGCAGCTTTGCGGGCCGGCAAGACAGTTGCCTTGGCTAGCAAGGAAGTATTGGTGATGGCCGGTGAGATTATCGTTCGTGAAGCCAACATCCATCACGCTCAAATTCTGCCCATTGATAGTGAGCACAGTGCGATCTGGCAATGTCTACAGGGGGAAGAGAGCAAACCACAGACACTTCTTCTCACTGCCTCTGGGGGACCTTTCTATCACTATTCACAGACACAATTAGCTGAGGTAACCCCGGGGCAATCTCTCCAGCACCCCGTCTGGAAGATGGGAAAGAAGGTAACCGTAGACTCCGCAACGCTTATGAATAAGGGATTGGAAGTCATCGAGGCTCATTGGCTTTTCTCTTTCCCCTTTGATAGTATTGAGATACTGATTCATCCCCAGTCTATCATTCATTCCATGGTGGAGTTTACGGATGGTTCCCTGAAAGCTCACATTAGCTGGCCTGATATGAGGCTGCCCATTCAATATGCTCTTTCCTACCCTCAAAGGTGGCCTAATCCAGAACTGCCCCGCCTTGATTGGAACAAGATCCACTGCCTGGACTTCGAGCCTGCAGACTATGATAGATTTCCGTGTCTCAAACTGGCTGTGGAGGCCGGCAAATCGGGAGGGACTTATCCAGCGGTGCTTTGCGCCGCCGATGAAGTAGCCGTGGAGCTTTTTCTCAGCCATAGAATAGGTTTCACTGACATAGCCAGAGTCGTGCAGGAAACACTTGCGCAACATCGGAGCACCAGCCGACCGTCCCTGGAGCAAATACTGGCTGCCGACAAGTGGGCCAGAGAATGCGCTATCCGGCTTCAAACGGACAACCGCAGAAAGCAGGAGCGCAGAGGCAATTCCAAGACAAAGAGATAAGACATGAGTGTGGCTATAATCGTTGTCCTTTTCGTCGTGACTCTATTCGTGGCAATTTGTCTTCACGAGCTGGGGCACTTTGTCGCTGCCAAACGTGCCGGAGTGAAGGTGGAAGAATTCGGCATAGGCATTCCCCCACGGCTTTTTGGGATTAAGCGGGGCGAGACAATATACTCACTTAATGCCATACCGATAGGAGCGTTTGTTAGGGCTGCCGGAGAAAATGACCCTTCAGTGCCCCGGAGCCTGGCTGGCAAAGGACCATGGGTCAGGTTAGGAATCTACGCTGCTGGTCCGCTGGTTAACATCTTTTTGGCCTTTGTTCTCCTCAGCGTCTTTCTGGGACTCCCCGTAGGTACGGTTGTCAGCGACGGCCTCATGGTACGGGCAATAGTAGGGAACTCCTCTGCGGAAGAGGCTGACATCAAACCGGGGGATATAATCCTGGAAGTAGCCGGGCAATCTGTTCATGCACAGGGGGATGTGCATGAAATAGTGAATTCAATCGAGGAAGGGACAGAAATAGATCTGCTACTGCTGAGGAACGGGCAAGAGATACAGGCCACGGTGAAACCTAAACTCGATCCCGAGTCGCAACAATTGAAAATCGGCGTTTACCTGTGGTGGGATATGATAGGCCAAGTGGAGGACGGCTCACCAGCCTACGAAGCCGGTATCAGACCCGGTGATGCGATCCATAGCATCAACGGACAGCTTGTATACAACGAAGAGAGTATGTCCAGTGCCCTGGGTTCCGCCAAGGCAGGTGAAGAAATAAACATAGTCTTGCTTCGAGATGGGGAGACGGTTTCAGTATCTCTCACCAATGGCAGCTACGAAACGCTGCCCGGTGTAGAGTTGCGATGGGTAGACGGGGCACGTATCGAAGAAGAGCGACTCCCCGTGTGGAGGGCAGCCTATTTGGGAGCCAGGTATATCATTTATATGCCTGTGCTCATCATAGAGGCTATTCCTTTGATCATAGAACGTCCTGATCTGGCCCTGGTCGGGCCAATAGGTGCCGGTCAGTTAACGGTCGAGGTAGTGCGCTCGACCGGCTTCAGCAACATATTGTTCATGGGCGGCATAATCAGCGTGGGTCTTGGGATATTCAATCTGTTCCCTGTCCCTCCTCTGGATGGAGGAGGCATGCTGGTGGCGCTCATTGAAGGTTTCAGACATGGCAAACGTCTCTCCCCTCAGAAGATCCGTCTGGCCCACTACATCGGTACCGTTCTTCTAATTGCAATTATGGTTTTAGTAACCTTCAGCGATGTCTATCGTCTAATCAGCGGCGAGGGCTTCGGGCTGTGACACGTCGAATTTCCAGGCAACTGAGAATTGGCAAGGTGATCGTTGGCGGCGATGCCCCTGTCGTGGTGCAGTCCATGACCAAGACCGATACCCGTGATATTCCGGCAACCGTAAAACAGATTAGGGAGTTAGAGGATTCCGGCTGTGAGATTGTGCGGGTAGCAATTCCTGATTCAGAAGCTGCTGAAAGCCTGGGAACTATAAAAAAGAGCGTCTCGCTACCTATTATTGCTGATATACATTTCGACTACCGCTTGGCCTTGCGTGCGCTAAAGGCCGGTGCTGACGGACTCCGTCTCAACCCCGGCAATATGGGAGACAAGGACCAGATATCCCGGGTAGTGGCCACCGCCAAAGAACGGCGGGTGCCTATCCGTATCGGGGTAAATGCTGGCAGTCTACCAGCTGATTTTCAGCCCGGTTCTCCACCGGCTGAGCGGATGGTCAAAATGGCATTAGAGCAGATAAAGCTTATGGAAAGCCTGGACTTCGGTCTAATCAAGGTCTCCCTTAAAGCTTTTGATGTTCCCACTACCATTCACGCCTATCAAATGATCGCGAACAAAATGCCCTACCCGCTGCATCTGGGCGTCACTGAGGCCGGGCTTCCCCGGACAGGAGCCATACGCAGCGCGATAGGCATTGGCATCCTTCTCTATCAGGGGATTGGCGACACCATACGCGTCTCTCTCACCGCTCATCCCTGTGAGGAAGTGTTTGTGGCATACGAAATCCTTAAAAGCCTGGGACTTCGGCAGAGGGGTCCGACTTTGGTGAGCTGCCCTTCCTGTGGCCGGGCTGAAGTTGACATCATTGCCCTGGCTGAGGCGGTGCACGAGCGCCTGGGAAAAATCAGCAAGCCCATTAAGGTGGCGGTCATGGGTTGTGTAGTCAATGGCCCTGGCGAGGCTAAGGATGCCGATGTGGGCATTGCCGCCGGTAAGGGCAAAGCTGCTATATTTAGAGATGGGAAGGTGGTGGGCACAGCGAGCGAGAATAGGTTTCTGGAAGCCCTAATAGCCCAGATAGACTCAATTGATAAGACAGGATCATAGCAAGGACAATGCGTTTTTCTAAGATTTTTGGCAAGACACTACGGGAGGCACCCACAGATGCTGAGAACACAAGCCACCGGCTGCTGGTCAGAGCCGGCATGATCGCGCAGGAGGCTGCTGGAGTCTATTCTTACTTGCCTTTAGGCTGGCGGGTGCTCAAGAAGATAGAGAGTATAGTGAGGGACGAAATGGATAAAGCCGGCGGGCAGGAAGTGATGCTGCCCGTGTTGCAGCCTCTTGAACTATGGCAGCAATCAGGAAGGGATGTATCTTTCGGCAAGTCTCTCTTCACCTTAACCGACCGGAAGGAACACACGCTGGCGCTGGGACCTACCCACGAGGAAGTCATAGCCGACCTTGCCCGCCGCCACGTGCAAAGCTACCGGGACCTTCCTCTCATGCCATATCAAATACAGACCAAGCTTCGCGATGAGCCCCGACCTCGCGGCGGCCTGCTACGAGTCCGCGAATTTATCATGAAGGACCTCTACAGCCTTGACGCCGATGAAGCCGGCCTGCATGAAAGTTATCAAAAGATGTGCCAGGCTTACAAGAACATCTATGCCCGACTCAGCTTGCCCGCGTTGATGATACAAGCTGACAGCGGTGCCATAGGTGGCAAGGATTCCCACGAGTTCATGATTCTGACTGAAGATGGTGAGGATGAAGTCATTCATTGTTCCAGCTGTGACTACGCCGCCAACGCCGAGAAGGCTCAATTCACGAAGACAAGAACCAATGCTGAATCCCTGCTTCCGCTGGAGGAGATAGCCACGCCGGAGACAAAGACCATAGAGGAAGTGGCAGGTTTTGTGGGTGTGCCGTCAAGTCAGACTCTTAAGGCTGTATTCTATTTTTCCGATGGTGAGTTTGTCTTCGTCGTCATTCGAGGCGACCTGGAAGTCAACGAAACGAAACTAAGAAATGCTTTGAAGTCCTCTGAGCTTCGGCTAGCTACGGAAGCCGAAGTGAATGACGCTGGACTTGTGGCCGGCTTTGCCTCACCCATAGGCGCAAAGGGAGTCAAAGTCGTAGCTGATGATTCCACAACCTTGGGCTCCAACTTCGTTGTTGGCGCTAATAAGCCAGGGTATCACTTCAGGAATGCCAATTATCCCAGAGACTTCCAGGTTGACCTTATGACTGATATCGCTCTGGCGCGGGCCGGAGACTGCTGCCCCAAATGTGGCGGCGAACTATGTTCATCCCGGGGCATCGAAGTGGGGCATGTGTTCAAGCTCGGAACCTTCATCAGTGAGAGATTCGGAGCATCATTTTTGGACGGTGAGGGCAAGTCCCGTCCTATTGTTATGGGCAGCTACGGCATTGGACTGGGGCGGTTGCTGGCTGCTATCGTAGAGCAAAGCCACGACGACAAAGGTATTATCTGGCCACTCTCTATTGCCCCCTACCAAGTCCACCTTTGCCCTCTATCACTGGAAAAATCTGCAGTGGCTACTACGGCGGAGAAGCTTTATCAGGAATTACAGAAAGAAGGCATTGAAGTGCTTTTCGATGACCGTGACGATTCCCCCGGCGTCAAATTCAACGATGCTGACCTCCTGGGAATACCACTGAGATTGACGTTATCTCCGCGCACTCTACAGAACCAGAGCGTAGAGGCGAAATGGCGCCTGGACAAGAAAGCCCAGTTTCTGCCCCTGGAGAACACGGTTTCCCGGGTCAAGACGCTGCTGAAGGAAAAACAGGCTCAGTAATCAGAATGTAGGCAACAAGGATAGGCGAATGTCTGAGAATGAGGAAGTAAATCTCGAAAAGGGCTTAGAAAGAGGCAGGACGATCGAGACAAGCGCCATTGCTGCCTTAAGTCCTGAGGGAGAAATCCCTTGCATTGTTGTACATTCTGACAGGAAACACGTTGAGGACATTAACAATATTCTAAACCCAATAAACGAATTGCTGCCTGAAAAGGGGTTCAAGCCTGTATATTTGTCGGATGAAATCAAACCGTTACAGCAATACGGAAAAACATTTGAGCAGTTAGCAGAGGACTGTGCACTTGGCATTGTAATTCTCGACGGCCTGAGGCCCAATGTCTTGCTGGAATTTGGCATTTTGATGGGAAGAACCAAAC
>CAYFSE010000204.1:0-6200 GCA_964345725.1 uncultured Dehalococcoidales bacterium
GGGAGCCAGACCTTTAACATCACACCCAGCATTGGCTATGCCATAGACGATGTCTTGGTCGATGGCACCTCGCTGGGGGCAGTATCCAGCTACGCTTTCACCAATGTGACCGAGGACCACACGATCCACGCCGACTTTAGCTTGAATCAATACATCATTACCGCCAGTGCTGATGCAGGCGGCAGCATCTCTCCTGTGGGCGATTCGGTCGTCAGCCACGGCCAGAGCCAAGGCTTCACCATCACTGCCGACGCGGGCTACGAGATAAAAGACGTCCTGGTTGACGGCGCCTCGTTGGGGCCGGTATCCAGCTATACCTTTGGGGGTGTGGCCTCTGACCATACGATCCACGCCACCTTCAAGTTGATCGGGCCAGTTGTAAGCTGCTACCGGCTTACCGTGGCAGTATCTCCTGCGGGGGGCGGAACGGCGACTGACCGGACCGGTACTGCCTGTTATAAGGAAGGTGATATCGTCGCAATAAGAGCATTAGTCACGGAGTGCTACGACTTTGTGAAGTGGTCAGCACCTGCGGGCATATTCGCTGATGCATATGCAGCGGAGACCGGCTTCACCATGCCGGGTCGCGACGTAACGGTCACCGCTAACTTCGAGTTCGCTGGTAGTCCCACCAGAGCGCTACCCGACCAGGTACTGCCGGGAGAAAAATTCGAGGTGACGGTAACCTTCGCTGCCCCATATGACGGTTTTCACGCCATTGCACTGACCGACGTAGCCCCTGCTGGTTGGGATGTCAGTGTCAACGCACTCTGGGCCGACCCGGAGGCGACGGCGGTCCACACTCCGACCGCTGAGACCGCGGCATATGTCTGGTATGGACCTTATGACGTCTGTGTGCCATTCACGACAGTCTATGAGGTCAGGGTACCGGTTAATGCCGAGCCTGGCACTTACACCTTTAGCGGTTCTCTCGAGTATTACATTGAACCACACCCAGCCCCGCCTTACGAGCAGGAAGTCACCGGTGATATCCAGGTAATCGTAGAAGAGGGCGAGACAGTCAGGATTGAGGGGGTTACCAGGGAGGTTGACGGTGCCATCTTGCCGGGGGCGACAGTCACACTGTACCAGAATGGTGAGGCAATAGGGAGCGTCGTGAGTGACGAGAGCGGAAACTATGAGTTTGAGTTTTCAGAGCTTGGGGATTATAAGGTAGTGGTCAGCAAGGCGGGATTCAGGGGCGAGACCCAGTCTATCTCGGTAGCTGCGCTGGCAATATACACCCTCGACTTCGTCGGTGACCATGGGCTTATTCCCAATGCACCCAGCATGTCCTACGTCCTGGCGTGCATAAGTCTGTGGAAGTTCGGTGAGCCACCCTTGCAGTTGAGCACATCCAGGATATTGGATGTGACAAGTGCCTGGATATATCCGATGGCGTAGGAACGAAAGAGGAGGCCGGCATGGACTTCACTGGAGAGCGCAGCACGAGATTGAACCACAAACCTCCCAAGCTGCGCGGATTGGCGTCGTCGATTTTCCTGATTGCCGGTCTGCTCGCTATTGTGGCCGGAGTGGCGTGTCAGGGTGGGTCGTTGGATACGACATCGGGGCAGCTTGAAAGGGAATTGCCTGACACGGTGACGGCGGGAGAAGAATTTGTGGTAACCGTTACCTTCACCTCGCCTGAAGATGGTTTTCATGCCATAGGACTGACCGATACAGGCCCTGCCGGCTGGGATGTAAGTGTTGATGTGGCGTGGACTGAGCCACGGGCTATGGCGGCCAACACTCCGGGAACTGAGAAGGCAGAATACATCTGGGAGGGGCCTCACGATGAGGGTGTGGAATTCACCGCGGAGTACAAAGTCCGGGTGCCTGTCGATGCCGAGCCCGGGGACTATATGTTTAGTGGTCGCCTTGAGTACTACATTGAACCGGTCCCGGCGCCCTCTTACGAAGACGAAATCGCCGGCGATATGCAGGTGACGGTGTCCTAGGGGTTGTAGCCTCATGCCGACGAACTGGTTGACGGCAAGGTGGACGGAAGCTAGGACAGAGCCTCTCTGGTCGCCAGTGCGGTGGTGTCTTTCCACTGGGCGTTGACTGGCGCATGTTGCCCCATAGCCAATCACTGTCTACCTCGTTGGATCACCGGCCACCTGTTCGGCATCGTTAGCGTCCTTGATCCCAGCGCGAGACGGTAAAGCGACTAACGCAACACTTGCACGAATTTTCACTGCCCTCTCCTGCTGCCACGGGGTTTCTCCCAGATGGTCTGGGATCGCCCCGGTTGGTTCAATTGGCCCAGCCGACTCGCCGTGGGCCGCCGGTCCTGCCAGAGGCTAGGCTAGGTCCGTGAGGCTCCAGTCTCCAAGGCTCGAGAGTTCAAGCTGCACTGTTTGTTACCTCTTTTCACCCACTGGTCACTTGTGCCAAGCCTCTCTTCTGAAGCTATTCTGCGCTTGAAGCCTGTCCACCCAAGCAGTTAAGGTCGGGACATCAAGGCCAGTATTTTGGTCCCGGATATAAGAGCCTGGAGCCTGATGATCTCACCATGCTGAGGGAAGTCACTCAAGATCTGACGAACAAAATGGGTGAGACTGGCTAACACTTATTAACCATTACCAATGGGTGATTGACGCCCAACATGGTCACACTTAGAATTAATCCTGTGCACTAGAGCCAAATAAATAAGAGAAGGTGTTGAAAAACAAGGAGGGTTCCGTATGCACGAAAGGCATCTTGATTTTCGAATCGAGGATAATGGGAGGCAGCAACTGAGGAATAGGAAGATACTTCCCCAGCTTTTGGTCTCTTTTGTTCTGCTGTTCAGCCTTGTTCTTCCTTTGTCGGTTGCTGAAGCGAATGAAAGCTTCACGATAGAAAAGGAGGCCCGCTCGTCGTCAACGGCTGGAGCTGATATCACCATCCTTGGCACCGCCGGAGGAGATCTGTGTGATCGAGGATTGCCGGACACGGTTACGGCGGGAGAAGAATTCGCGGTAACCGTGGTCTTCGCTGCCCCGGCTGACCGGTTTCATGCCATAGGATTGACCGACGTAGCCCCTGCCGGCTGGGATGTGAGCGTTGACGTGGCCTGGACTGACCCGCAGGCGATGGTCGCCCACACTCCGGAACCCGAGATGGCGGCATACATCTGGGCTGGCCCTTATGCTGCCGGTACAGAATTCACCGCCGTGTACAAAACCAAGGTGCCAGTTGATGCCGAGCCTGGAACATACAAGTTTAGTGGTTCTCTCGAGTATTACGTTGAACCACACCCGGCCCCCTCTTACGAGGCAGCAATCACCGGTGATATCCAGATAGACGTAGTGGGCACATCCGGAGCGCCCATGGTCACAGTAGCGGGGGTGACCAAGGAGGTTAGCGGTGCCGTCTTGACCGGCGCCGTCGTTATCCTGTACCAGAATGGCGAGGAAATGGCTGACGTCCTGACTGACGGGAACGGATACTATGAATTCGAGTTCTCACAGCTCGGGGATTACGACGTGGTCGTCAGCAAGGAGGGATTCAGGGACGAGGCTCAATCTATCTCGGTAACAGAGCCGGTAACATATAACCTCGACTTTGTCGGCGACCACGGGCTCATTCCCGAGGCGCCCAGCAAGTCTTACGTCCTAACGTGTACGAATCTATGGACATTCGGCGAGTCCTCTTCGCAGCTTGGCACCTCCAGGCTGTTGGAGTTGATCAGTGCCTGGAAGTATCCGTATCTGGGGTTGTAGAAGGCCGGTCTCTCCGGAGACACCGCTTGATGAACTGATGGCCGGATACGGGTTTTCTGTAGCTGTGCCTTGGCCTGGGGGCGTCATGATTTCGATGCCGTGGGACTGACCCAGTTGGGTGCGCTGTCTGGAGTATGAGTCAATTGTGTCTGTTCCAGAACGGCTAGGTCTAGGATCCCAGGGCTACCATTATCCAATCGTCTTGCACCCACTTTGCTTCCCTTTCGTTGTTTTGCCTGATCACTAAGGCTACAGAAGGTACGAGGCGTCCTTCCAGCCAGCTTCATTTACTCTCCAGCATGCTCTCAATTTCTGCTCCAAAAGTGTATATCTAGGAGAGACTAAGTATTGACAATTTGTGAGGTAGCGCTATAATGATTTCCGCAAGAATAGCCCCTTTGAGAAATACGACTTTCAGACTGGCGTCAGATTGGGTGGTCAAGTGTGCGCGTCAGAGGGTTATGAGAGTTTCCACAGTGCTGAGTTAGGCGCAAGCAAACGTCTGAACCGGGCTCTTCTTTCCTACCACAGCATAGTCAACTTTCCTTGGATTATACTTGTCTCTGTGATGGGTGCGACGCTGCTTGGTGGCCGCCGATGGACATTGCTCGGGCGACATAACGCGAGCTTGGGGTTTTGGCAAGACTAGCCCGTTACCAAGACCCAGCCGACGAAGGAGGAGAATGACAGCATGAAGATCAGAAGAATCTCAGCGATTCTGCTTGGGGTAGTGATGATTCTGGGCGGGGTACTGAGTGTCTCTGCGCAAGAGAGTCCAAGCTCTCCCCAAGCTGAAAGGACTTATACTGCCGATGCCGATTTCGAGGAGGGGGAGTCGACGAGAGTAGAGATAGTTGGAAATCAGTTACAGCTCGCCGAGGAATCGGTGACTTTGCCCTTTATCTGGGTTCCTGGGGATGAGGGGGTGGTTTCTAAGGTTAACACAGAGACAGGGAATGAAATAGGACGTTATCGGGTGGCACTCTATGGAGGTAGTCCCTCGAGAACAAGCGTTGACCTCGAGGGTAATGTCTGGGTGGGCCTCAGAACAGCTGGCACGGTGGTGAAAATCGGGCTTTGTGAAGCGGGTCAGTATATAGATAGAAATGAGGATGGCGTAATTCAGACCTCGCGAGACCTTGACGGCGACGGTGATATCACGGGGGCGGAAATCCTTCCCTGGGGTCAGGACGAATGCGTGCTGTTTGAGGTGGTTCTGGTGCCCGACCATGAGGGAACATATGTTCCAGGAACCTACGACGGGCCCTACGACACGGATTATTGGGGTACATCTCCCAGGGGTCTGGCAGTTGATGCTGAAAATAACCTCTGGGTTGGAACCGGGTCTCCGCAGAAGCTCTATCACATTGACGGCGCCACAGGTGAGATTCTCGATGTGGTGGATGTCTCGCCATGGGACCACTATACCTACGGAGCGACCATAGACAAAAATGGCGTTCTCTGGTTGCTAGATCGATGGCACTATCCTACTGAGCCCCCTCCTACCAAACTTCTGCGCGTTGATCCCTCTGATCTGGAGTCAATCCAGGTAGTGCATCTGCCATACGAACAATATGCTCTTACTCCGGATGACCTTGGTCACCTATTCCTGACCGGGTGGGAAAGTAATAAGCTGTTCAAGATTGACATAGAAACTGATGAGATGGTCTGGGTGAAGAATACTACGGAGGGTTGTGCCAGAGGCGTTGTGGTCACTGCCAATGACAACCATGTCTGGGTAGCGGATACCTGCCGCGACAGCGTTCTTCGCTATGACAACGATGGCAACTTCGTAGCTGAAATAGAAGGTGTTGCCGGACCTTCCAGCATTGACGTGGATGCCGCAGGCAAGGTTTGGGTCACCGATAGAAATGACGAGTATATCCATCGGATTGATCCTGAGACCAACACCGTTGACCTGTCCAAGCGATTAAGCGGGACCGGGGGCCACTACAGCTACAGTGACATGACCGGTATAGTGGTAACAGCGATGACCGCAACGAATGGCACCTGGGAGGTTATCTACGACAGCAACCAGGATGAAACTCCCTGGGGGACTATTTCCTGGACTGGTGAAGAACCGCAAGGTACCTTGATCAAAGCTGAGGCCAGAAGCACCCATAACGGGACTGTTTGGTCGGCCTGGGAGACTGCTGGAAATGGGGTCCCCTTGACTGAGACACCCGACGGACGGTATCTTCAAATCAGGGTAACTCTGCAGATTATTACCGGAGAGCAATCACCATTTCTCTATGACCTTACCGTCAAACCAGCCGAGCCTCTTCCGACGTGTTTCATCGCCACCGCCGCCTATGACACGCCAATGGCAGAGGAAATAGAGATTCTCCGTGAGTTCAGAGATGAATACCTGCTCACCAACCCACCGGGACAAGCTCTGGTTGGCCTCTATTACAGGGTGAGCCCACCGCTAGCCGAGTTCATAGCTGAGCATCCCAACCTGAAGCCGATAGTGAAGGCTGGGCTGGTGCC
>CAYFSE010000205.1:0-2142 GCA_964345725.1 uncultured Dehalococcoidales bacterium
TTGAGACAGGTGCCATTCTCTTCGTGGGACGTGTCCTGAATCCCGGTGTGTAAGCAAATGCTATCCCTGTTGTGACAGACTTGTTGATGGGTCCGTAATATAGGAGGGCTGGATATCCCGTCCCTGGGAGAATCCAGCCCTTCCGATTGCATTGATAACCGCAGTTCATCGCTCTGAGTTCGCCCGTTTCCTCTTTCGTCGTTTCTCGGCAAGCTAGTGAGACGTAAGACAACAACTGTCCCCTACGAAAGTGGGATTACCAATGGGTGATTGACGAGGAAGCAACCGAATCTTAGACTATGTTCAGTTAATCTTAAGGGGTGCCGCCCATGCCTATAAGGATAGATGGCCAAGTTTACTACAGGACAGCTGAAGTCTGCCAGATGGTCGGCATAGGTAAGAGCACGTTATTCCGCTGGATTAGGCAGAGCATTATAAGAGATGCCGAATACAGGGACAGGAAAGGGTGGAGGCTGTTCACTGAGGACGAACTGCTCCATCTCAAATGGGAGACTAACAAGATCCAGACGAACCGTGTGGCTGAAATGTGAGAAATACCGTTGATACTAACGAAACGGGACTACACGTTATTGGGTCCTGTGAAAGAAAGGAGATGAGACTATGAATATTATAGGGAATGCCACTAAAGACGATGTAGTTGTACTGGGCGGGCATGAGTTCAAGCGAGTCAAGAATGGATTAGACGAGGCTCAGGTAACATCTGTCATTAACGAGCTTATCAACGAACGAGACAAACTGGCTCAGTTGCAGGATCATGTCGCCTCTCTGAACAGGCTTGCGGAAAGGACCATTGTCGAAGCAGACAACCTAGCTACGCAGATCAAGACAGAAGCTGAGGAACAAGCCAAAGCTGAAAGTGCTGCCATCGTAGACAAAGCCAAAGAACGAGCTCGACAGATGGTGGAGAAGAAGATAGACGAAGCTGCTGAACTTGCTAACGAAGAAGCCAGGGCAATCAGGGCCAAGGCTGAAGAAGAAGCTGCGCTGCTAGTAGAGAACCAGAGAAACAAGATCCTGGGGGAACTGCGCAACCTTGTAGATCAGCAATCCGACTATTTACTGGACGAGGTGGAACGCCTTAAGCAACAGGCGGCAGCGATGCAAGCAGATTTTGGCATTAGGTCGCCTGAATTTGGAAAAGAGAAGAGTACTGCGACCTTCGGAATCGCACAAGAGAAAGACGGCGCAGCAGGGGAACTGGCTGGTCAGAGCGACACTATGGTTGCGGAAGCGAGCGAGAAGGCAGGTGGCGAGAGTCCGCACCAATCAGGGGCAATCGGGCCAGCTACGGAGGATGCTGAGAAAAGTTTCGAGCCCTCGGGGCCAGTGCAGATTGAAGAGCGGCCAGAATCGGGTAAGCCGCAATGGGAAGTAGAAATCCTCCCTCCGTTTGAAATAGGTACAATCATGGAGGTCGTGTCTTTCCTTGACCAGTTGCCCGAAGTTGCCAATACCGAGATGATTGTACCTCAAATTGATGCGCCTTTGATTCTGGTCTTCCTGCACAGGCCCATGAACGTCATCGACGTGTTGCAAAAAGCCCCTGCAGTGGCTTCTGTTGAAGAGATGCCGTCTGACCTAGCTGCGACTAATGGCAAACCAAGGAAAGTTCGCATAAGCCTGTCGAGGGACAAGAAATCGTAAGACAAGGAAAATACGCTGCGCGTCTCTGCGACCCCAAACGGCCAAGATTTCGCGGGAGTTCGATGACGACTCCATAGTGGAGTAGCTGAGATGGATGAGCTGGATAGCCGTCTTGGCCGATATCATCGGGTCGGGAGTTTCTATCTCCACCAGATGTTTCGACTGCTGTCCTGAGGCAGGTATTCGTTTCAAACAGGTTCTCGCTTCTGGGGATTGACGCCCTGATGACGGATCTGAGGTGCGGACGGCCTCGATCCTCGCAGAAGACTTTCACTCTACAAAACCGTTTCTTCACACAGGCCCGCTTGAGAAGCCTATCAAGCCTTGGCTAGACTGAATCAAACTCGTTTTGCAGGCCGAGAAATCAGGGCACAAACCATGACGAGCTGTATAGTGCCGCTCGGAAACCTTGCCCTCAATGATGATAGAATGTTTTATTCTAGGGGTAGACTTCGGCCTAGAAGTTAGCGTCAGGCA
>CAYFSE010000206.1:0-15795 GCA_964345725.1 uncultured Dehalococcoidales bacterium
GTCATGTTATGGCTGATAAACTCAGCAGCTTCTTGCTCCATAGCGCCACCTATTTCGCCAATAATTACTACAGCCTTGGTATCCTGGTCTGCCTGGAATAATTTCAAGATGTCTACGAAGGTGCTGCCGGGCAGAGCATCACCACCGATGCCGACGCACGTGGATTGCCCGATTCCCAGGCCGGTAAGTTGAGATACGACATCGTAAGTCAGGGTGCCGCTGCGAGAGACTACCCCTACATGGCCGGGAAGATGAATTTCCCCCACCATAATCCCAGCTTTGCATTTGCCCGGCGATATGATTCCCGGGCAATTGGGGCCAATGAGGCGCGTTGATTTGCCTTTGAGATAGCGGTGCACTTTCACCATGTCTAACACGGGTATGCCTTCAGTTATGCACACGACTAAGGACATGCCAGCCTCAATTGCCTCCAGGATGCCATCTGCGGCAAACGCCGGAGGCACAAACACGAGACTGGCATTAACTCCAGTTTCAGCCATAGCTTTCTCAATAGTATTGAACACGGGCACTCCTAGGTGCTTAGTACCCCCTTTACCGGGCGTGACCCCAGCCACTACCTTTGTGCCATATTCTATGCAGCGCTGGCTGTGAAAGCTACCTTCGTTGCCAGTAATACCCTGAACCAAGAGCCTGGTGCTTTCATCAACGAGGATGCTCATTTCACTACTCCTTTGCTGCTTCAACGGCCTTACGAGCCCCATCATAGAAATCTCTGGCATGGACGAAACTTATCCCTGACTCGGCCAGGATTCGTTGACCTTCTTCCAGATTTGTCCCTGCCAGTCTAATTACTACGGGGAAAGGAATATTCATCTGCTGATAAGCTTCAACTATCCCCTTGGCGATGACATCCACTCTAGCCATACCTCCAAATATGTTCACCAAGACGGCCCTAATTCTGGGGTCGGCAACGAACATCTTGAACGAGTTTACCACTCTCTCAGTGTTATTAAGCGTGCCAATGTCCAGGAAGTTTGCTGCTCTCCCGCCGCAATGCTGGATAAGGTCGTTCACTGCCATGGCTAGCCCGGCGCCATTGACCATGCAGCCGATGTCGCCGTCCATTTTGACGTAATTGCTAATTCCCCAGTCACGAGCTCGTAGTTCCAGAGGTTCTTCCTGCTCCTTATCTTGAAGTGCCTGTATATCTTTGTGGCGAAAGAGGGCATTGTCGTCAAAATTGATTTTAGCGTCCAGAGCCAGCAGCTTCTTGTCAGTAGTAACCGCCAAAGGATTTATCTCAACCAGGGAGCAATCCTTGTCCATAAAGAGCTTGTACAGGTTCGCCATCAACCGCGTGGCCTCGCCTATCTGGTCTCCGTCCAGATTCATCCCGTAAGCCAGCTTGCGACCCTGGAACGGCTGAAAGCCAGTGGCGGGATCAATATGACTTCTGAGTATTCTCTCCGGAGCTGATTGAGCCATTTCTTCGATTTCCATGCCTCCGGCTTCACTGGCCACCATCACAGGCAAGCAGCTGATTCCATCAACGAGGATGCTGAGATAAAGCTCCCGCGCGACACCGCTAGCTTCTTCCACCAGGACCTTACTCACAGGCACACCTTCCGGTCCAGTCTGATGGGTTACCAGTCTGGTTCCAATCAATTGACTGGCTACCTCCTTTGCCTCTGCTGGATCGTTAACTATCTGTATGCCTCCAGCCTTACCCCTTCCCCCAGCATAGACCTGGGCCTTTATTACCACCCCGCCGCCGATCTCAGTGGCTATCTCTTTGGCTTCGGCCGGAGTGGAGGCGACCCTGCCGCTGGGCACGGGAATGTCATATTGAGCCATAATTGCCTTGGCCTGATATTCGTGGATCTTCACACGGTCTCCTTTTTATCTCCGTCCTTGTCCTTGATACATTCCGTATCTCCTGCCGAACATCATGTAGAATCCTCCCCTGTTAGGTCAGAGTCTTTGGGCGAAAAAGACTCTTTCAAGTTCCTGTTTCTCGCCAAATCCTTTCGCTAAGTCATTCTGCTGTCATAGGCCCAGTGTAGAACCGCCTGCCTCTGCTTCCTACGGCAATCCCAATCCCCAGGGAAGCAACCGTTCCTTATTTGGGCGATGTGCCTTTTCATGGCTCTCCACCTTCCGATTTGCCGTTTGTCATCTGGATGTCTGCGCCCCATATAATACCGACAATACCACTGAAACCAGCCGCGCGGATCATCGGGATGTATCCAGCCCTTCTCTCTCCAGACAGACAGGGGCTGGCTGGCGTTGACACCGAAACAATTCAATTTCGGATCATGTTTTTCTGAACACAGCTTCGCCCTTGCAAACCAACTCCCAGGAAATTCTCTTCTACAATCGGTCATGTATTTACCGCCGAAAATCCCAAGCTCAAGCATCTCCTTTGGAGTCAGTTCTGGCCTAAATTCGGCATCGAAGTGCTTCCCGGCTGGCTCTGTTAACACATACCGATAGTCAGTCTGCATCTTGTCATTCACAATTATTGTTGATGGCTTACTCATACACCTAATCTCTGGGAAATGGCATCATAGTGGTTGTGGCCAGAAGCAAGCGACGATAGGATATAAGAGCGCTTGCATTTCTATCTGATGGCCAAAAGGTATAAAAAACAATACCTGCATAGCTATCTGTCTAAACAAGTAGCGTTCAACAAGTCAAAGTCTCTTCTCTCCTGACTGGCGGAGGGGGTGGGATTCGAACCCACGTTCGCCAAAAGAGGCGAAAACGGTTTTCAAGACCGTCACCATAAGCCGCTCGGTCACCCCTCCCAAAGCTAGATTTTACCTTGCGCCTGACTTCATGTCTATCCTCGGTGTTGAATGCGTCTTAATTTGATGTTGACGTCTCTGTCCTTCTGGCGCTAAATCATCCCGTTACGTACAGATGTTGATTCTTACCAGTGAAACAAAGGTTGTATTTTGTACCTGAAGGGACGGGGACAACTGGCGAGGGATTGACAGTTCTATGACGCTACGAATGCGACTGTGAGAGGCTGCGGCAATTCGCTACAACTGTGGTAGTTGAACCATGGAACGGGATATAATGTACTGGCTATGAATATGCCTTGACCGATGCCCGCTGGATATTGTGAAGCTGACGCCGAATGAGAAGAGGAGACAAAGAATGCCATTCAAAGATTTGAGAGAGTTCATTGCCAAGCTAGAACAAGAGGGCGAAGCCATAAGAATAGAGGAAGAGGTTGATTGGAATCTGGAGGCGTCAGCTATTCTTCGCAGATCGGCAGAGGAGGGGTTACCGGCACCAATCTTCCAAAAGATCAAGGGGTATCCGCAAGGCTACAGGCTATTCGGCAATAGTGCCAATAGCTTCAAACGGATGGCAATCAGCATGGAGATGAAACCGGATACGCATCCCAGAGAGTTGATAGAGGAGTACACACGGAGAAGACAGAGGCAAATAAAACCCGTGCTGGTGAGTACCGGTCCGTGCAAGGAGAATATTCATACGGGTGATGACGTCAACCTGCTCGAGTTCCCTGTCCCTATGCAGCACGAAGGTGATGGCGGACGCTATATCGGCACATGGCATGTCACCATCGTAAAGGATCCAGATTCTGGTTGGGTGAACTGGGGAATGTATCGGCACATGTTACAGAGCAAGAATGCCGTCGGCATATTACTGGCTTCGCTGGCCAAACACCTCGCGATCATACGTGATCGCAGCTACTTGTCTAAGAACAAAGCGATGGAAGTTGCTATTACGATAGGGGTTGAGCCAATATCGACTATGTGTGCGGCAAGCCCCTTGCCGGTCGGAGTTTGCGAGGTCGATATAGTAGGAGGTATCAGGGGGGAACCTGTTGAGCTTGTGAAGTGCGAGACCGTGGACCTTGAAGTGCCGGCGACGGCTGAAATAGTCATAGAGGGAGAATTGAGACCTGATGACACAATGGACGAAGGCCCTTTCGGAGAATTCACCGGCTACATGGGAGGAGTAAGGGAGCCCAGACCTGTAATCAGAGTAAAGGCCGTTACACATAGGAATGATCCGATACTGACCTGCAGTTGCTGCGGGACCCCTGTCGATGATAACGCTGTTTTCTCCATGACAAAAGCGGCAGAGATTCTAGAGCTCATGAGAAAAGAGGGAAAGCCAGTGACTGGTGTCTTCGTGCCCCTGGTTACTACTCATATGTTGGCCATCGTGGCAGTCAATAACGTGCATTATCCGGGCGTAGCTGAGGATATTGCCCACTTAATCTGGGCTTCAGGCAGTATCGGTCACGAGACACCGTATATCGTGGTTGTGGACGACGATGTAGATCCCTTTGATTTGAAGGAAGTACTCCACGCCCTGATAACCAAATGTCACCCGGGGCGAGGAATAGTGAGACTGGAACATTCACCTGTAATAAGTATTGTCCCCTGGCTAAATAGGGAGGAGCGGAAAGCTAGATTGGGTGCGAGGGTCTACTTCGATTGTACCTGGCCCTCGGAGTGGGATCCGGCCGACGTGCCGAAACGGATTTCTTTCAAACAATCATACCCTGCCAATGTTCAACAGAAGGCCCTAGATATATGGCGAAAACACGGCTACGGTGAAGAGGCATGACCGTACTGGTAGTCGGGATTACTGGTGCATCTGGAGCAATATACGGTATTAGACTGCTTGAAGTACTTTCCTCCATTGAGACTGTAGAAACGCACCTCATAATATCTGAGCCTGCCGAAGCGATCATCAAGTATGAGACCGGGAGAAGCATAGAAGATGTCAGGGAATTAGCCAGCTTTTCATACGATATCAGAGACATCGGAGCTCAAATCTCCAGTGGCTCATTTAGGACAGACGGAATGATAGTTGCTCCCTGCACGGTAAAGACCATGTCAGCGATAGCTAACTCATACAGCGAGAATCTCCTGATCCGGGTTGGCGATGTTACTCTTAAAGAAAGAAGACAGTTGCTTCTACTGGTTAGAGAAACGCCATTGCACCTAGGTCACCTGAGAAATATGGAGAGATTGTGTGAGATGGGAGCCACTATTATGCCACCGGCTCCTGCTTTCTACCACAAGCCGCAGAGAATTCAAGATATCGTTGACCATACAGTGGGTAAGATGCTGGATATATGTGGCATAGAGCACACTCTTTTCCAGAGATGGTCAGGCATTGCGAGACAGGACGAAGACTTGAGCGCCCCTAGCTAAGGATACAGTATGGTTGAATATGAACTGACTAGGGGAGAAGGTCGAGCCAGGGTTAATCTCACGGTAAATAGCATGGGCAGCGACGTCGTGGTACGTATTTACAACCAAAACGCTCACATAGGAGCTGTGGCCATAGGAGATTACGATTATGAACACGAAAGAGCTTCTGTATCCGTAATTACCAGGCTTGGACATAAGGATGATGCCCTGGCCGGCGAAGCTGCCTATTTGCTAAGTAAATCTGTGAGAAGGCCTGTCTGTGTTGTTGCTGGTGTTCATCTCGATGATATCACCGGAGAAGAGATAGATAAGATTCTGGCGAACACCAGGATTGCAGTAAGTGAGATTGTCAATGTATGTACTCAGCAAAAGTGCGTCAATTAGACCTTCAGTAACGACGGATGCTTACCTGTTTGAGAATGTTAGAGCGGAGGAGTGAACTATGTCTAGAGCATATCAGATGTATATAGACGGACAATGGCTTGATGCCATTGACGGCAAGGGTTTCGATGACTACAACCCTTATAGCGGTGAGGTTTACGCCAGGTTGCCTGCCGGCAAAAGGGGAGATGCCAGAAAAGCATGTGACGCTGCCGCGGCTGCCTTTCCCGATTGGTCACACACGCCACCGGCGGAAAGACAGAGGTACCTTCTGAGAGCGGCCGAGATCCTTGAGAGAAGACAACAAGAGATCCTTAGTATTGTTACCCAGGAGACCGGTGGTACTTTCGGCTGGGGTATGTTCCAGACCGGCTTTGTTCCCGGTCTGCTCCGGGAAGCTGCTGCTCAGGTGCACGCCATTACCGGCGAAATTATACCTGCTGACCTGCCGGGAGCCTTCTTCATGGCCATGCGCCAGCCGGTAGGTGTGGTGGCGGGGATTGCACCCTGGAACGCCCCGTTGATTCTCTCCTTGAGGTCGGTAGCTTTGCCGATGGCTTACGGCAATAGCACGGTGCTAAAGCCTTCAGCAGAAGCTCCGGTCAGCGGCGGTATTATTTTTGCCGAGGTCTTTGAGGAAGCTGGTTTGCCCAGCGGTGTGTTTAATGTCGTAACCAACGGGCCTGGCTTCAGTGGGGAGGTGGGTGATGAACTCATCGAGCATCCCAAAGTGCGACGGCTGAGCTTCACGGGTTCCACCGAGGTGGGTAGGCAGATTGCCCAGAAAGCGGCAGGCCATCTGAAGAAAATGACTTTAGAGTTGGGTGGCAACGATCCTTTGGTGATTCTGAAAGATGCTGACATTGATTATGCCGTCAACGGAGCTATATTCGGCCGCTTCAATCACCAGGGACAGGTATGTATGTCCTCTAAACGAATTATCGTGGAGAAACCGGTTGCCACCCATTTTACTGAGAAGTTCGTGGAGAAAGCCCGGAGACTAAAAGTAGGAGACCCTCAAGATCCGGATACCGTTATCGGACCGCTTATCAATCAGCAACAGGTTGACAAGCTTCACAAACAGGTAGAGGAAGCAATTAAACAGGGCGCCAAGCTCGTCTGCGGCGGCAAATATGACGGGCGCTGCTACTACCCGACTGTGCTCACCAATGTCACTCCGGATATGAATATTGCCCGTGAGGAGACTTTTGGACCGGTGGCACCGATAATAGTTGTTGAGGATGCTGATGAAGCAGTCCGCGTGGCCAACGATAGCCGTTTCGGACTTTCAGCCGGCGTCATCACAGGCGATGTCCAGAAGGGACTAGAGATAGCCGAGAAGCTAGAGTCAGGTATGGTGCATATTAACGACTCCACCATTCATGATGAGCCCCAGGTTCCTTTCGGGGGGATGAAGGAAAGCGGCTATGGGCGGCATGGCGGGCGGGCTGCTATCGAAGAGTTTACCGAACTCCGCTGGATAAGCATACAAAGGACTCCAAGGCAGTATCCTTTCTAAAGATAGAGGAACGCAAATAGATTCGGCCTTCCGTCGTTGGTTGAAATTCAGCCGCTGCCACTTCTCGCTATTTTCCCAAGTTTAAGAGGGAAACAATAGAAGCCTGGTGCTTACCCGGTAATGCAAAACCGCCAGGCACAAAACCAGGCCTTGGGATGTTCGTCGGGAGGGCAGCTGATGCAATCGACTTTGACTCTTGGGTCTATCGTCCTGGCAAATGTCGGAAACTCTGCGATTCCGGCCGACTTGCAGGGATAGTCGGGCAGCTTGTTGATTCTTCTTGTTTGCTGAACCAGACATCTAACCATACAAAGAACGAGTTCGTTGCCTGATCTTTCAATGGTCTGCTCGTTGATATGCGCGTAAAGTCGAAAGCTTAAAGCCTGTTCTAGACCATCGAGCCCGCTTCGCTCAGGAAGCTGCAAGAATGATTTCAACATGGCTGCTTCCAACGGCGAATACTTGGTCCAGCAGGTATCATTACACCTTTTGCTGGTATGCATATCATAGTTATCCTCAACAGTTCGGAACCATATGCCATCACTTGTCAGCCAATTGAAGGACATAGCTTTTATCAGGCTAATTAAGCTTTCCTTTTCCATGCTAACCAGCCAGAGCGGCAGGCCGTTCTCAGTTTCAAAGCCCAGAGTCTTGGACAGACGGTTCACAACAGGGGGGAGCAAGGAGGAGAAAACCTCTTCTTCAAGCCGAATGGCTTCTTTCAGACCCAACTGATGGACGACCTCGTTGAACCATATGCCATAGTGCAGCATTGTCCGTCTTAACGCATCAATAGCGTAGCGAGCTAGTTCAACTTGGCCGAGTTTTTCTAGAGAGTCACTGGTCATGTTTCTTGCTCCTCGAATTCAGTCTAAGGGATGCACCTTGTCGCTGCCCAACCATAACGATAACACTATGCCAACAAAAACAGCAACAACTGACAACAGCAAAAGCCGCCCACACAACGCTAACTCTAGAATTCGGTTGCTTTGAGCGGTGTGAAGTAAGTAGAAGCAATCTGAGTTCCTCTCGCCTACTTGCACCAATGGGTACGCGGAAGGGGATACCATAATCAGAATTGTGTCGCGACAAAGACGGTTGTTGGTAGGCCTTCAGCTTCAAATCAGAGCTCCAGAATTGGCGTCAATTTGATGTTGAAATGCTTGGGAGGCCTTGGAACATGATGGGATTCTATGAACCGGCTCTTGGAGATTGACATGCAGGTTCCGTTCGTATACATAAAGGGACTGATGGGAAATCTAGCTCGAAATTTCACCACCGCCACCGTAGGCCGCTGGGTCACCGCTCCTGACGCGCATTCTACTTCAAACCAACCTGGCCAGGCGATCTTGCCAACTGTGTGCTGGCATTTCTGCCAGACTCTGACGTACCGAGGTGCATTGTGATAGTGCTACTAGAACAGTGCAGTCCCGTATGGTAGACTTCATGAAGCGAAAAAATGATAAAGGTTATTGAAGGCTATGAGTTGAAGGAGGGTGCAGATATACAGCCTCTGTTTCTGAAGCTCAGGTCCTATGCCCTGACATTTCCCGGTTTCATTAGCGCTGAACATATCAGGAGCATGAAAGGTAGCGCTATCGCTGCTCTGCTATACAATTGGAAGGGATTCGAGAATTGGGAGGCATGGGAGAGTTCAAAGCTCAGAAAACAGATACTACAAGAGGCACACGCACTGTTGGTATCGGAGCCGAGGATAACAATATATGAGGTAGTACCCATATCAGCATGGACATACACTGGACTCAAACTGTAATCTGGGCAACTGGAAACCTTTTCTGGCGCGGATACTGTCCCCAGGCGTGGTGAGCATCTGTTCTTGGTAGATCAAAGGCCCCACCGGGCACACTTTATGTCCCCTTCTGAACATAAATTGACAAGAGGATGCCAGCAGCCACGGCTCAGACCAAAGTCAAGGAGTATTAAGCGTCCTCTACTCTGACATTTGGGAAGACAACTCCAAAGGGGACTTCTTTCTTGTATAGCGATTGATACAGAGCTATCGCCTCATTTGTTTCCAAGGGGACAATTCTATTAATCTCGCCACGCAACAACGTCTGATGCTGGGCAAAGAAATTACCTTCTGGCGTTCTGAATAAGAATGTATTACGGCCACCCTGCTCACAGTTATAGCCATTCCAGTATTCGTCATGGGCTATTAGCGTGGCTGTCTCTGTACGGTATCGCTTGCCCGCGACCACCCAGATCATGTTCTCCGGTTGCATCGGTTCCCCTCAAGTTGTACTTCAGCCCAGCCTATGCTTCTATTGCCTCGGCCCTGTCATCATCCTCTCCTATTATACATCAAGAATGCGTTTTGTTGCTGCTCCGCAGGCGGCCTTCAATTGTTGGGTTTAGTTCACAAGCCCCAAATTGACGGCATTTTCGGTGTCAAACCGCTTGGGATCGGCTGTCGCCAGCAAGAGATCGTGCTCAATTCCACAATTTGACCTCCCCAGCAGTTAACTATAGAATAGATTTGGGCGAGTAAGCCGGGTGATCGCCCCTGTAGAATGGGGGAGGAAAGTCCGAGCTCCACCGAGCAGGGCGCTGGGTAACGCCCAGGAGGGGAGACCCTATGGAAAGTGCCACAGAAACACACCGCCAGCGGCTGGTTTAGCCAGTGCGGGTAAGGGTGAAATGGCGAGGTAAGAGCTCACCAGCAACCGGGAGACTGGTTGGCTGGACAAACCCCGCCCGGAGCAAGACCGAATAAGAGGGCCCAACCGACCCGAAGCCTGCGGACTCCGGGATAGGTTTAAGGTGCTCGGCCGAGACCCTTGGGTTGGTCGCTTGACTCTGATGGTAACATCAGAGCTAGATGGATGGTCACCGCCTCGACCTGGTCGGGGCACAGAACTCGGCTTATAGGCTTGCTCGCCCCGAAAATTCTTTCCGGCCTTATAGGCGTCAAACGACAGGGATGAGCCCCAAGCCTTAACCAAAGGGTTATTCAAGGAAGAAGCAAGGGACAGTATAACATCCCAGCGGCCACAAACAAGTTTGTTAAACGAAACCCTCGGCCATAAAATAACACGATGTATGGATGACATATCCCCCCAGCTTCGGGATTTTATTCTTTTTTGTGCCCAGAGGCGGAGCCCAGAGTGGCCGGCTATTTATGATGAAATGACGAGAGTAGCCGGAGGAAAATTGTTCCAAGGATTGGGCTACAAGGACCTGAAGCAACTGGGATTATCTTTTTCCCTATCTGGCATGGACAGGACCATCCAATTGGTGAAACAAGTTACATCCCAAAACCAGCAGTAAGGATTGATTTGCAGACTTTCACCACGAGGACGGGCTATGCGGATAGCTGTACTTGCTGACACTCACGCGAACAAGCTTGAATACCTGCCCAAAAAGATAATTGATGGCCTCTCCACAGTAGATTTCATAATCCACGCCGGAGACTTCACCGATATTCAACTGCTCAAGGAATTGCAGCAGTTTGGGGAGGTAAAAGGAGTCTGCGGCAATATGGATTCAACGCAGCTAAAATGTGTACTCCCGATCAGGGACATAATCGAGACAAAAGACAAACGCATCGGCATAACTCATGGCTCGGGCGCTCCTTGGGGAATCGAGGAGAGGGTAAGAAAAGTGTTTGAGTCAGAGCGAATTGATATTATCGTCTACGGTCATTCTCATCGATCCCAGAACAAGGTCATCGATGATATTCTCTTTTTTAATCCCGGCAGGGCCGCAGACTCTTTTGGCATTATCACGATCGATGGAGAAGTCAAGGGAGAAATAATCAGCTCTCGATGACTGTTTACCGTCTTACCACAATCGAGCCGTAGCCAACTACTCGAGAAAAATCGCCACTGGTATCTCCACTGCTGGCATACTTCAACAACCTTGCCTTTTTGCCTTTCATTTCTCTCGAAGCTACGATAGTTGCAGCCACCGGACCATACCCGCACATAGTACAACCAAGTCTCTCACAGCGCTTGTACAGCTCTTCCTCATCAAGAGCAACTATGGCCTCTATCACCGAGCTATCCTTTTCCATAGCTACAGAGTGAGGTTCATAATGCGTAAAATCGCTGCTGGCAATGACTATGAGATTGTCGCCCGCCTGCCCAATTGACTTACCGACTATTCGAGCTGTTGCTATGTCTTGAGCCAGCATCGCTATGGGCACGATTTTCACCTTCCCGTATAGGTGCTGAAGCCAGGGTAATTGCACTTCAATACTGTGCTCATGTAAGTGGGCCGTCTCGTCTGGTTTAATCACATCCCCCAGAAGCTTTTGGGCAAGCCTCTTGTTTACTTCTACCTCACCCAAGGGAGTGCTCCAATCACCTTCTGACCATAAAGACACAGGATCCCCATGCCCTGTGTGGTTGGGGCCAAGTATCACTGCCGTATCGAATATCCCATCTTCAGCAAGCTCCTTATAGGCATGGGCTGCTACCGGCCCAGAATAGTAATAGCCAGCGTGGGGAACAACGATAGCCGCAATCTCCCTCGGCCCTCTGCTATTCAACTTGGGTATAGTCCCGGGGCCAAGCTCATGTTTGTAGCACCATTCGATTTGTTGTTCCAATTCTCCGGCAGTGCCAGCGTAAAACATACCAGAGACAGCGGATCTTCTTATTTTCATGAGACACCCTACAAATCAGGACTATCTTTGGACTCTCTTTTCGCCTTGGCCTTAGATTTCTTCTCGACTCTCTCGGCTTCTCCCTCAGCCTTCCCCTTGCTCTCCTTTGTAACCCTATCTACTCTCGTCCTGGCTTGGTCACGCAACCAGCGGTGTATATCGTCCAGAGCTGGTGGGAAAACAGTGAAGACTTCCACATCACTAGGAAATTGCACCGAGTATTCCTCTCCAATGAACAAAAGCCCAGCCTCATCGTGTTTCAGTGTCTCGCTGATCCTTTGAGCCATAGACTCATTTCTTTTCTTTGTCGCCTCGATATAGAATTCAGAGACTTTATTTGCTACCTTATCGCCTATGAAGCCCAGCAGCAGGCATCTCTGCCAGTCCATGACCTCTTCCAGTAGTTCCCTCTCTTCAATTGTCTCAAGGATAGCGCCGTTATCACACTGAGTCCTAGCAATTTGATAGCTGCCTGGATTTAGCCTCTCCAGCGCTCTCATGCCATCCTCACCACATTGAAAGACTGATTCGTGGTAAACCCGCCGCACCTTTCCAATCTTAGCTGCTAGATTAGCTAGCTGCTCTGCCACCTGTTGCCAATAACGATTACATTTTTCTTTGTATTCATCGGGGGCTTCTTCGCCGAAATACACAAGTGGAACGAGGTAGAGCTTCTTCCCCTGCTTGAAGTGTTCAGCTTCAAGCCTCTCTATTTTGCCTAGTTTCTCTGGCATGGCTACCTATCTACAAGAAAGGAAGTCCCTTAAACCCCTAGGCATTTTACCATGAGATGCGCTTAGCCCCAAAAGCGCGAGGCCCTTTTTCACGGGTACTACCCATCAGGTTCTCCTTCTTTTCCCCAGTCTTGCATCATCTTCTTGATTCGCTGGGCAAGTTTGGGATCCTCCTTGAGACGCTGCGTAAGTACAGGGCAGCTCTGAAGAATCATCTCCTGACTCATAGAGGCCATGCTTTCCATGATCTGGTCCAGCTCGCCTCTGGCCTGTTCAGGGAGATTTGTCGTCTGCATCGCTATCCTAAACTGCGCGATATCATCGACGCTAACGTGAACCGGGGTCAGACAGTTTTTGTACCAAGGACATTCCTTACATCTGACGAGGGCCGTAACTTCGTCTAAAATATCACCCATTTTCTGGCTCTCCTAGTTAGTATAATTCTAACACTTTCCCCTGGCATAGAGATAATCAGATTCCAGTGACGCCAGGGAAAGAGCTCAGCATGACAAAACGTCGATAGGGAATCGCGGGTTGTCCCCACCCCCCTTGTTTTACTAATTAGTTCCTTGTGCTATAATACGTAAGCGCCGGTGACAGCAGGTACCCTGGGGGTTTAAATAGTCTGCCTGCCGAGGCTGAGGATAACCCTGTGTCCGCTGGCACGGGGATTTTTTGTTACAGATCCCCTCTTCGATGGTAGGGGGGGTCAAGAAGAGGGTGACTATGTTGAAAGAGAAGAAGGCACAGATAGTAGGCAATCTAGCCGATGATTTGTCGCGGAGCACGATTGTTATCGCCACCAATTATCAGGGCCTGATTGCCAAACAAATGGCTGATTTGCGCAACGCTCTGGCAAAGACAGGTATCGGGTATCATGTGGTCAAGAACACTCTAGCCTATCGTGCTGCCGACCAAGCAGGTAAGCCGCACCTGAAGGACATTGTCGAAGGTCCTGTGGCCCTGGCCTTCGGCTACGAGGATATAGTTGATGCGGTCAAAACCTTGAACCAATACGTCAAATCCTCGGGATTGTCTCTACAAATTAGGGGAGGATTGTTAGGAGACCGAATCTTGCCCCCAGAGGAACTGGGAATCCTAGCTAATCTGCCGCCTAAAAGAGTTCTCATCTCCCGACTGCTTGGGCAATTGCAGGCCCCGGTTGCAACCTTACATAACATTCTAAACTCTCCGTTGGTGGGACTTTTGACTGTATTACAGAATAAGATTCACGCCGCTAGCAAATAACGAAGGAGGAGATCATGCCACCAGAAGAAGCAGAGAAAGAAACCAAAGAAGGGGAGGTAAAGAAAGCCTCTAGGGCAAAGAAGGAGGTTAAGGAAGAGGAGGTAAAGGAAGCTCCGACAGAAAAGAAAGAAACCAAGGTTTTGAGCAAGGAGGAAATTATTGCTGCCATCAAGAGCATGACGGTGCTGGACCTGGCTGATTTGGTCAAGACGCTCGAGAATGAATTCGGAGTCAGCGCTGCTCCGGTAGCAGTCGCGGCCGCAGCAGCACCGGCAGGTGCTCCTGGTGCGCAAGCTGCTGCGCCAGCAGCGGAGGAAAAGACAGAATTCACCATCACGCTGAAGAGCTTTGGCGAGAAGAAAATAGAGGTTATCAAGGCGGTACGCGAAGTGACAACTATAGGATTAAAGCAAGCCAAGGATTTGGTGGAAGCTGCTCCACAGGTGGTAAAAGAGGGCATCCCCAAGGAAGAGGCCGACACGATAAAGCAGAAATTGGAAGCTGCTGGAGCGACCGTAGAGATTAAGTAGGGTCACCTCAAGATTTCTGGATTCTTGAGGGGGAGGTGAGGCAACATGTCCCAGGTGAGTTACCAGGTTCTCTTGGGGATGGGAGGATTTTTCGTCCTCCTGGGTATTCTTTTCATTCTCGGTAACAAAAGGGAAAAGAAGAAGTATTACAATTCCATTCTGTTGACCCGAAGAGATATCCAGGAGATTATAACGCGCGAGCATGAGCGTTTCTGGCTACACGCTTGGAAAATAGGGGGCTGGATTTCGATTATTGTTGGCATTGTATTGTTGATCATCGGCGGGATTGCGCGGACTGTTCCAAGTTAAGCTTCTTCCGGAACACGAAATGATTTGCTGATTAATTCTGAGCACCCAGTTTATCGGTGACCTCTTGAAGTGACACCTTGCCGCCAGACAAGACCATTTTCAACGCGTCATCAACTGATATATTAGTCCGGATAATATCACTTTCCCTGACAATCTCTAAATAGCCAGATGTTGGATTGGGGGATGTCGGTATAAACACGTTGAGCAGCTTTTCACCAGACTCGACTCGTGATTCGCTCGTTACAAAGCCTATGGCTCGCATACCCTGTTTGGGGAATTCTACTAGTACCACCTGCAAGAATCCACCTTCACGAGGAGCAGCGAAGCTTTGCAGGATTTGTTTGATGCCTGTGTAAAGATATCGAAACAATGGTACTCTTGCCAATAGAGCTTCACCATAACGAATCAATCTCCTTCCAATAACATTGGTCGCTATAACTCCAGCCAGGTAGATCAGCAGTATCATTATGCCAAGACCCAGGCCAGGAATAGTGCGCCCTAACAGCGACTTAGCTACAGGCTGCGCTATGCTGTCGATATAATTGAAGAGCCAGACTAGTATTAATACGGCAATAACAATCGGCACAACAATGAGAATACCCGTGATGAACTGCGCTCTTAGTTTCCTACCTATACGACCCGCAGATATCCTCTTGTTATGATTCATTGCCCTGACCTCCTTTAGAATGCCTTGTCAGTAATAGTCGCACTAACAATATCCTACTAAAGAAGATTTCTCTATGTCTCACGTTTGGTGCCGACGTATTCAGTTTTTGGCCTGACGTATGCAGGGAACACGCCTCTGGCTTCAGATTATTTCCTTATGCCGGTATTGCAGAGCTTCTGCCATATGATGTGTTTTGATGATGTCGCTATGCTCTAGATCGGCTATCGTGCGGGAAAGCTTGAGGATGCGATGGAACGCACGGCCAGTGAGATGAAGTTGCTTCATAGCAGCTCGAAGCAGGCTCTGAGCGGCTGGTTCTACTATGCAGAATTCCTTTACCTCCTTGGGCGTCATATCAGCATTGCACTTCAGCTTCGTCCCTCGAAAACGCTCAAGCTGCACTTTGTGCGATGCCTTAACCCTAGCTCTGACTGCCTCCGACCTCTCCCCAGGCCTGTCTTCGGTAAGTTCTTCATAATCAATATGGGGAACATCAACAAAGATACCAATACGGTCCAATAGCGGTCCGCTTATCCTTTTGTGATAGCGGGAAATTTCTCCTGACGAGCATTTACATTCCTTAAACGGGTCGCCATAATACCCACAGGGGCAGGG
>CAYFSE010000207.1:0-11968 GCA_964345725.1 uncultured Dehalococcoidales bacterium
CCGGGCCACGTCGGTTGGCCTTACGGGACCATCGATGTGTTTCATGGCCATAAGCACTGAGTGTCGCTCCGTAGTGAGCCCGTACTTACTAAATACCAGGTCCTCGCACCTCGAAACCAAGTTGGGGACTTGACGCAACAGGAGCCACGCCCCCTTATCTACATTTTTGAATCTGAACTTCACTGGCATACTTGTTACCTCCTGCTATTTGACTAGACCTTTGCTGGTCTGTGTCGCCGTATAGTGTAGTCTCAGTCCCCACCATATTGCCCGCCACCTGACGTTTGGCTTCAGAGCCTGAGGGAAAAACGTTCTTGATCACCCTTTGATACGTTTCATTTAGATCAGGCCAATTTGTAGCACTGTTCCAAGTGATTTCCGCCATGTTTACTCCGGGATTTAGAATTCATCGCCGTATTTAGTCTCTCCTTATTGTTTTACTACGACAATTGCTAGTTTGAGTAGCTTCCATTGTAGCATCCGACGCCATTCAGCACAAATGGACCACGCAGCACTGAGTATTTATCAGTAATTGAGTGCAGTATCTCCAGCTCTCGAAGGCAGAATCTGTCAATATGCCGTTGCCAACACATGAAAGCTGCATGGGTTTCTCAACCCCTACCAGTGGAGGTTGAAAGGTAGTGACGCAGTCGCTTCACCAAATCGGGCCGGTTCGTGATATCACCGCTACCCATATCTTCTATATCCTCTTCGGGATTCAGATACTGAAGTGCCTTGTGTTTTATTGCTTCGTGCAGACTGACAAAGGTACGCTTGTCCTCATACGATAGCGGTGACGTCACTTCCCGGATCAACTCCAGCCCGGCCACTGTTGCCGGTCTAAAGGCAACCTCCGCCTTGTTGGTGACACTGACACGTACTGTCCTGCGGTCACCCCTGTCTCTTCCCCTTCTCACCAAGCCGGCCTTGACCATGCGGTCCACTATCATGCTGACACTGTTCGCGCTGCGTCCTAGCCCTCGGGCCAGGTCAGTTACCCTCACGGAACCACCGAGTACTTTCATCACAGCCAGCACCCCGTACTGCTCCGTAGTAAGCCCGTACTTGCCAAATACTCTGTCCTCACAGTTCCTGAGCACGTCGCGGGTTCGGTGCATTATGAACCATAATCGCAGAATTAGGTTGTCCGTTTTGGCCTTTGGCGTCATGTTTGGCCTCCTTTATTCTCTCACTACGACTTTATCCATTTAGATAAGGTTCTATTATAGAAGCTTTCGCCGCTCACGACAAGCCAACACGACTCAATAGTAGCTATCCCCGATCCAAGCAGCTGCACATCTGACGAATGACTGTTCAGTCAGGACACGCCAAATATAAGGACTTGGTGATAACCAACATGAAGAGCCCGACAGTAGCACATGAGGCCTTATTCCAGCGGCATACTGTCTATCAATCTTGTTTTGCCTATCCTGACGGCCAAAGAAGCCAGGGCTGGACGATCAAGCGAGTTCAATTCCTGCAGTGTATCGGCATCAGCGATGCTGACATAGTCAACGTAAGCCAGAGGTTCTTTTTGCATGAGTGAAGTCATCTGCCGGCGAATCTTTTCGGCGTCCTTTTCCCCACCTCTTCTTAGCTGCTGCGCTAACGCAAGAGCCTTGAACAATATCGTGGCCGCCTGACGCTCTTCGGGGTTGAGGTAAGTATTGCGACTGCTCATGGCCAGACCATCGCTCTCCCTCAGCGTAGGCACAACCACGATTTCTATACCCATGTTGAGGTCAGCCACCATTCTCTTAATCACCACAACCTGTTGGGCATCTTTCTGCCCGAAATAAGCTCTGGTTGGCTGGACAACATTGAATAGCTTGGCCACTACGGTAGCTACGCCCCTAAAATGCCCCGGACGAGATGCTCCCTCAAGTCGCTCGGTCACCTTCTCCACATCCACCCAACTGCTAAATTCGGGCGGGTACATCTCATCATCGGAGGGGACAAAGACGATATCCACCCCCTCTCCCCGCAACAACCCCAAGTCACGATCAAGCTCTCTGGGATAAGCGCCAAAATCTTCCCTGGGGCCAAATTGAGTGGGGTTGACGTAAATGCTAACAATAACGGCGGAATTCTCCGCCCCAGCTCGCTTTACCAAAGCCAGATGACCTTCGTGAAGATAGCCCATAGTGGCAACGAAGCCCACTGTGCCGCTGAGCTTCTGTCTTAATGCCCTTATCTCGAATATGGGCCCTACTACCTGCATGCCGCTAGCTCTCAGCCTCTAGCTGTTTGATGAGGCTTTCATCCATGGTGTAGCTATGTTCCATAGTGGGGAAACTGAGAGATTTAACTTCAGATATGTAACCGGAAACAGCAGCCTTAATCTCTCCGGCTAGCTTGGCATATTGCTTGGCGTGCCTGGGCACAAAGTCGGTGTAAAGGCCCAACATATCGCTGACTACCTGGACTTGACCATCACAATCAGGCCCAGCGCCGATGCCGATTGTAGGGATAGCCAGCTTGTGAGTAATCAGCTTGGAAAGACGTGCTGGTATGCATTCCAGAACAACAGCGAAAGCGCCAGCTTCCTCCAAAATACAGGCATCGTTGAGCAACTTTTTGGCCTCCTCTGCTGCCTTACCACGCGCTTTGAACCCCCCCAATTGATGTTTCGATTGTGGAGTAAGCCCAATATGCCCCATAACTGGGATGCCACAGTCAACAAGGCGTCTGACTTTCTCGGCAACGACTTCGCCCCCTTCCATCTTCACCGCCTGTGCCCCCCCTTCCTGAATAAACCTTGCGGCATTATGCAAAGCATCGGAGACACTGATATGATAGGTCATAAACGGCATATCGCCTATTATCAAAGCCTTCTTGGCACCTCTAACTACAGCCTTGGTATGATGTACCATTTCTTCCATAGTCACCGGGATAGTTGACTCATAGCCCAATATCACCATCCCCAAGGTATCCCCAACCAATATCAAAGGTACACCAGCTTCATCAACCATCTTGGCTGTCACATAGTCATAGGCGGTGAGCATAGGTATCTTTTCTTTCTTCTGCTTCATTTCTTTTATCTCGGTGATAGTAACCCGCATGGCTTCCTTCCTTTCCTAAAGACTAGAGGTCAAAGACAAAGAATCAAAGTGATAACTCACAATGTAGAGCTTCTTGAATTTTGCTCTCTATTTTTTCATTTTGATCTTCTCTTTCCACCTTCTATCCAGTGAGAGGAGTCACAGGCAACGGCCCAACGATTCTGTTTTGGCTATCCACACGAACTATGATGGGGGTCATATTCGTTGCCTCATCATCGGGAACTTGGCAATATGAGAGAATGATAACTATATCGCCCTTGGCCACCAGTCTGGCGGCCGCACCATTGACACCAATAATCCCCGAATTTGCCTCACCTTCGATAGCGTAGGTGCTGAGCCTGGCGCCATTATTGACGTTTAGCACTTCCACTCTTTCGAAGGGCAAGATGTCACTGGCCTCCATAAGAGACCGATCAATCGTGATACTGCCTTCGTAATCCAAATCGACTTGAGTAACCCGGGCTCGGTGGATTTTGCTTCTCAGCATAGTTCTCATTTCTTGCCTCCCTGGGTGCAAAGTCTCTTCGCCTACCTTCTTTTCAAAGAGAGTAGAGTTTTCATCTCTTCCGCCTTCTGTTCACTGACTTTGCCTTTAGCCAAAGCAATAGGAATAGTCTGAAGCCCCAGCTCCTTATAGGCAGTGAGTAAGGAGCGGTCCTTAGCATCGAGAGCGCTCAAGTGCTTCTCTATGGTGTGCAGGTCCCCGCGGGCAACAGGACCAGTGAGGCAGTTAGGTAAGCCAATGTTATCGATGTTGTTCAGCGTCCCCCTGAGCAAGGGCAACAAGGCCCTGGTCGCCTCTTTTGACGACACCCCGAAGTCCTTCCACAAGTCCAGAGCCAATGCAAGCAGGGTCACAAGGTAGTTACAGGCGAAGACAGCCGCTGCGTGATACAGCACCTTGTCCCCCGGCTTGAGTTCCACCCAGTGGCCATTCAGGAGTTGGGTCAGCTCCTTCAGCGTTGATAGTAGCGGCTCCCCGGCTTCCAGAGCGAAGGCAGAGCCAGGCAAGTTTGCTACCGCCCGGTCGACATCGGCAAAAGTCTGTAAAGGATGAAAAGAGCCAACAGCCGCCCCGCGTTTCTTCGCTGATTCCAGAATATCTACAGAATGAGCACCACTGCAATGCAGGACGCTCTGTCCCTTATGCCAGCGAACTTCGCTGCACACCTGAGCTATAACATCATCAGGAGTGGTGATGAAGACCATTTCAGCAACATCTGCCAATTCCTGGGCTGTATGGCAAACCCGGCAGTAAGACACGTGCCTCGCCAATCTTTGTGCTGACGACAGCGTCCGGCTGGATACACCCACCACAGACCATCCCTTTTGAGACAGCGTTACTGCTAGGGCTGTGCCTGTGGTTCCGGCGCCAATAAAGCCTGTTCTTAGCATTTGCCTACATCCTCGGCTGCTGGCACGCCAGCTAAAGCCTTCGCTTTTTGAATTGCTCTCGCTATGGCTTCGGCAACAACCTCAGCGGCCGCTGCCCCCAGAGCACTAAGATCAGCTTCTTTCTCTCCCAGAGAGAGTGTGAATAAAGCATCGCCATCATACATGGTGTGGCATGGGTCAATGGTGCGAGCAATGCCAACCTGTGCCACGCAAGCCAATCTGTTTGCCTCCGTTTTACTAATCCTGGCATCGGTTGCCACTGCACCGATTACAGTATTAAAAGACGGAACCAGTTCCTTAAAGTCACCTTTCCATAGCTGAGATGTGGAGAAGAATCCACGCCCGTCGGGCTTGCGAGGTCCAGCCAGGGTCTTTCCGGTTCCAGGTTCAATCACGTCTCCAACGGCGTTCACCACTACCAAGGCGGCTACGACGACACCTGCGGCTATTCTCTGACTGGCAGTCCCCAAACCACTTTTGACTGCTCTTTCCACGCCCAGAATCTTGCCCACGGTCGCCCCAGTGCCAGCGCCAACGCACCCCTCAGCCACTTTGCCATTGGTAGCAGCCAGGCAAGCTTGGTAACCCTCATTGGCTCCAGGCCTAATTTTGGAATCACCTATGTTCAGGTCGTAAACGATGGCGGCTGGCACGATAGGCACCTTCCCAGCGCTGGTCTCATAACCGAATCCTCGCTCCTCCAAATACTTCATAACACCGGCAGCAGCATCCAGGCCAAACGCACTGCCTCCGCTGAGAACGACAGCATGAGCCTTTTCCACTAAATTTCCCGGACGGAGCAAATCTGTTTCCCTGGTTCCCGGAGATGACCCGCTGACATCAACGCCGACCACCGCCCCTTGCTCGCAAAGTATCACCGTGCAGCCGGTCGCTGCCTTCTTGTCGGTATAATGCCCGATCTTGATTCCTGAGACATCCGTTATAGCACCAAACATGGCCATAAACCAAAAAAACCCTCTCGGCATAACCGAGAGGATTACCAAAAGCAACTCCTATTGTCCGTCTCAGTCGCCGCCGATCCAAGCGGACTTTTAACTATCCAATTCGTCAGCTCACTGCTTCAACGGTCAGTGGCTATCTCACAGCTTAGCAAATCGCTGCTACTCTGTCAATGGTGTGTACTCGCTGATACGATTTGTCATACTGCTTTTTCGTGATCGCTATGTGGCGCAGCTAGAATCGGCACTTTGGTCGATCTTGATGACCTCATTTAACGCGGATATAGCAGTCTCGATCTGACTGTCGTCAGGTTCTCTGGTAGTCATGGCTTGCAGCAGCAGCCCCGGAGCCAAGAGTATTCGCACTATGGGGTTCCTACTGTGGCTTGCCCCGAATTTCACGATTTCATAGCTGATGGCGGCGATAACCGGAATGAGGGCTATGCGAGACAGTATGCGCACCCACAAACTTGGCTGACCAACCAGTGCGAACACGAAAATGGCTACAATCAAAACAATGAACAGAAGGGCGGTGCCGCAGCGAGCATGGGCAGTAGAATACAACTTAACCGACTCCACGTCCAAAGGAATATTTGCCTCATAGGCATTCACTACTTTGTGCTCGGCTCCATGGTAGGCAAAGACCTTTCTAATATCAGGTATTAGACTCATCAACTTGAGGTAGGCGATGAAAATCCCAATACGGATAAGTCCCTCAAAGACATTACTCAATAAAGAAGATTCTATGTAGGGATCTATAAGGTACTGAGTGGCAAAGAGGGGAACCATGAAGAAGAGAGCTACACCCAAGGCAAGACTGCCAGCCACCGTCCCCCATAAGAGCGCTGTAGGTATCTTCTGTTCTGCCTCCTCGGCTGCGGCAACCTGGGCAGAGTGAAGTAATGACTGTGTGCCCAGAGTTAGAGTCTCAACGAGAGCAATTATTCCTCTTACCAAAGGCATTTTTCTGAGGCGTCCCTTGTATACACTGGCCAGCGGCTGCTGGACCACGTTTAGGTGTCCATCGGGCTGACGCACAGATATGGCCACGCTCTCCTTACCCCGTATCATCACCCCCTCAATGACTGCCTGGCCGCCGTAATGAAAAGACTCTGCCATTAATGCCTTGATCTCCCTCCTTGTCTAGGACAAAGGCCGTAATTCTCCAGCATGAAAAATCCCTGAGAGTATTATGATAGAAACAGCCGAAAACGTAAAGTTTGTCTCTTAGACCAGCCGCGCTGAATAATTTCCCGGTTCCCCAAGGCGATGTTGAAAGCAAAGAATCGCCCCGGTCTGACAGATAGTGTGACAACAGGAAATAGAAAACCGAACTTGTTCTACTTTACCTTGTAACGCCTCTTGAAGCGTTCCACCCTCCCCAGCGAGTCAACTATTCTCTGTTCGCCAGTATAAAAGGGGTGACATTTACCGCATATCTCTACCCTGATTTCTGGCCTAGTCGAACCAATGGTGAAAGTATTACCACAGAGACAAGTCACCTTAGCCTCGTCATAATACTTGGGATGGACTTTGGCTTTCATTTGTAAACGCTCACCTTCTTTTTGTATCTGGTTGCCGGCTCATATTTAACATAGCCATCTATTAACGCAAACAGGGTATAATCTCTACCCAGTCCTACATTGTCTCCCGGCAGTATACGAGTCCCCCGTTGCCTTACCAAGATAGCTCCAGCACGGACTTGTTCTCCTCCGTACTTCTTGACCCCCAGACGCTTGGCTACGCTATCTCGTCCATAACTCGAGCTACCACCACCCTTCTTGTGTGCCATATCTGTTCTCCTTAACCCTTGATAATCTCGTTTACCAGTATTCTAGTGTAAGTCTGCCGATGTCCCTTCTTCCTGCGGTAGCGGACTTTGGACTTGTATTTGAATACGATAACCTTTTCTCCCTTAGCTTCTCCCAGACAGGTAGCCACAACCTTGGCACCCTTGATAATCGGATTTCCCACAAGGGTATCCCCATCCCCCCCAATAAACAATACTCTGTCAAGCTCGACCGTGTCGCCTTCAGAGACATTTAAGCGCTCGACTTCAATTGTTTGTTTCGGGGCTACCTTATATTGCTTGCCACCTACTTCAATAACAGCGTAGATCTTGGCACCCTCCATACAGAAAGGGGGATTTTAACACCCGATTCTGCCCGGTGTCAAACTGACAAAGAGGACCATTGAGGCCTCCAGCAACAATCCGATATATCAACGGTAGACACAATGGCCGGATCACACATCGCCCTCAACATAATTCCAGAAGAGGAAGACTGGAAATCACCTGCGCAGGGCCTTCCTGCCAACAACTTCATGTCTACCATACCACCTTTGTATAGCCTCAACTACCTCACCAGGATGATCCAGCACTCTCAATAGGTCGAAATCCTTGTTGGAGATATACTTCCGGGATAAGACAGCGGCCCGCAGCCAATCCAGAAATCCCTCCCAAAATTCGCCGTGGAACAGTATTACAGGGAAGGGTTTTATCTTGTGGGTCTGCATCAGGGTCAGTACCTCTGTCACCTCGTCAAGCGTGCCGAGCCCACCTGGCATTATGACGAAGGCCACAGCATATTTCACCAGCATGACTTTACGAGTAAAGAAGTGATTGAACGTTATCGACTTAGTGGCATAAGTATTAGGGACCTGTTCCTGGGGAAGCGAGATATTCAGTCCGACCGACGTAACGCCAGCCTTTCGTGCACCTTTGTTGGCAGCCTCCATTACGCCTGGCCCTCCACCCGTCACAATTGAGAAGCCGACCTGTCCAAGCCGATAAGCTATTTCTTCCGTCGCTGCATATAGCTCGTCACCCGCTTTCAGTCTGGCCGAACCGTATATGGTCACTGCCGGCTCGATACCAGTGAGATTATCAAACCCCTCTACAAATTCGCCTATTATTCGAAACATACGCCAGGATTCTTCCTTGGCAAGTTCATTTATTTCATATTCGTACGACATATCACCCTCCTTGACAGCACACATGGCATGCAGGTGAGGCCGGTAGATCGGCTGGTCCAGCCTTGACACTGCATTCTATCATCGTTGTCTTCCTGCGGGCAAACTGCGAGTACGTAGGATAAACGAGAAGGCAGCTCAACCGTGACACGATGTGGCATAATCTACACACTTTGCCTGCCGGGTTCCTGCTGGCGGCCGGCAGTTTGACATAGAATACTACTTGTCGCTGACTTGATTTGTCCTACTGGCGGAGTATATAATTCGGGCTTCGGAGATGAAACTTGCCATCAGTGGTAAAGGGGGGGTAGGCAAAACAATGCTAGCCTCTCTCCTCTCTAGTGTACTCGCCAAGTCTGGTTTTTCTGTTCTGGCCATAGATGCCGACCCCAATGCTACTCTGGCAATTGCCCTTGGCTTTCCCCACCCTGAGAGGATAATCCCTATCTCTGAGATGGCAGACCTCATTGAAGAAAGGACAGGAGCCCGTCCCGGCCAGGTAGCGTCCTACTTCAGATTGAATCCCAGGGTTGATGATATCCCCGAGAAGTATTGGGTGGAGCATAATGGAATCAAACTAATGGTGATGGGGCGGTTGAAGAGCGGTGGCAGTGGCTGCTATTGCCCCGAAAATGCCTTGCTGGAAGCCTTAATTGCCCACATACTCTTGCGCCGAAATGAAGTCGTTATAATAGACATGGAGGCCGGCGTCGAGCACCTGGGGCGGGCGACAGCGAAGGCAGTCGACAAGATGATTATTGTAGTAGAGCCAGGTAAAGGAAGTGTTGAAACAGCTTACAGGATAAGAGAACTGGCGAAGGACATAGGTCTGACACACATCGCGGTGGTAGCCAATAAGATTCGCAGTGCACAGGACAGGAATTTCCTTAATTCGGCCATGCCCGACTTTGAATTTGTGGGTTTTGTTCCCTACGACCAGAGTATAATAGAGGCTGGCCTGGGCAATGTCTCTCTCACCAATTCCAGCCCAGAGATTATCAGCATAGTGCACGATATCGCAGCACGCCTTGGTGCTGCTAAGCCGGAAGCTATCGGTGGACCGATGAGTTGACAATCAATAGAGGAGGTTTAGATGACAGCAAAGATAATTTCGGGAAACGAAGTAGCCAAAGAGATCAGAGCCGAGCTAAAGGAACGAGCGACAAAGCTCAAAGAACGTGGTATAACGCCGGGTCTTGTCATGGTTCGCGTAGGAGAGGACCCGGCGTCTGTTTCCTATGTCTCGGGCAAGGAAAAGGCGGCCGAGGAGATAGGCGTGTGGACCCAGACCATCGTCTTCCCTGAGAACGCATCAGAGCAGGAACTTCTCTCCAAAGTGGAGGAAATGAATGAAGCGGAGCACGTTGATGGTATACTGGTCCAATTGCCATTGCCAAAACACATCAATGCGGACAAAGTGCTAAATCTCATCGACCCTGCTAAAGATGTGGATGGCTTCCACCCCGTTAACGTAGGTAAGATGCTCATCGGAGACCCGTATTTCATGCCCTGCACGCCGCATGGTGCGGTGGAGTTAATGGTGCGCAGCGGCAATCCTCCCGAAGGCAAGCACGTGGTGATATGTGGTCGCAGCAACATAGTAGGCAAGCCTCTCATGGCCATGCTGGTACAGAAAAACAAGCGTGCCAATGCCACCGTGACGGTCGTTCACACGGGAACCAAGAACATGGCCGAAATCACCAGGCAGGCGGATATCCTGGTTGCCGCAATGGGGTCTCCTGAAGTCATCAAGGCAGATATGATAAAAGAGGGGGTAGTTGTTATTGACGTCGGTGTAAACCGCGTGGGATGGAAACCAAGCAAGACGGATCCCACCAAGCAGGTCGCTGACCTCAGGGGGGACGTAGAGTTCGAGACAGTCAAAGAGAAAGCCAGCGCAATCACCCCGGTGCCCGGGGGGGTTGGCCCCATGACTATTACGATGCTTATGGTCAATACCGTAGTGGCGGCTGAGCGCAGGGCCGAGCGCAAGAGCAAATAATACATAAAAAGGACAAGAAAGGAGAATAGCATGGCCTACGATGCAACAAAGATGAAGGACTGGCAGATTGCGGAAGCCGCTGAAGAAGACATGCCGACGCCCGATGAGTGGAGGGAAAAACTGAACTTACAGAAGGATGAAATTATTCCCTTTGGGAAACTATGCAGGCTCGATTTCATGAAGATCATCGAGCGCCTCAAGGGCAGGCCTGATGGCAAGTATATCGAGGTAACTGCCATAACCCCTACCCCACTGGGGGAGGGGAAGACGACGACCACTATGGGCATATTGGAGGGCATGGGCAAGAGGGGTAAGAATGTGGGGGGTTGCATACGGCAGCCCTCCGGCGGTCCGACTATGAATATCAAGGGCACCGCTGCCGGGGGAGGTAATGCGCTGCTTATTCCTATGACCGAATTCTCTATGGGGCTTACCGGCGACATCAACGACATAATGAATGCCCATAATCTGGCTATGGTGGCGCTTACCTCTAGAATGCAGCATGAGCGCAACTACGACGACGAAGAGCTAGCCAAGCGCACGAGGATGCGCCGTCTGAACGTTGACCCTACCAGAGTAGAAATGGGCTGGATCTTGGACTTCTGCGCCCAGAGCCTCAGGAATATCGTAATAGGGCTTGGTGGTCGCATGGATGGATATACTATGCAGTCCAGGTTCGGTATTGCTGTAAGCTCAGAGCTTATGGCTATGTTGTCTATCGTCACGGACCTGGCGGACTTGCGCAGAAGGATGGATGAGATTACCGTAGCCTTTGATAGAGACGGCAATATTGTCGCCACCAAGGAGCTGGAGGTGGGAGGCGCCATGACCGCCTGGATGCGCAACACTATCAATCCTACCTTGATGTGCACCGTAGAATATCAGCCCTGTATGGTGCACGCCGGCCCCTTTGCTAACATTGCTGTGGGACAATCCTCCATCATCGGTGACCGCATTGGTTTGAAGATGTTTGATTACCATGTCACCGAGAGTGGCTTTGCTGCAGATATCGGGTTCGAAAAGTTCTGGAATGTCAAGTGCCGTTACAGTGGCCTCAAGCCGCATGTGTCGGTACTCACCACCACCATCAGGGCACTCAAGATGCATGGTGGCGGCCCCAAGGTAGTGGCTGGTCTGCCCCTGCCTGAGTCCTACACTAAGGAAGACCTGGGACTTCTCGAGAAAGGCCTTCCCAATATGCTGCACCACATCAACACCATCAGGACATCAGGCATCAACCCTGTGGTATGCATCAACTCCTTCTACACCGACACCAAGGAAGAAATTGCCATGGTGCGCAAGGCAGCTGAGGCAGCGGGGGCACGTTGTGCGCTCAGCGAACACTGGCTCAAGGGTGGTGATGGCGCCCTGGAGCTTGCCGATACTGTTATGGAAGCCTGCAACGAGAAGAACGACTTCAAATTCCTTTACCCCTCAGAAATGAAGCTGCGAGAGCGGGTGGGCAAGATTGCCAAAGTGGTATATGGAGCCGATGGCGTGTCATGGACACCTGATGCCGAGGCCAAGGCCAAGATGTTTGAGGCCGATTCTAAATATGATGAATACGCTACCATGATGGT
>CAYFSE010000208.1:0-1984 GCA_964345725.1 uncultured Dehalococcoidales bacterium
CGTCATGTGTTTCGCCAGCGCACATTCTCTGGCCACGATATGAGCCGTCACTGCAGGCATAGGACACTAGCCTTGGTCTTTGCCAAGCCATGAATCCCAGGTTGTTCTTGACCAGTGTCTCGATCATCTTTTCGGGTTCCGGTATTTCAGAGTTCCAAATGAAAAAACACATGCCAGTCCAAGCCCATACGTCCAGCGATAGCGAGCCGCAGTAGCGGTGCTCAGCTTGGACTTCGTTCGCCTGGTCTTCGATTTACTTCTGGAAGTACAAGGTTTCTGGGCCTCTACCATCCCGGGGGTTGGGGCCTCCTGCTCCGCTCATCAATCCCATTGCCTTGAAGTAGGCCTCGTTCGGGCTAACTCTGCCGACCTGCGGAGCCGGTCTCCATTTTGGTATGAGGCGGGATCTGCCGGTCAGCTCGGTGTGTCGCGACAGGATTTCTCTGAAGGTTGAGCCATAGATCACGTAGTAGTCGAGCTCCGGAATGTCCACTCTGAACTCGTACCGGTCTGGGTTTGCCACAGCCTTGTCGAAGGTTGAAGAGGACGTCGACTCTGACGAAGGCTTCCTCACCCGTGTCCAGGCGGCAACCTAGAACAACAGCGTTTCCGTCGCGTTTACGAGAGACAAAATGTTTGATACCCTTGCGCATGTAACACACCTTTCGATGCAGTAAAATCGTCGGACAAAGTTTTATAAATATCTAGGCGTTTTCTTGGTGCGCCAGCATCGGCGGACGAGGTTTTTTGAATGTGAAGGCTTGTCTTTCAGATGCTGTAGTCTATAGCGGAGCCACGCTTGCAACAGACATACACCCTCGTGGGCTGTCTTTCATTCTACAGAATTGACAAGGAGCGGCGACATGCGAGTTTTGGTCTTCTATGTCCACGCTCTCTCCTATGTCTGCTCAGAACCTTCCTAGCCATATTGCTTTGAGCGCTAATGCTAGCACTACACCTATCACGATTGCGATGCCTTCGCCTAGCCCCAGACCGGCAGCTATAGTCGTCCTATATCTGTCAAGCCAGTCCCTTCCTTTTATCTTTGAGATCACCATTCCAGCGATCATGCCCATTAGCATTGTTGTCGATGTCGGCAAGGGTGAACCTATGCCCGCTGCAACTCCAACCATCGAGAATGGGACTCGTATGAAGTGAAAGGCTGCTATGGCAACGCTGAATCCTACGCCCCAGAGGGCCATCATTGTAGAATCGAAGAACCCTTCAGGAGTCGTTATCCAGACACTGGTCTGCATAATTTGTATGGGCCACATGATTGCCGGGGCAGGGAACACGTCGGAAGGTATGGGCGCAATCTCCCAGAACAATGACATGTAAATATAGCCTGCTACTAACGCTAGCGGGTACGATATTACTGCAGATTGTATCCAACTCCAGTACGTGGTTTTCGTTAGTTGGGCTACCTTCAGAGACGCCATCCAACCGTGTCCGGGATTGAGCCGTAGAGGCAGAAACCAAGCTTCCAAGCCCGTGTACCCGAGGCTCTTGCCGCTCATTATAGTTAGTTGTTGAAGGTATGGGAAGTCGTAGGTGATTCCAGCCGTTGCCATCATTCGTCCAGATGCGAGCAAGACTATGAAGGGAAAAACCATCTCGTAGAGTATCAGTGGCAATACGGGAAAATCTGGTACCAAGCATATGTCTAGGATCAATGGTGCCACCAAACCTGTAATCAACAGTATTATCATGTATATCCCGGGTAGTGGCGGCCCGCTTATCCTTTCTTCGGCATCCGTCCCACTCCTCCATCTGAACGCGGATTTGAGTGAGTTGACGAAAGACCGTCCGCGTAGGGCGAGGGGTACGATGCCTGTGGCGAAACCGACACCGATCAATGGACTCAACCAATAGAAGAGAGTTGAATCTTGGAACACTCGGGTGAAGTCCATACCGGGAGTCCACCGGGTAGCCCACTTAGATACTCCCGAGCTTACGAGCAGTGGATTTATCACTAGGAAGCGTG
>CAYFSE010000209.1:0-3707 GCA_964345725.1 uncultured Dehalococcoidales bacterium
GGCCAGTAAAGCTACCGGCTATCCCATTGCCCGGGTGGCTGCCAAAATAGCCATAGGCAGGCGGCTCGATGAGATTCCCAATAGGGTCACAGGCAAAACGCTGGCGTCCTTCGAGCCGGCCCTGGATTACTGCGTAGTCAAGATTCCCAGATGGCCCTTTGATAAATTTGCTCTGGGTGACCGAAAACTTGGCAGCCAGATGAAAGCCACCGGCGAAGTAATGGCCATTGACCGGTGTTTTGAGGCTGCTCTGCAGAAGGCAGTGCGCTCCCTGGAATTCGGCAACCGTCCCCTGCTCTGGGAGGACCCAGCCTGGACTAAAGGGGAAGGGCTTAATTCATACCCGCTTCACCCCAACGACCTAAGGCTATGGGCCGTTATGGCGGCGCTGCGCAGGGAAGCCACGCCCGAACAGCTTTGCCAACTGACGGGCATAGACCCCTGGTTCATGTACAAGTTCCAGAATATTGTGGATATGGAAAGGAAGCTCCTCTCCGAATCGTTGACACCCGAGCTTCTGTGGGACGCTAAGAGACTGGGCTTTTCCGATGAGCAGGTAGGCACTCTGGCCGACAGGTTGCCGGAGCAGGTAAGACAGGCTCGTCACCAATGGCAAATCTGCCCTGTGTATAAAATGGTGGATACCTGCGCCGCTGAATTCGATGCCGAGACCCCTTATTTCTACAGCGCCTATGAGAAGGAGAATGAAGCCGGGCCTTTGGCAGAGAAGAAAGTTGTCGTCATCAGTAGCGGACCTATACGCATTGGGCAGGGGATTGAGTTTGATTATTGCTGCGTTCATTCAGCCTGGGCGCTTCAAGAGATGGGCATGAAGAGCATCCTGGTCAATTCCAATCCTGAGACGGTTTCCACCGATTTTGATACCAGTGATCGCCTGTATTTCGAAGCACTGGACGAGGAAAGTATCCGAAATATACTTGAGAATGAGAGTAGCAACGTTTCTGCTCCGCCTTCCATCGTCCAGCTTGGCGGACAAACACCTATCAATTTGGTTGGGGTGTTAGCTCACAATAATCTGCCCATACTTGGCTCGAGTGCTGATGCTATAGACATAGCTGAAGACCGCCGTCGCTTTGAAGATTTCCTGGACAGATTGGGAATTCCTCAGCCGCCGGGGGCTGGAGTGACATCTGAAGAAGAGGCATTAGCGGTAGCTAGAACCTTAGGCTATCCAGTATTGGTACGTCCTAGCTATGTTCTGGGGGGCCGGGCTATGGAAATCGTGTATAACGAGCCTGAGCTAATCCGCTACCTCACGCTGGCTCTGGAGATGGACAGTCAGCATCCTGTGCTCATAGACAAGTATTTCCAGGGCATAGAAGTTGAGGTGGATGCCATTTGCGATGGCGAAAAGGTTCTTATTCCTGGCGTGATGGAGCACATCGAAAGGGCCGGTGTGCATAGCGGTGATGCCTTGTCTATTTACCCAGGGATCAATCTCACTCTGGCGGAAGTAGATACCATGGTGGATTACACGGTAAGAATTGGACCGGCCCTGGGGATCAAAGGGTTGATGAACGTTCAGATGGTAATCATGAGAGAAGCTGACTGGTCAAGGGTATATGTTTTTGAGGTAAATCCTCGTGCCAGCCGAACTGTGCCTTTCATTTCCAAGGTCACCGGCGTGCCCATGATAAGAATTGCCACCAAGGTCATGGCCGGGATCAGCCTCGAGGAGCAAGGGTATGAAGGCGGGTTGTGGAAGAGACAGAAACTGGTAGGCATAAAGGCTCCCGTTTTCTCTATGTCCAAATTGACCGGAGTAGATAGCTACCTCGGTCCTGAGATGAAATCCACAGGCGAGGTGATGGGAATTGACTATAGCTTCGAAGCAGCCTTGGTTAAGGCCCTTTTGGCTGCTGGACTGATGCTGCCTCAAGAAGGTAGAGTCCTACTTAGTATCGCTGCCAAGGACAAAGCTGAAGCTCAACCTTTGATTAGGCAGTTACACGCCGTCCACCGCGACCTCTACGCCACGGAGGGAACCGCACAGATGATTGAATCCATGGGATTCCCGGTAAGAATGGTGACCAAGAAGCTAGGCGAAGGCCATCCTAACGTTGTTGACGTTATTCAAGATGGTTCTGTGAGCGGAGTGATTAACACTATCACTGGAGGGCGCACTCCCCTAAAGGATGGGTTGGCTATCAGACGCGCTGCTGCAGAAAAAAGGATACCATGCTTCACGTCATTAGATACCGCTCGGGTAACTATAAGAGCGTTGGCAAATAGCAGCCAGATCTTTGATGTTCAGCCGCTCGGAGATTACTTAAGAAAATCAAAAGGTAAAAGTTGAAAAGCAAAATGACAATTCAAAATGGGGAAATGTCTCGTTTTTGGTTTTTTGCTCTGTCATTTTGCTTTTCTATCTTTGAACTTTGATATTGTTTAGGTTCTAGCATGAAACAAGTCTTGTGCTCGATATCCTCTAGCATGGAGGTTGTGCCTGGCATACACCTTATGTGGATTGAGGCACCGGATATGGCCGTAACGGCTCAGCCGGGACAATTCATCACCGTACGGTGCGGGGATTTCACATTGCGTCGCCCTTTCAGCATTCACCAATCCTCCCCCTTGATAAGAGAAGATCCAGGTGGGGGTGAGATTGCCATTCTATTCAAGGTAACAGGCAAAGGCACCCTCTGGCTCTCGCAGCGAAAAGCCGGCGAAAAAATAGACATCCTTGGTCCTTTAGGCAAAGGGTTTACTATCGCACCAGAATCCAGCAACTTGGTGATGGTGGCGGGGGGAATTGGCCTCGCTCCGCTAGTGTTCCTCATGCAGCAAGCTTCATCCCAGCACCAGATAACTCTAATTCACGGGGCGAGCACGGCTGCTCAGCTCTGCCCTGATAGCTATCGGCCGTCCGCTGTCAGCTATCAAAGAGTCCAATTTGTTCCCGTCACCGAGGATGGTAGCACGGGTCAGAAAGGTAAGGCCACGGATGTCTTGCCTAATTATTTGGACTGGGCTGAACAGGTATATGCCTGTGGTCCTGTAGGTATGTATGAGGCGATGGCTCTCACCCTTGATTCCTCTATCTTGAAGGGAGAGGAAGAAAGTGAGGGTGAGAAGCGAAGCAAGCTCAAACTAAGAGAATGTCAGGTTTCCCTGGAAGTGCGGATGGGATGCGGTTTTGGAGCTTGCTATGGCTGCACTATAAACACCAAGAAAGGTCTGAAACAGGTATGCCGCGATGGACCTGTATTTAAGATTGACGATATCATATGGCAGGAAGTAAGAACATGACCGTAGAAACCAAGGAAATCACTCTTCAATCAAGAGGCAATTGCGACCTTATTGATATAACGTCTCAGGTGGCCAAGCATGTTGAGAAATCTGGGCTCGACAATGGAACAGTCACATTGTTCATAGTCGGTTCCACAGCCGGGCTAACCACCATAGAATATGAGCGAAATCTACTCTCCGACTTCAAGAAGATGTGGGATAGGGTGATACCTCAGAACATCCCCTATGAGCATGACAAGACTTGGGGGGACGGCAATGGCCATTCCCATGTCCGCGCTTCCACGCTCGGTCCTTCCCTGACAGTACCTTTTGTGAATAAGAGGTTAACCCTGGGCACCTGGCAGCAGATAGTCTTCGCGGATTTCGATAATCGCCCAAGGTCCAGAAAGATTGCTATCCAGATATTGGGCGAGTAGGCAAAATTACAGAATATTCCA
>CAYFSE010000210.1:0-11141 GCA_964345725.1 uncultured Dehalococcoidales bacterium
GCGAGACTATCACCATACTTTAGAATGACAATCAAAGCGACTACCCATAGAACGACAGCGTAAACACCGTAAAAAATGACCCAATTGACTGGCTCTATATTTGTGGGTGTTAGCACCACCAGGAATCCGGTTGAACTAGCATGGATCAATTGTGCTAGCAGCAAACTTCTTGTATTTGCATAGACCCACACGATGATAATCCGAAGAGCAACAAGGAACAAAACAAACGCAATGAAATATGGTAGCCAATAACCTCCAAGATCTGAGGACTGCGTAAGAAACCATACTACGGTATGCCATATACCGTGGAGAAAACCTAGATAAATGCTTGTCCTGATAACGCTGTACTTTGGTCTCATCTTGGGAAAAGCAAATCCCATCCAGCCCGTCTCTTCCAGAAACCCAGCCAAAAGCCCCATCGGGATGCCAACGGCAACAAAAATGGGGGCAAACTCGGGCGAAACAGTTGCGGAAAGCAAAAAGGACAAGATTAATATCAGAAGCGGGAAAATCAACAAGGGGAGGTACCATTTACCCACACGCCATATCTTCATACGGGCAAATAAATCTTTGAGGCCTTGTTTCCCATCGACAATACGTGTCATCACGATGCTTGACAAGATGGGAGCAGCCAACATAAATATTGCCATGAGTCCGCTATCCGACGCTTCTATGGATTCACCTCGAAAGTATTTTGGTCCTGCAACTAGAATACTACCTACCCAGGCTATCCCGAAGGCCATCAAGAAATAGCTTGCCACAGGGTGACGTTTGATATATTGTTTCATCAATCCTCCAGTGAGAATGTTAATTATGTTTGTTCCGCTTTAGCGATTCTCTAACATTTGTGCTGCGATACCAAACACAATCCAGTTGAAGTTTGATTCAGCCAATGTATCTTCGACATTCTTTTTTGTCTCAGGTACTTCCAAACTAATACGCAAGGTTTTGTTACCATATTCCGAAATTGCATTAAACTCAATCTACATTATCATCTAATAGATGTGTAAAATATAGTTGACTGCCATCCAAACATGTAATCGTTAATGTTGTATCATCCACCGCAAAAGCCCGAGCATTTCTAAGAAAAAATTCTAGCTAGCTATGACTTCGCTTTGAATCTCTTGCCGTCTTCCTTGCAGATGCGACGGATGATCATCTTTCCCGAGTTGGCATTATGTGGTAGCGATCCCATCATGGTAGCCCACACTCCAACGAAGTAGAAGTTGTCTAGCCCCGGCAGAGTCGTTTTGAATTTCTTATCCGAATGATCTTCGCTCATGCTGAAATCAATCTTACGATTGGGAAAATTGAACCACCCCTGAGTTCCCCCCATGTAACGCTCCCATGTCATCAAGGTGTATACGTCGATAACCTCGACCTGGTTCTTTATACCTTGGAAGTGACTTTCAAGAATCTCAATAATCTGTTCGGCGGCCCTCTGTTTTTCCTGTTTGTACTTTTCTCTGTCGGCATTATAGAGTTGCTTCCAGTAAGAATAGCTTGCCGAAAGCTCTACTTTTATCGTGCCCTTGCCCGCCGGGGCCATGCTCATGTCGAAGCCATATATCTGTGCCTCTATGTTCTCATATTGGTGGTTTGCTATGGTCACAGGCTGGTCAAGCAGTAATACCAGCGAAGAAGGCTCGCCGGACAGGTCCCGGTTAATCCCCAAACAGACATTTACGGCAAAAGGGGCTTCGTCTGCGCTCGGAGCACAATAGCCACGCACTGTCTCGTTTATGTACTTGCCATCAAGTGTATCGAATATCGTCTTGCGCCCGTCTGCATTCGAAATGATGATGTCAGCCCTCTACTCGCTTCCATCAGCGAGCTTGATACCGACTGCCCTATCGTTCTCGACCAATATCTTTTCCACTCTGCTGCGGTAATGTACCTTTCCTCCCAGAGCCAGGTAGCGCTTCTCAATAGATTCAGCAAGTTGGCCCGCTCCACCTATTGGCCACTGGATATCGCCGTTAATACCGCCGGCATGCCTCAGCAAGTGGAAAAAGAGGGGCATATCCGGATTTGAATATACGAGCTCAGCAAATGCTCTCCTGAGAAACGGATCGGAGAACTGTTTGGCATAGGTGCACATATTCATCCTCATCCATCTTAGGATCGAAGGCTTCCGAAGGAAGAACGGGATCATCTTCCACAATGAGCCACTGTCTATGGCATCACCTACTTTGTCATTGGCAAATGCCTTGATAGCCCCGATATATTGTCCAATCGCCTTTGAGTCTGCCGGAGATAGTTTGAGTAAGGTTTCCTTCAGCCTCTCGAGGTCGTAGTAATCTACAAAAATTTTGCCATCTGGTGAGGCGACGGCTGTACACTCCTCGATATCTACCAGTTCACGTGGCAATGCACCGACCTCGTGCCACATCTGATTAACACTGGACCCCGGTTTACAGCCAAAGAAGTGGTGAATGCAGGGGTCGAAGGTGTAGCCCTTACGTTTCGACGACGTGCACTGCCCTCCTGGTTTGGTATGCATCTCAAAAATCTGCGTTTCGTAGCCGTTCATCTGACCGTAGATACCGGCGGCCATACCACCCATGCCAGCTCCGATAATTATTATTGATTTAGCCATCTATTCTCCTTACTGATCTTGTGTTTTGGCGACTATTATCGCTTCTTCAATATGACAGCAAGTTCCCTGGCATACGCGTTTGCCCGGTCGATTTAGCCTTCCCGAAGCGGTCCCTTCCACCCCAGCACAATGGCTTTCAGGACTGGCAGCAGTTGCTTCATCTGCTTCTCTGTGAGCTTCTCAGCAATCTTTTCAGCAGCGCTGCCTTGCTTCCTCTCGATGTTCTCAGGATTTTCGGTGTCGAAGGCCGCGAAGGGCTTGTTCAGCCACTCTTTACTCCTTACCTTGCCCAGGAAACCGTTGACTGCAGAGCTCATTGTGCCAAATTTGGTGGGAGAACCGAGGATCAGGAAATCATAGTCCTTTGGGCTCAGCTTCTTCACGTCCTTCACATAGAAGGTATCGGCTGCTATTCCCGATTCTTTCAGTGTTTCCGCGATGATTTCCGCGATCTTCTTGGTGTTCCCGTAGGAAGTGTCAAAAACAGCTATTCCTTTCATTGCTTTGCTCCTAGATATGCTACAATCCATTGCCCCAGGCCCCAAATAAAAAGTGCGATGGTCAGCAAGAACCAATTGGTTGCGCCCAATCCAAGTGTCTTGCCAGTAGCGCCGCCGATAATTCCCAATATCATAGTGACAAGCCCTATAGAATTCGCAACCAGCGCCATTCGCGCTGCCATTTCAGGGCCAAAACCAAAAAGCAGGAACTTTATACTTTTTGGAATGTCTGACATCTGTAGCACCTCCTTTGACTGCAGCGTGCAGTTTTTTATTGGGCGCATTGTATCATGGTGGTGCCGGCAAGATAGCACAGAGGGCAGAGCCGTAGTTTCTCTTGAGCTAGCTTTACCTACCATTACGCAAACATCGGGATGTCTGGTACGGATGCATTATGACATCAACCGCAATCAGCAGTGGTAGGGGATGCTCGTTTGCTGGGAAGTTAGGCCGAGATAGGGACCCGAGATGCAAAAGCTTCCACTTCCTTCTGCCAGTTCGCCTCCAGTGGCCCCTTGATGCCAGTCACAAAAATCTTGCCTTCGGCGACCTTCACCAGGCCCTTTTTTTGCAGCATTTCGTTGATGACAGGGATGACGCGCTGACACTTGCCTATCTCCTCTTCTGTGGCGGGTATCCGTATTGCCTTCTCTGGCTCAGGCGCGAGCTCGGTGACTAGGACGGCGTATTTCGTTCCCGATGGCAGATTAGCCTTCTTCAGGAAACCGCGCATATCTCCGATGGGTTTACCGAAGCGTCCCGGCGAGCTAAAAATGTACAGGTCGGCCGGTGGTATCTCCTTGGGCTTGATGTTTCTAACATGATGAACATTGACAGTGATTCCTTTGGTGGCCATCTGCCTCTGGAACTCCTCTGCGATCTTGGCTCCGTTTCCATGCTTCGAGGCATGAAAATACTCGATCTTCATGGTGAACCTCCTATCTAGTTCAACTCCATTTCTTTGGGTTCAGGCGGGACTCCCTCTATCTCAGACCTCTGTCATTCCTTCGGAGAGGATACAGTTCAATTCTACTTTCTAGCCCCAATGCGCACGAAGGAACCCTCTTTATCTTATCGGGAATACTAATACAGTTGTCAGACTTCTGCAACTATAGTCAAAGAAGGTTCAGAATAGAGGAAAGACAGTTTTGGCGTGACCAACTGGCCAGACAAGGTTTCCCATTCAGATGTACAAAAAGAAAGAATAATCTGCCATTGGTTCAGCATTATTCGGTTGAGCTTTCTTGCATGAAAACCCCCATCTGCTGTACTCTGGAATTCGACCTATCTCAAATGAGAGTTCGAACTGATCTGTAAGCTTCGATAAAACGAATTCGGATTCATTTGCGGAGAGCAGGTCAGGTTAGCGGGCTAAATAAGTAAGTTGGCGCAGTCTTCGGCACTATCACCTTCAGTGATGAGGGCACAGTATGGATGGTGACCGGGGTCGTACTAAAAGGCTCACCGTCTACATGGACTGGCAATGAATGTGCCGACTCAACAACTATTTCACGGCATTGGTAGTACTCTACCTGCGCATCCTCGAGATGCCTGTGTGCCAGCACTTTCACGGCTTGCTGCACAAAGGTGAAGAAACCGCCTCCCTTAAAGATACAGACATCCAACCTGGCATCGTTCACACGGGCCTTAGCGCCAATCGCTAGCATACCGCCATAGAGTTGGATATTGCTGACCACAATGAACGGAGCACTGACATTTATGACTTGCCCGTCCAGATTCAGCCAAGTATCAGTGCCGGAGTACTGAAAAGCTGACTCGATTGCCGGGAGCACATATGCCCAGGAGCCTAAGGCCTGTTTTTCTTTCAGTGGTATGCTTTGGGCAATGGCAGCGTCAAACCCAATACCTGCCCACATTAAGAAGTAGCGACCGGAGAGCTCGCCTGTATCAACGGCAACGGTGCGCCCCTCCACGAGCACTCGAGCAGCGTCCAATAGGATCTTTCGATAGTAGTTGGCAGGTACTGGGCGTGCAATTGCTTCCTCCAGAGCTGCAATCATCTTGACCATTTGAGTGCCTGGAAGCAGGGGATTCAGGGAAGGGATGCCCATCTGTAATGCCCATGAGTTGGTCGTGCCCACAGGAAGCACCCCCAGCGCCGCGTCGGTGTTCACGAGTCCGTTTGCCACCTCGTTGACCGTGCCATCGCCGCCGGCGGCAATAACTACCCGGGCACCTCTACTGACAGCATGCCGGGCTAATTCGGTACCTTGCAGTGGCTTGCTGGTTTCTCGCAAACTGACTGACCATCCATAGCGGTTGAGAAAGGCGGCCAGGTTGTCAAGCTCATGCCTGAAGACTACCTGTCCACTGGAAGGATTGTATATCAATTCAGCCTGCATAGGATTCTCATTTCTGTTTTGATTCCCGCTGCTCGTTGAATCCTATCCTTCGAATCATAACCTGTCAATTTCAAAATGATCTGGGTTTTTCCTCTGCTTTTCAGGATGCTCTCTATAAGGTATAATACATAGTAGGGCAAGGAGAGAGCAATGCTAATCAATAAGCTTTTGACACGAAAAGGTTGGCGCGTAGTGGCATCCTCTATGCTAACAGCGGCGGGGATTGGTCTTGTCTATTTATTATCCAAAATGGTTGTAGGAGATATCCAGCAAGAAGATACGTTAAGACTGAGTCTTTTGGGCATGGGAATCGCCCTTTCACTATGGTTAGTGGCATTGGGAAGTATGCTGATCAAGGCTGAACTCGCTGACTGGAGATAGTATCGCAACTGGACTGATGGCTCCTTTCGCTCGAATTGCCCGCCCCGCTTTGGTGAGATTCCCTCGCGTAGCTCGTAGGCAGGTGATAGTACACGTGCTGATGTCCCGGATTCGTCCAGTCAACTCAGGCTGGAAGATGGTATTATCTGGAGGAGAAGTTAATACTGATGCCTAATGTCGCCGTTGTGACTGACAGTATAGCTGACCTGCCCCCTCAGGTGACCGAAGAGTTTGGAATTACGGTGGTTCCGATTATTGTCCGCTTTGGCACGGACCTCTACAGAGATGGTCTCGACCTCAGTCCTGACGAGTTCTATAAGAGGCTAAGGGGCAGCAAGGCGTTGCCTGCCACATCTGTGCCTCCGCCAGTGGCTTTCGCTGATGTCTACGATAAGCTTGCCGAAAAGACAAACGAGATCTTGGTTGTTACTGTGACTTCCAGGCTCAGCGGCACCCATCAAGTGGCGTCACAAGCTGTTAAGTTAATGAAGAAGCGATGCCGTGTAGAAGTCTTGGATTCGCAATCGGCAGTTATGGCACAGGGTTTCATAACAATCGCTGCTGCCAGAGCAGCCCGGGCCGGGGCTAGCCTTGACGAAGTACTGGATGTGGCCCGCCGCACTATGCGCCGGGTAGATATATGTGCTGCCTTTGATACTCTTGAATACTTGGAACGCGGCGGGCGCATAGGCAAAGCACAGGCCTTTCTTGGTTCGCTACTCAAGGTGAACCCGATCATCGGCCTCAAGGATGGTGAAGTCCACCCCGTTGGTCGGGAGCGCTCTCGGGCTAAGGCAATAGACCGCCTATACGACTTTGCCACAAGCTTTGGCAATGTTGAAGGGTTGGCTGTGGAGTACGCAGCTGACTTAGATGAGGCGAACAAGTTAGTCCAGCGGCTCCACTCAGAGTATCCTCAGATCCATATTTACCTTTCGCGTACAAGCCCTGCTATCGGCACGCACACCGGGCCTGGTCTCATTGTTGTTACTGTATTGGGAGACAAGCGATCTGCTGCCTAACAGCGATGCAAAATGGCCGAAAACAAAGCGGCTGCGGGTTGGCGGGAAACTTACTTTAGTCAGTCCACGTATGCGGCGTCACCACAAATAGAGCTGAGCCACGCCTGCAGGTGACGATATGCCACTAGGTGTCTTCTGTGTTGTCGTTGGCTATCTCTTAGGTTCTATTCCTACAGCCTACATTGTGTCTCGCTTAAGGAAAGGCATAGATATCCGGACAATTGGCTCAGGTAATATGGGTGGCGCTAACGTTATGCGCGAAATCGGCACTCGCGAAGGCATCCTTGTCGGTCTCTCCGATCTGGCAAAGGGGGCAGGGGCGATACTGATTGCCCAGGCGCTGAACGTTTCAGAACTGTGGGTCTTCGGGGCTGGTTTTGGGGCTGTGGTGGGACACAACTTCCCTGTCTTCGCAAGCTTCCGGGGCGGCCGAGGTTCAGCCACGATCATGGGTATCTTCCTCGTGCTGGCCCCTACGGCGGCACTTGTTACGCTGGCAGTAGTAGCTATTCCGTTCTTTGCCACTCGTAAGTTCGTGGGGGCTACAATCATCGGGTTTGCCCTGTTGCCCCTGTTCGCCTGGTTGCTGGAAGGCTCGTTATCAGTGGTACGTTATGCCTTAGCTATTGATCTCTTCATGTTGATTCGCAATCTACCCGATATTAGACGGGTGCTGGCCAAAGGCATAATTAAGGACATGATATACGATAGGCAGCGAAAGAAAACGAGATGACGTCGTCATTGGGGGTTAAGCCTTCAGCGGACGTCATGAAACTGGTACGCGAAGAGGCCACCTTGGCTGTCTGAGTCTTGAGACGAGCTCGCAAGGACTGGACAACATGTTAGATAGATGCTACTTTGTCCACAGCGTTCAACAGGAGGTGGCAGAATGACTTACAGAAGATATGATATGCTGACGGTGCTGGTGTGGGTGATTCTGGGCGCTGCGCTGGTAATCCTCGGCTTCTTTCTGAGGAGGCCGGACTTCGGGGAAAGAGTCTGGTCGGTGGTTATGGGGGTGGGAATAGCGCTGGTGGTAGTAGGAATTGTTAGCGTCGTCTTTAGTGCCAGACAAGTTGTTGAGTTGGATTGTCCTCATTGTGGCGGGAAAGTACTGCCACGGGTGAAATCAAGCACCAGCCAGCTGTATCTCACAAAAGGAGATGAGATAGTCGCAAGTTGCGCCGAGGAAGAGACGAAGACCCCAGAGAAGTGAGAAGCCTGGCCACGTTTGAGCGGTCTGCCTAGCTGTGCAAGGTGAAGGCTCGGGTCAGGGAGATGGACCAGATACAGGAGAGCAGGCTGTAGCGAAGGGGTCGCGCTTTCGTTATGATAGTTAGGCAAAGCCGACATTGTATGTAAGGAGGTTTAGGATGGTGCGTATCATGCTCGCAATTGTGCTGGCTCTCTGCGCTGCGGGAGGCGGCGCCGTCTACGCTGCGCAGGATAGTCTGCCGGGCGATGCCCTCTACACTGCAAAACTGGGCAGTGAGCAAGTGATGATGTGGCTGGGGGATGATGTTGCCGAGGCGGAACAAGCCCTGAGCTTTGCGGAACGACGTGTGGGAGAGATGGAAGCCCTGGCTGAGACAGGGCGTTCACAGGACCTGGACCTAGCTGTGGAGAGATATGGCTATGCCGTGAGTATGACAGTGGCTGCGATGAAGAGGGCAGGCAATAGAGCGCCGGATGTGGAAAACGTCACAGCACAGGTGGCCGAGACGATGGCGGAGCATCTCCCCATTTTTGACATGCTCTACGACATGGTGTCGGACGAAGCGAAGGCAGCGATGGCATACGCGAGAGACGTATCAGAGAGTGCTCGGGAAGATGCACTAGCGGCTCTGGCCAGGGATGACACTATGCACGCGGCTGAAATGAACCTGGCTGCCATGGAAGGACGACTGACTCGGGTCAGGGCGAAGCTCCAGGATCCAGAGGCACTGCAGATTGCCCTGCAGCAGTTTTATGATATGGCAGGATTTGTCCAGGAAATTTCCCAGATTGCTGGGGAGACAGATGTGAACGTAGCCGAGGTGGCGGAACTTGTGACCGAGGCGACTTCCAGGCATCTGGAAGTGCTGGCGGAACTCTATGAGGAGGTGCCTGAGGAGGCAAAAGAGGCCGTTAAGTGGGCAATGGAAGAGTCGTTCCGAGGTTATGAAGAGATAACGATGGTCTTAATGGGAAGCGGCGCGGCGGAATCTGGCCTCCCGGCCATACCGGAAAGCGTACGGCAGCAGATGGAGGACATCCTGGGCTGGACAGATGCTCCCAAGGCACGTATTCCCACTGGCGGGCCCTCAGGATCGTCGTGTCCCAGTTGCAGGCGTTAACAGACTGCGCACTGTCATGCCAAAGTGTTCTTGATAAGGGCAAAAAGGCAAAGACTTGATAGCAACAGCGGGGTGACTAGTCATCGGGCGGACTTGGGAAGAACTGGTAGAGAAGCTATTGTTGCGGCCAGGCAAGTAGTTTGTGTAAGAGGGTCAATATGCGGAGATAGGTTGTTTGTCAGTGATGATTCTTTTGGTGGCGGCTAACTTCTTGCGAATGTGCCTGGGGATGGCGAAAATGGCTTGATGGGTAAGGCCGTCGTAGGATCCTACCTTTTTCGATATTCTCGCTGAAATTCTGGCATCAATTTCCTGGGCAGTCACTTCACAGGGGTCAAGGCTTTGGGAAGCTACCGCGAAGCCCCATAAGCCAAAGAACGAAGGAATATGCACCTGGTAGGGACGGACTATAGAGAAGACGGTTCTCAAAGTATTAAGGATGGCAGCGAAATTATCTAAGTTCCCCCATTCCGAAGGCTCAGCCTGCACTGACATGATGCCAGCCTGTCCCAGTCTTTGCTTGACTATTTTGTAGAATTCCCGCGTGTATAGCAGGCGCGCTGGCCCTTGCTCCAAAGGGTCAACGAGGTCGATGATCATGACATCGAATTTGTCGCTGCTTTCCTCCAGGTATTTTCTGGCGTCGGCGAAATGAAGCTCTGCTCTGGAGTCATTGAAGGCGTTCTGATGCCACGAGGGCAATTCACGGCCACAAAGCTTCACCACCTCTTCATCAATGTCCACCATGACAGCCTTCTTCACCGTCTTGTGTGCCAGGACTTCCCTCAAGGTGGCGCCCTCACCTCCGCCGGCAATGAACACCCTCTCCGGCCGGCGATGCGTAAGCATAACTGGATGTACGAGCGCTTCATGGTAAATGAATTCATCCGCCTCGCTGGATTGAATCTTGCCATCGAGGACGAGGCAAACGCCAAAGCTGCCCGTATTGATAATCTGTACGGACTGAAACTTGGTTCGCCCTGAATATATCCTTTCCCTGACACTATGCAGTACAGTAAGGTCAGGACTTATATGATCGGAGAAGCGTTTATGCTTATCAGGGTCGCTGTCTTTCATTTCACGCACTCAACTTGGGTGTCCTCCATAATCCCCCTGCGAAGTTCGATTAGGGAGTGGGTTTGAGCCCCCAGCCTCTCCCTTATGAACTTGACAGCCCTCTCCGGGTCTACATTGTTCCCACAGGTGAAAACGTCTACGGCAGCGTATCCGTGTTCCGGCCAGGTGTGAATAGCGATATGCGATTCAGCGATATTGACCACTCCGCTTACTCCACGGGGGGAGAAATGATAAAAGGACTCGCCCACTACGGTAGCGCCACATTTAACGGCAGCTTCGTTAAGACACTCTTTGAGAAAACTTAGGTCATCTAACACCTCCTCATTGCAGATTTTTAGTTCTAGTAACAGATGTCTTCCAAGCGCATACAAATCACCTTCCCTCCTTCAGATTTGTTTTGCTGCCTCGGTAGGCAACAGCGCAAATTTTATAAAATGTCAGTCGTTTTAGCAATACTCTGAGGCTTTCTGTTAGAATGAACGAAGGTCATACCTATGTCCGAGATTGAACCATTAGTCACCGTACGTACTGCCAGCTACATGGAGGCGCAGATAATCAAGGGGCGGCTTGAAAGCGAAGGTATACCGGTCCTCCTGCGCTATGAGAGCGCTGGTCTGGTTTACGGGATCACGGTTGATGGGCTGGGCGAAGTGAAGATAATGGTGCCTCGAAATCTGGCAGATGAAGCCAAAGAGATTCTGGGGTTGGTGGACGCCCCATGACATCGAGATTAGAACGCATAACCGGGCAGCGGCTGGACAGCCTGAGCAGAATGCGGGCTCGGGGCGTTGACCCCTATCCCCATTCCTATCATCCCAGCCACACTATTCGAGAGGCAATAAATCTTTTTGAGGGGCAAGGTG
>CAYFSE010000211.1:0-21168 GCA_964345725.1 uncultured Dehalococcoidales bacterium
GTAATGATTATAGCAGGTTTATATAATCAAGTCAATACCTTGTGAGGAGGCGTTAAATGATACAAAAGAACGAAGTATTAACACGAGAGGACAATGCCCTTTCACTCACTTGTGCAACAGGAACAACAGCGAAAGGAGGTTGTCTAACCGTCACAGAAAGAGAGATACCGGTGAACACGACCGAACAAACATGGACATTTGAAGTCGGGGAGAAGACTCGTGCTGGCAGGGCAACCCCTAGTTTAGTGAATACCCTTATGAAAATGATAAACTGGCTGAATCATCTCGGGAGTGGAAAAATAGCTGATAGCCGCCTGGAAGCGAGACACAACATCCATCATAACATCAGAACAAAGGGTATCGGACTCTAGCAGGAATATGGCATGCGCAATTTCAAGCTCGTTTCTATTACGTGCCCTACGCAATGAATCTCATCCCGGGTCAGTTCGCCAACTCTTAATCCCAGGCCAATTGTCTCGGAAGGTCACTCTACCTCTACAAAATAGACCTTTGCGTCAATCACCAATTCCTTGTTCTATGCGTAGAGTCCCACTGCGTCCCGACCGGCCCCAGACAATTTAGCGTCAAAATAGCGTCAACTTTCACCTATCACCTGAAGCTACCAGACCAACATCAGGGACGGTCAGATAGCCTCCAAAGCAGCTTTTGGGTTAGGAATGCTGAGCAATCTACCAGGTTGCCGTTTGATTCCTGGTAGTTCGAATTACGAATGCCCCTTCTTCAGTTCAGCAATATGCTCTTCCACTCCCGTAGCTTCTGCCTTGAGTTGCTTCAGATATTCCTCCAGATGGGCAATCACTTCCTCTTTACTAACGAAGCGCCGGTGTCCAAACGACCCGAATTGAGACCCGTGGTGCATACCGCTTCCATAGTGACATCCGCAGTGGCAATGCCCGCCATGCTGCATTCTGCCCCAGCCCCAGTAACCATGATGTCCCCATTTCCCGCCATGACTCATTTCAGGTCTTCCTCCGTGACCGTGTTGCTCGCAATCATATTCAGTCTCGTAATACATTTTGTTTCCTCCTATATCCTTATTTTTGGTCTAACTCGTCTCCTCCAACAGAATGTGTATCATCCGGCTGGCCCTTCTAAGCCTTTCTAAAAAGCGCTTCAGGTACTCAAGTCCATCCTCCGTGATGTGATATATTCTTCTTGCGGGACCGGTTTCCTGGATGTCCCAGTCAGACACTACAAGGCCACCTCCTTCCATTCTCCTGAGTAAAGCATAGATTATGCCTCTGGGTGCATCTATCTTGAACTTCTCCTTAAGATTCTGGTAGATTTCGCCCCCATGGGGGGATTTGTCTTTGATCAGGCTAAGAATGGCAATATGGAGAAGTCCTCTCAGCGGAGCATCAGTATGGCAACCACAACCCGAATGTTTCGCCATCTTCTCATCGCACATATGATTACCCCCGCCCTATTTTTTTGTTACCTTGGTATATAATATACTAGGGTATATTACTTGTCAATATGTAAGCTCTCATTTCGATGTTGTCAATAAAACTCTATCTCCATCGTAGACAACAATATATCTTGAAAAGAACATTACAGATTCAAAGTTCAGGATTTCTTCTGGGATTGTGGGGACACAATAACACAGAACTTCTGCGGTTCAGCGTGCGTGCTTGATGCGGCATGGTCGCAATATGACGTTACCAGCTTGCCTACCAGACCACGGGAGTCTCCCGAAAGTGCGCGCAGATGTAGTAGTTATCGTTCATCGTGATGCTGATCGAGGCGGCGTTGACATCGGCGATGGTATCCACGTCGCCCGTCCACCTGGTAAACTCATAACCACTGGCTGGTTTTGCCACGAGGTTCACAAGTGTTCCCTCCTCATACATAGATCTCCCGTCCCCCGGGACGGTCACTGAACCGTGAACTGGTCCGATGATGTTCGGGCTGCACTGGACAGGCGGACGCACCTCAAAGTTAGCCATTATGGAATAGTTGCCGTTGACGGTAATGATGGTCTCGGAGGCACGAGCATTGTCAACGGTGTACATGCCTCCGGTCCAGCGTGCAAATTGATGGCCACTATCGGGGGTTGCATTCAAGCTAACTGCTGTGCCAGCATGATAGGTGAGAATCGCTTTTCAAGGGGTGGGAACATCGTCAACGGTGACTGTGCCTCCGGCCGTGAAATCGAAAATGAGTGTACAGGATTCACCCCCATCATTGCCGTCTCGCCCAAAACAACCTACCATCCCTGCAATTAAGGCTACCTTAGCCAAGAAACGCTAAGTCTTTTCATATATACGACCCGTGAAGTATTATTGTATCACTCATGAATATCATGAAGTCGGCGACAATCGATGTCAATGGCACCTGCAGTGACTTGTGGCAATGCTCCCATGGTTGACCATATTCCTCTATCTAGGTAGCAAAAGATTCAGAAGCAATGTGTAATGACAGGCAATGTATAATTTTAAGGGGGCATGTCAGCTACTGTTCCGTTTGCTTTTATGACCAACATTTGTTTGTCATGATATATCACGTTCGTACTAGGAATCCTTTTCAAAATCAGCCTTAGATAAACCAACGAGAATTGTTGATACTATTCCCAGTGGGAACTTCATGATCAATGCACATATCGAACCGGTGAGTGCCCATCCCCAGTTTCTTCTCCGTAATGCACAGATACCACCGAATATAGATAGGATGCCAGTTATCAGAAGTATGCTAGATATGAAAAGCAGAATCCCGAAGCAATGTCCACACCCATCTAATTCAATAACTGAACTAGAAATGACCATACTAAAGATAAGTGATAGGCTAAACCAACTAGCGCTAAGATCCCTGAGACTATATTAGTTACCCCGGCAATTATTGGCAGCGGAGACTTTGTCATTTGTGAATACCGCCTTCCCACTGGGTTTATATACTTATAGATTCCATTTCCTTAACCCCAGGTGTTCACGGCGTCCACTTTCCATTCGATGTACGTCTATTTCGCTGCCACCAAGATTATTGACACAGCGAAGAATCCTGCGAAGCAAAGTGGCTACTAAACTGATGCATTCAGAGAATCCGTTATTGACACGATAAGACTTTGACGTAGTTTCTGTTTGAAACGTTTTTTCTGTATCGGATAGGACAAAATCGGTTTCATTTGTTGCTGAGACTGTTGATTCCGATGACACCATTTCCAGGTTCTTCTCTTGCTGACCGATTCTCACCCTCCCTTCATTTACAGTCGTTGTATTATTCATTTCTATTACCTCCCGCTATGATAATTCCGCTAATGCGATTGACTCTGATTGACAACCTGATAACATGCTAAACGTATTGGACAATTTTGTCATCGCTCTTAATGGTGATTATCGACGAGTTCGCGAGGTCGAATTCTGATGGGATCTATCCAACTCTGACTACGACTCCTTCTCCTACTGTGTATTTTTGATGAGAGGGAGCCTAATACTTGAGTAGTAGATAAGAATCAACCGATTGACGGATGAAATCAAGGAATGAATCTAGTAATATTCAAGCTATGAATTTTGTTAGGCCGTTTTGGGCTACGATAAATCGTCATCCATTGTTGACGGACACCATCTTGACGTCTGCACTTGTTGGCCTTGCTATTCTGAGCCTTTTTTCAAGCTGGGAACTAGGGCAAAGAGTTTCATTCCCAATGGCGGTGTTTCTCACCGTAATTCTCATTGTTCCCCTGATATTGAGACGCTACTTTCCCTTGGCAGTCCTCATATTTATGATGGTTGTGGAAATCTATTATCGTTTCCTATTAATACCGGAACCCAGGTATACGGCTTACGCTTTGTTATTTGCAGTGGCTACTGCTGCAGCCCTTGGTAGTAGGCAACGGAGAACATGGGTTATTGGCAGCGTCATATTAATTGAGATGATTGCTATTATGGTTCTGGCAATTGTGTACCCAGAGTCCGGTTGGGCACGGGACACACCCTTGGCTCAATCTCTCACGTTCTTGTTAAATGTGTTTTTATTCGGGACTGCCTGGTGGGTTGGAGAACTATTCAGGTCACGCCGTGAAAGGGAGGCAGATCTCAAGGAACGCTCTGAACAATTAAAGATTGAGCGTGAAGAAAATGCCCGGCGAGCAGTTCTTGATGAACGTGTTCGCATTGCACGAGAATTACACGATGTGGTCGCCCACCACGTCAGTGTGATGGGGATACAAGCGGGTGCTGCTCGGAAGGTGCTCAATAAACAACCGGACAAAGCTAATGAGGCATTATCTACAATAGAGGCATCCAGCCGACAGGCAATCAGTGAACTTCATAGGTTATTGGGATTCTTACGACCAAACAATCAGGTTGAGGTATTGTCACCTCAACCTAGTCTTAAACACTTAGACATATTGGCCAAAGAAATACGGAATTTGGGACTTCCTGTGGAGGTTAGGATCATCGGCAAGGAGCAGCCAATCTCGGAAAGTATTGACCTATCCGCATATAGGATTATTCAGGAGGCACTCACGAATATCCTTAAACACGCTGGTCCTGCTAAAGCAACCGTCACAATTAAATATCTAGATGACATGATAGAATTAGATATAAGTGACAACGGAAAGGGTAGAATAACAAACGGCGAGAAGAAACCTGGTAGCAGAGGAATAATTGGGATGAAAGAAAGGGTTAGTCTGCATGGTGGAAAATTGGAGACAGGCAACATACCTGACGGTGGTTTCTTTGTGAGGGTAAAGCTACCGCTTGATAGAGGGAGAGTATGAAGATTAAGGTACTTCTCGTAGATGATCAAGTGATGGTCAGAAAGGGATTCCGTTTATTACTTGAAGCAGAGGAGGATATGCATATTATGGGTGAGGCCGAGAACGGTGCCGATGCCATTCATCAAATTAGTCGAACAAATCCAGACCTAGTACTGATGGATATACAGATGCCAGTAATGGATGGTCTGGAGGCAACCCGGCAGATAGTTGATAGGAAACCTGAAGTATCCCCAAGGGTGTTGATATTGACAACTTTCGAGAAAGACGAATATATCTTTGAAGCATTAAGATCAGGAGCTAGTGGGTTCTTGTTGAAAAACGCGCCGCCGGAGGATTTGATAGATGCGATTAGGATAGTAGCTAATGGGAATGCATTACTAGCTCCCTCTGTAACGCGACGTATTATTTCCGAATTTGCAAAGATACCGTTCCCTGAAAAACATAAGAGCAAATTGAAACAACTTACTGCGCGGGAGGTTGAAGTATTGCAGTTGCTGGCAAAAGGAAGCACAAATGCCGAAATCGCCAATGCATTGTTCATTAGTGAGGCAACAGTTAAGACACATATATCGAATGTTTTTACGAAACTAGATCTGCGCGATCGAGTACAGGCAATCATCTTCGCTTATGAGAGTGGTTTGGTTCAGCCGGGGATGTCCTAGTTTCAGTTATAACTCTATTCATTCATTGCTGCTAGATTCCGGGATACCATCCCAATGTTCAGTGTTGAAAAATGGACGACTCGTACGATTTTTGTCTGAAAAGGCCAGAATTCTATTTATACGCAATCTATCGCTCTATTTGGTCACAATTCGTCACTTTGTGCAACATTAGAATCGGGATTCTGTGGACACGATAATGCGCAGAACTTCTACCGTTCAGCGCGCGTGCCTGACGTGGCGTGGTCACAGTGCAAGACCCCAAGTTGCGTGGTGAGATAACAAAATAGCGTTAAGTTGCGTTTCTACGCGACACTTGCGGGCAATCTGAAGCTAAAAGGCATCGGTGCTACGCTGCTTGCGCTATCTTGGTGGCTGTGCCCAACGCCATGGCCTCAGGCCAGTAACCGTAGGGTGTTACAGCCTTACGATGGCATTATACTCGAGCTTCTCAGAAGTGGCTACAAGGCCAAGAAAGAGGTCGAGCGGTCATGACATCAGGGAAAGATTCAGCAGGGACAGCAGGGCTTCTATACCACCAAATCTTATCGCAGTAACTAACACCGAACGAAACTCCCAATATCTGAGCCATTGTAGACCACATGACCTAGAACGAAACCCAGCACGATATCCGTCGGCAATCCCTGAGTACTTCGTCCGGATGCTCACAAACTCACCAGACGTGGTAGCCGACCCATTTGCGGCAGTTGGCGCACGGGAGAAGTTTGCGAAAGACTCGGCACAAAGTGGATATGTGTGGAGATTGTGGAGCAGTATCTCAGGGGAGCGGTCTCGAGATTCCAGGTTGAACCCCGGAACTCAGCAAATGCCAAATCACGTCAACTCGGTGAATCCGACTTCTAAAAGGTCCAGGGCCGCGAATCCTTTGGGACAGATGTGGGAATGAGCCTTTGGCAGAAGACGGAGGTCTCCACCGGCCACAGTAAGATACACCTGTGCTATAATCAGAGTAGCAAACGGCAATCTCATGAGGACACCAGATGGCTTATTATCTGGATCTTCTCTCGCCCGAAACATACCAGGCATTTAGCGAACCACCACGCGATATTTCTGGCTTTCGCCCAAGGCAACGTGAAGCAGCCCAAGGAGTCAAGATTGGTGACAAGCTCGTATGTTACGTAAAGAGAATATCGCGATGGTTAGGGTTCCTTGAAATGACAAGGTCCCCTTTTGAATATTCAGCGCCCCGATCCTACAGCCACGACGACCCATTTGCAATCAGGTTCACTGTACGATCAATGGTGTGGTCGCCATCCGAAATGGCTATGCACGAGGACATTCTATGGAACCCACTGTCGCCTACTAGGAGCCATGATAAGAGAGCCTCAGCTTGGACTGGATTCTTGCGCAACAGTGTCAGACGTTTGACCAACAGTGATAGCAAGACGTCGGAGGACATGCTCGTCAGTCAGTCTCAGCGTAATAGACCGAGACTGTATTCTTTGAGTGAAGAGGACAATGGGAGATTGAGACCCGTGAAGATTCGCACCCAGGACAATGCGGAGGCTGCGGCTACGGTGCCAGAAGATGGTGAACAGCTCGTTTTGGCTGCTGCTGACGATACAAGTTTCAGAGAATCCAGGAAGATGGAAGCTATTATGGCGGAATTGGCCAGCGCAAGGGGTTCAGAATATTGAGTTTTTGGCAGCACAGTCAGTGATGGTTTCCCCTGGTGCGCCGGTTATTAATTCAGGCTTGACGGAGACGCCGTGAGAGCGTCAGGTCGTGTACCTGGAATTTAGAGCAAGGAAAGGAGGGCAAGATGTACAAGAGAATACTAGTACCATTGGATGGCTCTAAGTTGGCCGAGTGTGCACTTCCCCATGCGGAAGAGGTGGCTAGAGGCTGCGGCACAGAAAAGGTAATCTTGGTCAGAGTTACTGAGCGCGCTCAAGGCTATAGAGCCGTTGAGGATCCTGGCCAGCCACTGGGTCAGGAACTTGTACCTGAAGCAGTCGGTAAGGAGGAGAAGCAGGCACAGAGGTATCTTGGTAGAATAGCAGAAGCGATGCAAGCTAAAGGGATCAAGGTAGATACGGAGGTGCTTCTTGGCGATCCTGCCCAGGAGATTGTCATTTATGTAAAACATCCTGGGTGCGACCTTATCGTCATGTCCAGCCATGGTCGTTCCGGTATCCATCGGTGGACCCATGGCAGTATTGCTGACAGGGTTTTTAGGCGCAGTCCTATCCCCGTATTAATGGTCAAAGCGGAAGAGTGAGCACCCAGCATGCAGAACGAGTAGAGATAATCAGGAGCACATAACGAGTATAATCATATGCCATAATCATATTTTGCCTGCCAGCGTTGCCGGGGAGCTGAAAGCGCACGAATTAGATGGTGGCCCCTTCTCCGGTAGGTAAAGACCGGTCTCGTTATTTCCTCCAACACCTTCTGTCTACGCTCAGGGGGCGCCGTAACATGTGCGCGGATAGTGATGTTCGGCTGTAGCGCCTTGGTTACGATGCTTTGAGGGAAATTGCAGGTCAAAAGCTCCTAGAGCATCTGACAGATTCCGTCATCGATGAGTATTCTGAGCAGGCACCGGAAGAGCTATAGCGACCCTCCCCTCAATAGGGCTTAACCCGTTGTTTCATCAATACCAAGGACGCCATAGTCGTTAGGCCGGCTACAAACTAGTTATCAGGTATCCATGATACCACATGACTAGGAACGGACCGTAGGCAACGATTTAGCGTTTTTTGATTCCTTAGCTCTATAGCATGGCTCGGACATCGCAAGAGAGACTATTGCTGCTTTCTGGTAGTAGCACAACAGGCTCCGTTAGAGCGGTTCATGTAAGAGGGGAGTGAGCCACAGAAGCTGTTAAAAGAAACAGTATTTAGACAGACGTAATGTGGATAGTCACGTGTACGCGTCAGAGACTTCCTGTAGTTCCCATCATGTTTAGCCGCGGCACATATACAGATGAGCTTTATGATGAAAGGAAGAGAATCAAGGAAAGAGGTCCTGGCCAAAAGAAGGCCAACAGAAGAATAGGAGGACAAAGATGAAAAAGGCGTGTCTAATCTCCCTAGCAACTGTGTTGTTCGTCAGCTTCATTTCACTGATCTGCGCCCATACGGCCCCCGCAACAGCCCGGAACAGGACGTTTGGTGGTTCAGGCGATGAACGGGCCTACTCAGTCCAGCAAACGTCGGACGGAGGATACCAGATCGCGGTTTCACACATTCATACGGGGCTCGTGGTGTTGATGTCTGGCTGACAAAGGTCATCGCTTGATCAGAGCCGCAGCACAGCCGAGTGTGAAATTGCGCAATCGTCTACTTCGTGCAGTACTAAAATGGGATTTGAGGACCGGAGGCTAATTTCAGCACAGCAGAGCGGCGGTTGTTATCTTTTGGTGGTGGTTTGAGTATAATTGGACCAGGAGGTGACGAAAGTGAAGAGGCCAATCCTTTGGCTTGCCTTGGCAGCGCCAGTGATGACACCGGCTAATTCACGGAAACGGCACCATGCGTAGAAGACTGCTGTCAATACTTGCCTTGTCGATTTTGGTGGCCTCAACTTTGGTTGGCTGTGCTCCTTCTTCTTCTATGCTCACGGTATTCTCAATAACTGAGGGGGACGTATTCGTAATGAAGGCGGGTACGGACAATTGGACGGAGGGTGAGGTGGGGATGTCTCTGGAAACCGGAGATAGTATCAAGACGGGCGACAATTCTAACGCCAAAATCACTTTCTTCGATGGCAGTACTATCGAACTGCAGGCTGGCACCGAGATAGAAATTACCTCACTCGACATTTCCGGGGAAGATGGCTCTACAACTATAACTCTAGAGCAGATAATAGGGAATACCATAAGCCGCGTGACAAAGATTCTTGATCCGGGGTCTCGCTACGAAGTTGAAACACCGGCTGGCGTGGTAGCGGTGAGGGGCAGTGTTATGCAGGTTTACGTTATCGAAGATGGGACTACCTGGGTAGTTAATCTGGAAGGGGATATATGGGCCGTTGCACAAGGTGTGGAACTGCAGATCTCCGAAGGGCAGCAATGCATTATTAGACCTGGTCAGCAGCCGGAGCTTATATACTTGGACGAGATAGGACCTGGAGTGTGGAGCCTGTCCGTGATTGGTGAGGGAATTGAGGCCACTGTTACAGAAGAAGGGGTGGTGGTAGACATCGCGTTCAACGCGGCGGAGGTATTTTTGGCTGCCGCGCGGACTACTTACGATTTGGAGGGCGATTTCGATATTCGCATGGACTACGAACTGACTACCTGGCCACAGGGAAGCGGTGTGCGCATAGGCCTGGCCGTAGAGGTCTCGGGCAGTCCCAATAGTCTGGTCCAGGTTCAACGCGTTGGTTTTGGCCACGGGTCTGACTTCCCCACCTACCCACGTGAAGTCTACCTTGTAGTCTCTGACCAAGGTGTTCATGAAACTACAATCACAAGCACTGATGACCTCTCGGGAACACTTCGCATCCGTCGCACGGGAGAGACACTCACCTGCTACTATGCCACATCGGATGGCTGGTATGAGCTCTATAACACAGAGTGGCCCGCGGATGATGTCTGGGTCGGCATCGATACCTGGAGTCACGAGCCCGAGTTTGGGGGCGAAGAAGTCAGTGTCCTCATGCGGACTGTGCAAATCGTTGAACCTCTGGCCTAATGGCACATTATATGTTCGGGATACAAACACTGAGCGGTGGGCTACAGGCGAGGATACTCAAAAGCCGGGGGTGGGGACGAATCACGCGGCTTGATTGTACCGCGATAGGCGCAGTACAAGGTCAGGTGAATGACCGCGGAATGAGCTCTATTGGATGGGGCACAGAATACACCCGAGCTTGAAATCGGACAGCGGCCTATTTTGTTGGCTAGTTATACGAACTGGCGTTTTGTCGGGTCCTCCGTATCTCCCGGTCATCCAACCCGTTTAGCTATCCTGGTTGCGCTCAACCTCGCCACCCTTTTGGCCCTTAATTAGGGAGGCCCAGGTTACTGCGTCGTCAAGGTGATCTCGAAGCACATCGAAGCTGAAGCACCTCTTCCCTACCATAATATTGTGGTCAGTGATATCCAGTAACTTCTGGGGAGACGTAAGGATCGCCATTATCTCGCGGGCCGCCCGAGTCAGCACTTCCACTGGAATTTGAACAAGCCCCATGTGGTCTCTGTTCGGGAGAAGTCTGTCTCCAAGAGACACCACCTTAACACCCGTCGGGGCAATATCCTCCTTGAAAACGGGATACTCAAAGGCTGCTAAGGGCAGCCCGGAGGCGAATGCCTCGAGAAGCTGGTTTCCAAATCCCTCCCAGCCTGTGGGGTAAAGGACGAAGTCGGCCATAGCGTAGAAATCGGGATACAGAGCATAAAGCCCTTCATCTTCGGAACGATATGGGCGAACATCACCACCTACGTATTTCCAGGCAATTTTCAGTGTGTCAAACAGGTCAAACACCTTCTTTTGGTAGTCAATGAAGGCCCGCTCCGGTCGTCCTGCAAGAACCAGCACTACTCGATTAAGGTCAGAGAATACCTCGCCAGTGTATAGTCTCTTCCCTATCATCTCGGGATGTAACGTCTGCAAAACCTCGGTTAGGTGCCCCGCCAATTCAGTCTGCTTGTTGGGCACAATGCGGGCCGCGGCAAAGAGAACGATGTCATTTGGCTTGACATCGTGTTTCCGACGAAGATTGGCTCGAATCCTGGCTTGCTCTGCCGCGTCAAGTTTTCGGTCGAAATCCATAGTATCATGAATGACTTCGGCTTGGATGCCCTTCTTCTTAAGAGCCATCTGATTGCGGGAGTTGATCGTCCAATGTCTGAGATTAGGCAACGCTGGAGGAAAGTATCCCTCAAGAATTGATCTGGCGAAATCGCATGTCGGGGAGAATTTGTAGGCGCCTTCGCTTAGAACGTCATGGTGGATCGCAGCACAGGGCACCCGCGTTTCTCTGAGCAGGTCGGTCAAAGCTACAGTCGCGACAGGATGCACAGGAAGAGATAACATGTTGTGCGTGAATAGCATGTCTGGCTCGAAATTCGTAATAACCTTGCTCAATTCCTGCCTCAGTTTCAGTAGGGAGACATTAAATGCGTTCTTCAGCTCTGCCTCACTAGTAAAGTCCATCAGCCCGGATCCGAACAAATTCCGCATCATCAGCATCACTTCTTCAGAGTCGAATTCCAATGCCGCTATTGGGAAGTCTGCCCAATCATACGCTGAGCAAATACCTACCTCATGGCCCATAGTCTGGAGAGAAGCTTGGCGTTTAGCTATCTCCAGGGAAACGCCGTCGGTGCCCGCCGAGTCAAGGGGATCCACATCTACTGGGTGTTTTTGCAGTTCTCCACCCGGAGCGGAGCGAAAGTGAATAATGAGGATTTTCATTGTACCGTCTCCTTTGGGTAGCTTCCTATCGGACTCATTTCCAGTATAGACGGTCTGGCCTGCAAAAGGAAGTGTCGTTGCGATACCCATCTCCGTAGCCTGTCCAGGACGTCGCAATCTATTGATGATTCCTTCGCCTCCTTCAATCCGCTGGAATCTATGCCGCGTCCCTTAGGTGTTTTTGTAGCCATGCGGAGGCAGGTCGAGTTCCCACCATGCTTCGGTGTCCTTACCGTAGCTGGGGTCGGCATACAGTTTTGTGATTATTCTATTGAACACCGGCGTGGTGGATATAACTTGCCTGACGAAATTGTGTCTGTGGATAAATGATGTATCCTGCTTGGACAGAGGGCAGGAGGCCAGGCAAATGCCGCAGTCATGTCCGCCTAATCTCAGCCACTGTGAGAAGCAGTTGGGCGCTTTTTCGTAGTATGTCTTGACACCGTGGTTGTTCCAGGGTCCTTGTACCTCCCAGGAGGGCTCTGTCTCCATGCTGAGGGCGTTAGAGGGGCAGAGCTCGGCACACTTCTTGCAGTCGCGGCAGTAGCGGAATATGCCGGCATCTATCGGCTTGGTGGGAGCCAGCGGCAGGTCGGTAATCACCTTGAACACCCGCACCATCGGGCCCCATCTCGGTGAAATCATCCGGTTCAAACGGCTGAGCTCGCCCAGACCGGCCAGCACACCAAAGCCGGGGCTGTTCCCCGAGGTGCCCATGCTACCATCAGCCAGGCATTGGTAGCCGAGCCTGTTAATGAAATGCTGGAGGCGCAGCTGTACCGAAGTGCCCTCGGAATAGGCTATCGAGGAGGCGGCGGTTGAGAGTGCTGTTGGCGCCCTGGCCACGGTTGGCTGGGACATGCGGACGGTATAGACAATGACCCATTGTGCCTTATATGGTATCACCTTCTTCTTTTTCGTCTCGTAAGCCTTGTCCACATCCTCAAATTCCCACTTCCGGCTATCCCAGCGATCAAATGAATAGATCAGTTTGCGGGTGTTTTCGTCGAGTTCGACCACGCCCACCGAGGCAGCTCCAAAAAACTTGGCGGCGGCTCGAACCATCCGTGTATTCTCCTCGGGTGTGCCCTCGTAGCGCGGGTATTCAAGGTCATCGGGTATGCACGCCATGGTGAAGGGAACATTGAGCCCGGGGCCGAGGAAGGCATGCTCTAGAGTCAGCAGAGAGGTCAACCAGCCAGCAGCGACCAGCGCCTTCTCCCTCAGGCTGAACCCCGGCTCATTTTCGAGTATGTTTCTTGTGCTCGTCTCTATGGCACGTCCTCCCAGCTTCATGGCATTCTCAGGGCCCACCGCCTGGGCAAAGCCGTTCTTGAACATGATATTGGTGCAGTCGAAGCGCTTCATCTGGCTCCAGTCAATATCCACGGTGGGTTTGTCAACTTCCCTTATCCACCAGGGTAGTCTCCGCTCCGCCGCCGGTGAGGATTTGATCTCGTCAAGGGCGCGGTATTTGGTATGGTTCTTCGTGTCTACTTCCCCCGATGTTTTCTGATGATCTGCCTTCTTTGCCACTGTTACCCCCGTATTAGATGCTACGTTTGAGCTGAACGTTGAGTATAGCAATATCAAATTGGGAAGTCATCCTGAACACATGGGCGCAGCCCTTATGTCCACACCACTTTCCAGGCAAATGTTCACAGTACCGCCTGACGATGGAAAGCCAGGAAGTCTCAGCTATCGCTAGAATGGGTGGAGACACCTTCTTCTCGAGCTGGCCCTCCTCGGGCAATAAGCAGACCACCAGCCACTGCACTCACAGCAAGGATAACAGAAACAGTATAGAATACGTATTCGAGTCCGATCAGATCCATAAATGAACCGGCCACCAAGGAGCCTATCAATATCCCCACGCTCATAGCCATATTGAATACACCCATCATGGAACCCTGGCCATACCGGTGCCCTTCCTCCACCGCTATTGCTCCCAACGTTGGCCAAACCAAAGCCTCACCCATCCCTGTAAAGACAGACAGCCAAACCAGTTGCAGGAAGTCAGTCGCAAAGGGCATCATGAACACAGATACACTGGCGATGAGGCAGCCTGTCACGATTAGTGCCACTTTATTATAGCGGTCAGCGATTCTTCCGAAAGGTATTTGGAGGCCGGCATTCACTATCGTCCGGGTGGAAACTACGATGCCAATCTCAATACCTGTCGCCCCCATCAGTCGGTCCATCAGGATAGGTAAGAACCCCAGGGTAGGAACCATGACAATCAGAGTGCCTATGCGGGGAAGTAACACGCCGATAACCCTGCGGTTATGTAGCATTCGCCGCAACGTGGTCAGCAGACCAGGAGTCAATTGTACCTCGCGGTGGGAGCGCCCGGGCGGTAGTAATGCGACTATCAGGGCGAGTGAAGCAGCTGTCAACGCACTCATGGCATAGAAGGCTGAATTGATGCCCATCGCATCTCGAAAAACGCCGCCAAGAATCGGTCCTCCACTGAAACCAGCAAAGAGGGCAATATTAAGCATGCCCATATATTTCCCTTCTTGCCTTTGAGGGGCAAGGTCACCGATGTAAGCCATAACAATGGGTGCAATCATGGCCGAACCCACACCGTGGAAAAGACGTATCAAAATCAGGTGCTCCACTGAAGTGGCCAGTGTATAGGTGAGCCCCACCACAGCGTATATTGATAGCCCTGCCACCAAGAAACGTTTTCTCCCCTTCCGATCCGATAGATTCCCCACTACTGGCTGTAGTGCTCCCTGGCTGATTGAAAAGGCGGCTATCATCAGCCCCAGAGTAACCCCTGTGGCCCCCAGGTCCGTAGCGTATATGGGTATTATGGGGGCGATAATGCCGGCCCCTAGAAACGCTATGAAAAGGGCCAACAAAAGGGTAACGAGAGTTCGTTTTTCCATCGACACAATGAATTAGCCCGAATCAACTCTTGTCAGACGTTGCATTCAGGCTGCGGTTACCGTTCGCCAAGGCAGACTAACTCTGCCGTACAACCGAACAACTGGCTGATATTCTGGCAGAGTTTTGGCTTGCATGTAAAGTCGGAAGGTTGACGGGGAGCGGTCTCTAGAGCGGCAACATTGTCGCTTACTGTGTCTCGTGCTACTATGGAAATAATGCGAGGTAGAGGAAGCCTGGTCGAATACGAGCAGAAATTCAAATATGAAATCCTAGAGACGGGGAGGGTCTAAATATGGACAGACAGGAAGCTATGGCAGAGGGACTGCAGCTTGTTGAGAGGTCAAGAGTTTGCCTGCTCGGGACAAACGGAGAAAACGGGTTCCCCAATATCAAAGCCATGATGAATGCCAAACATGAGGGCATCAACAAGATATGGCTCAGCACCAATACGTCTTCTAGAAGGGTGCAACAGTTAAGAAAGGACAACCGGGCGTGCGTTTACTATGTCGATGACCAAGACTTCAAAGGATTGATGTTAACCGGAACCGTACAGATCCTCCAGGACCCAAAATCAAGGCAGATGCTCTGGGCTGATGGGGACGAAAGGTACTATCCCCTTGGCTTGGAAGACCCGGACTATTCAGTGCTCTGTTTTACAGCCCACAAGGGTAACTACTACCACAAGCTGAAGAATATCACCTTTGAAATCGAGTAGCTGGAGGGCCTGGGGTAGCGCCTATGGAAGAACGGGTACGGTTTTATGACCGGACGAATTCCAGCGATACCCTACCAATCAGGCCTGCTACAAATCAGGTATTATGCCCGCAGAATACCCATATTTGACCTCACGTTGTGGCTTTCAAGTAGACCGTCTATCCCATACTGTAAGCAACAATGTGGCGTTTTGTCGCATCTGCTACTCAATTAGCGGTCGGAGCGTGAAAAGATAGCCATGTAATTCATTGTTTCGGTCGATCAGGAGTTCAATCTCTTGGCCATCCTGGCTGAGCACACTTTTGATCTGGGGTAACTGGAAAGCCGACACATTTGCTCCATTTAATTGTACGATTTCGTCACCCACCTCCAGCCCTGCTTCTTCGGCCGGTGAGCCTGCATAGACATGATCGATAATCACCCTCTGAAAGGCATCGTCCGTAACAAGCTCCAGTCCGGAGCAGTTGATGTCGAACTGGTCATGGTATAGCCGATTGGGTTCAAGAGACATCATTTCCTGCTGGACGTCAATGAAAACGTTGAAATGCTTAAGCACGCCATTTCCCAGAATACCCATAGGGCCGGACCATGATAATGCTCCTGCTTCAGCAATGGCCATATTAACCGGCAGGGTGAAAAATTCGTATTCGCCTATGTTCAATTCCGCAAGCATGGTGGTGTAGATATGAGCAGTCTCTGTACTGAGGCTCTGAGTTTCCCGTTCATAATAGGTCTCCATCTCTGCCAGCAACTCATTCTCTTGTGTAAAAGGCGTGTTGAAAGAGAAGGTGTTTCCTGAGCCAGTATCCACGATTACGTTGCCGGTGAAGGTATTACCACTCTCGAAAGCGACCGTCACGTTGGTAAAGATCACGGTGCCCCTCACCTCGATGGGACAACTGCTCAGACCCAGGTCATACTCAAACTTATTGTTGTCATATATCTCGATAAGCATCGTATCATAGTCGATTCTTACCGCGTACTGGGACAAGATCTCCCAACCTATAACCCCGTCGATTGGAGTACCCATTCGCTTCTCTACATGGTCAACATCGGCGATTCCCAACGTCACACTCTGAAACCTCAGATCCCCGACCTCCACGATATGCTCGGTTGAAAGTTCGACCGGGGCCATTCCGGTTCCACCCTGTCGGGATACAGTTTCATCCCCGACAATACCGAGACCGGCAGCAGTATTTGCATTGATTATCGTTCCGCCGGCGCCGGTATCGAAGATGAAGTTAAGCGGAGTCGATTCATCGACGGAGACCTCCATTATTATCAATGATCCGTGCAGTTGGAAAGGGATCTCAGCTAGAAGGCCTTCACTTCTCGTGCTTTCATCCAGTTGCACTTTTATACATGGTGTCAGAAACAGGCCCAGTATCAAAATGGCTCCCGCCGATACCATCAGGATTCTTGTCATAAGATGCCCCCTCCCCTTGTTCCTCTCACGGGACTGCTCGTTATTCTATATCATATAACGTTAGATGGACAGAAAGGTTGCACTTCATAATACCTGTAGCCAGTCTAAGACTTTCTTCATTACTTCGATGCGATTATCTCTGGTTACTGATGGCACTTCGCCACAGGATGGCATTTGATCTTGTCGGAATTCCAGCGACACCGCAAACTATTCACCGGTAGTATCCAAGGTAGCCGCCGCCTTTTGAGCTGGGGTCAGGGGTTCGAATTCTGCTGGCATGGTCACAATAATAGGGCATGTTTTAGCTTTGTTTTGCGGTAGGATTAGGCAAACATGCCCCAAATCCTGTTGTTCGCCAAAGCTCCATATGTCACAGTCCATGCCAAACATTCTAACGTCAAACTAACGTCGATTGGGGGCTGCAATTTGAAGCTGAGGGGCTGTTTACAACCGTCTTTGTTGCAACAAATCATAATTATGGTATCCCCTTCCGTATACCCATTTCGACGCCAGATTACCGTGAATTCTCGAGCTATCGTCTGAAGATAGCAGAGCCACAAAACGCCTGATTCTTGGATGTCTTTCTACTCTGATTTCGAGTTTTCTCTGCGATGGATATAGTCAGGTATGCTCATCGCTTGACATCAAAAAAAGTACGGATGTAGTATTAGAAAGCCAGGAAATACGGGAACTATTCCCCGGGGTGGTGAACTGCTGTCCGTATTATGCTCGGATAGTAAGAGGGCAGTGTGAAACTGACCTGAAACAAGGGCGCTCTATATTTACAGGTAATACCATCTAGTGAGAAGGCTGTTTGATTCATATCAGTCAGATTCACGTGAAAATGACGGCAGGGGAAATTTCGCGGAATCTTCTTAGTCATTGCGCAATTTAGAAGCCTTCGAAATGGCCGAGACGCTTAGAACCAAGTACGTCTAGAGCCTACAAGAGATCAAAGCTGTACTGGAAATTGCGCAGCCCAGTAAGCTGATAGGAGGTGGTGAGTTTCAATGGCATAATTACAGGCAGATTATGACAGACTTTGGCAATATTGGCTTCTGTAATATACAGTCTTTTGCCAGCTAACCGGTATCGCCTTTGCGAGGATAGGGAAGAGTTCATCTGGGGTTCATGAAGACTTCACGGAGGCTTCATGACCGTAGTGCTAGTATTTATAGGAAGGAGGTTAAAGAAATCGAATAACAAAGGCTTTAAGAAGTGGGATGTTCTCGCCTTCAATATACGAACACTTGACGAATTGTAAAAGGAGGATTACATGAAATATAGAATAATAGGATTGGCACTGCTATGTAGTTTGCTTCTAATGGGTTTGACCCCTGGAGCAAGCGTTTCCAATGACAACTCACGGGCAGCTTATGATGATCCCCAGTTTTTCCAAAGAGAAGATAATCGACCCGATCCACTAACAACAAAACAGATTGAACTGAGGCAAAGGGCGCTCCAAGCTCAGCTACAGGGCAGGGGAAAAGCCTATGGGAAGACTGGTGAAGTTGCTAGGGGCTTGTTTGTTGAACTTGTACGAGAGGGTGAGGACCCCGTCTGGACAGTTCTTGGTGAGTTTGCTGATTTTCCACACAATTCGATAGCCGAACCAGATCGTGAGCTTGACAATACCACTATATGGACAGACGATTTCAACCGTGACTATTATATGGACTTACTTTTCGATGAGTCACCCGATGCCAATTCGATGCGTGCCTACTTCATCGAACAGTCCTCAAACCGGTATACCGTTTATGGTGACGTGACAGACTGGATCCAGGTTCCAGGTGATGCCTATACGTACGATGACGATTTAGGAGGTCCAGCCGTCTGGCAGTTCTTGATCGATTCGGTCAATGGCTGGTACGACGCTCAGATAGCTGCCAGCAAAACACCTGATGAAATCGATGCGTATTTGAGCCAGTTTGACGTCTGGGACCGCTATGATTACGATGGTGATGCGGATTTTGACGAACCTGATGGGTATATCGATCATTTCCAGTCGGTTCATGCCGGGGAAGGGAACGAAGCGGGTGGTGGTGCCTTGGGTGACGCGGCTATCTGGAGCCACAGCTGGTATGCCTATTACAACTTATATGGGATTGTTGGCCCAAGTTTCAACCTAGCCGGAGGTGTCCAGATTGGGAATAGCAGCTATTGGGTTGGTAAATACACGATTCAGCCGGAAAACGGTGGTGTCGGGGTATTCGCCCACGAGTACACCCATGATTTGGGAATACCTGACCTCTACAGCTATGGTCTAGAGAATTCAACTGGTTTCTGGACCTTAATGTCCTCAGGATCTTGGCTGAGTAGTAGTTCCGAAGACATTGGCTCTAGACCGTGTCATCTGGGGGTATGGGAGAAGTTCCAGCTCGGCTGGTTGAATTACGAGGTAGCTTTCGCTGGAGCACAATCCGTTCATCGGCTCGGACCTGCCGAAACGAATACTAAACTTGCCCAAGGACTTTTTGTAGTGCTTCCCGACAAGTTGGTGGTGACAAGCATAGCTGATCCGTATTCAGGTGAGTACTTCTATTACAGCGGCTCAGGAAATAACCTAGATAACTACATGTATAAATCATTCACCCTGGCATCCGGGTCTTCCTTAACGGCTATGGTAAACTTTGATATCGAGTTCGATTGGGACTATGCCTACCTGGTCGTTTCAACAGACGGTGGTGCGACCTGGAACGGTGTGGAAACCAACTTGTCGACGACAACGAATCCTAATGGGCAAAACTTCGGCTATGGCATTACCGGCTCCTCTGGCGGTTGGGTACCCTTGACAGCGGATCTCTCTGCCTATACGGGGGACGTACTGCTTGGTTTTCGGTATTGGACAGATGCCTATGTAGTTCAACCGGGATTCATGATCGATGATATAGAAGTCACTGGCTACCCGCTTGATGATGCTGAAAGCGATGCAGGATGGACATTCAATGGCTTCAGTCTCAGTGATGGACAGGAGTCTGCCTACTACTTTAATGCCTACGTAGCGGAGTTCCGACAGTATAGGGGCTATGATGAGAGTCTTGCGAATGCATACAACTTCGGGTGGGCGCATGATCCTAGTCTAGGCAACTTTGTGGAGCATTTCCCCTATCAGGATGGTCTGCTTGTTAGTTATTGGGATACTTCGAGGACAGATAACAACAAATTTAGCCCCGATGATTCTGGTGGTCTGCTTCTGCCAATTGATGCTCACCCGGAGGCCATGCTCCGGGCTGACGGGGGGGTATGGCGCAACCGGGTCCAGACCTACGATTCGACCTTCGGCCTCGAGCCGACCGATGCGATCACGTTGCATTGGCTTGGGGAGGAATCTACTCACCCCAGCCTGCCAGCTGTTCCGGTATTCGACGACAATATGGAGTACTGGGATGATGATAATCCCACTGGCAGCGTGCAACATCCACACACGGGTACAACCATAGGTGTCGCCGGTATTGGCGCGCGAGGGCTTTTCATGCTGATACAGGTTAATAGGCCCGGCGGATGAGTAGAGGTGTATACTTAGCAGACATCTATCGATAGATATGGCGAGCCCGCCATCTTGGCGGGCTCTCTATATTGGCTGCTTCTCAATCATTACCTCGTCAGGTACGGGCCACAGCTAGTTCACCAATGAGACTACGTTAAGAACAAGAAGTCGAAGGCTTTACGTAAAAGGCGGTGGGGTGGTTTGGGCAATATGGGGGGCAAGCTCAACCTGATTCTGCTCTGCACAATATTCGTACATTTCTCTGTTCACGTCTAAGATGATGCAGTTGTTGACTAGGTAATTGAGCGCATTGGTCAAAAGTTCCCAAACCATATGGATACGAATGACAATCCAGTGCCCCACTACTTGGCTGGCGGCTTAATAATGAGGGTGGCCAGAAACTGGATTCGGCAAAACTCATTTCGGACGTCCTTGGTTTCAACAAACGTCACGGGGGCCGGATAGATACACTATGTTAGGTGAACCGGCCCAAGATCCTTTTTTGTACGTGCAGTCCCATTATGCCCCGACCAATGCCAAATATTTCGACGTCGAAATAATGTCAATTCTCGAGATTTGGTACATACATGGGACAATGGCAACCAGCGACTAGTAATACCATAGCACTGAAACGACGACGGGATAACAACGCTGCCCTTTTACCCCTAGTGTTGCCTGAAAAAGGTTTGACAAAGACAGCACAGCTGTCTAAAGTGGTCAATACCAAATAAAAGGAGGTCAGGCATGGCTGTCTCGGGAAAGTGTGATCACAAATTCGCGCATGTACGCGAGGAATTTGAGCGTAACTTCAAAGAGAGGGAAGAGGTCGGAGCTTCTGTGTGCCTTACCTTGGATGGCAATACCGT
>CAYFSE010000212.1:0-3588 GCA_964345725.1 uncultured Dehalococcoidales bacterium
GGGGATTGTTGCTGCCATCATTGGCTCTATATCCCTCCGCGCATCCGGCGTCTACCCTCTACTAGTTACTCTTGCTTTCGGGCAATTGCTTTCCGTTGCTGCTGTGAAGTGGACGTCGGTGACCGGAGGCACCAATGGTCTGTACGGCATACCATATTATCTTGGCCTTCCTGGATTCAGCTGGACGAGTTTTAGTTTCTACCATTTGGTTCTTCTAGCCTTCGTTATCTGCTTCTTCTTGTTGCATCGAATCACAAACTCCTCGTTTGGGCGGGCTCTGGTAGGCATTCGTGAAAATGAGCCGCGAATGCAAAGCTTAGGTTATAATACCTGGGCACACAAATATGTCGCTTTCATTATTGGCGGGCTTTTTGCGGGAGTGGCTGGCGTGCTGTTCGCCCCCCTTATTGGGATTATGGTTCCACCAAACCTCGGCATTGTGACCTCGTCTTCGGTAATGCTGATGGTGATTATTGGTGGTGCTGGGACACTTTTCGGTCCCGCTATTGGGGCGGCGTTCATAGTACTTTTGGAGGCGTTTGCCCGCGATTTGGTTTATGATCGTTGGCCCTTAATTCTGGGTGTTGTTTTTGTGATATGTGTCTTGTTTTTGCGGGGTGGATTTGGCATCTACCTCTCTAGATTCTGGAGGAGAGTGAGACGTCACTATGGAAGCGCTGAGAGTTGAAGGCTTGTCGAAAAACTTCGGTGGCCTTCAGGTACTACAGGAGCTTTCTTTCACTGTGGAAGCGGGGGACAGATTAGCCATTATTGGGCCTAATGGGGCGGGGAAAACCACCCTGTTCAACGTCGTCAACGGGCAGCTAGCTGCAACCGCCGGTCGGGTATATCTTCTGGGGCAGGATATTACCCATTTGGGTCCACATCGCCGCCTCCATCTCGGTCTCTCCCGAAGTTTTCAATTAAACAACCTTTTCTTTAACCTTACGCTAATAGACAATATGTTGCTGGCTCTTCAAGGGGCTCAGCGCCCTCATTTCCGAATGTTTCGCTCGATCAACACTGATTTCTTTGCTATGGCTCAGAATTTGCTGGAGCCGATGGGCTTGTGGGAAAAGAGATTTGATCCTGTGAAGAATTTGTCCTACGGAGACCAGCGGCTATTGGAAATTGCCTTTGCTCTGGCATCTAAACCAAAGCTGTTGCTACTGGATGAACCTACTGCCGGGCTACCAAGGGCGGAAGCTACGGCCTTTACTGACACCATTCGCAACTTATTGGGAGATACCGCGCTTTTTTTCTGCGCCCACGACATGGACCTAGTATTCAGTTTGGCTGACCGGATTATGGTGCTTTACTTCGGAAAGATCATAGCTCGGGGGACACCTGAAGAAATCCGGGCTGATCCAAGGGTTCAGGAAATCTATTTGGGAGGTGAGGTGACCGCAAGAGATGTTACAACTAGCTGACATTCATACCTACTATGGAGAAAGCTATGTCCTGCAGGGCATTTCGCTTGAGGTTAAGGAGGGTTCTGTGGTAGCTCTTTTAGGCCGCAACGGAATGGGCAAAACCACCACTATCCGCTCAATTATGGGCTTTGCTCCACCCCGGCGGGGCACAGTACGTCTTAACGGGAAGGATATCACCGGTCTGCAACCATACCAGATTGCTCAAATGGGCATCGGTTTGATTCCCCAAGGGAGGTTCATCTTTCCTTCGTTGAGTGTGGAGGAGAACCTTACTATGGCGGCTCGGACCAGGGGAAAAGCTGAAGCATGGTCTTTAGATAGAGTATACGCTCTTTTCCCGATCCTGAAGGAAAGAGCTAAGCACAAGGGTAATCTGCTTAGTGGTGGCGAGCAGCAGATGCTGACCATCGCTCGTGCCCTAATGACCAATCCTGATTTGCTTTTGATGGATGAGCCTTCTGAGGGGTTGGCTCCCCTAATTGTTCGGGAGGTCGGCCGAATTATTGGCCAGCTTAAGCAGAGTGGCTTTTCTATCCTATTGGTAGAGCAGAACCTCCCCATGGCCATAGGTGTAGCTGACTACGTCTACCTGATAAGTAAAGGTGTAATTGTATACCAGTCTACACCAGAACAATTGAAAGGCAATGAAGAAGCCAAAGCCAAGTATCTTGGTGTAACTGGATGAGGCAATCTACACTTTCAATTCAGTGACCCTGATACCCGTTATATCAACTCTAACTCTTTCCCATCCTGAACATCTCGGTCCCACAACGGGGCAGGTACCCTGAGTCGCCGGCCTACCATTCTTCATAGTCATGGCCTTGGTATGCTTCATTTCCCTTCTTGCCCTGCACTTCACGAAGTACGCTTGCATCAGTCAGCTCCTGCTCCAAACTCAATATGAACCATGGACTATTCGTGACACTAGTGTGTGCAGTCTCACCGGCTGTTAGACATCGGCTGAATATGACAAGATTGCATTTCGTTCAATCGAAGTCACATTCACTTGTTTTGTCACCAGGACGGCACACCGGTAGACCCGAGCACGGTCAGCCACTCTTTCACTCATGCTCTGCGTAGGGCTGGATTACCACCCATGCCCCCACACTGTCTGAGACATAGCCATACTACTTTGTTATTTCAGGCGGGTACGCATCCCCGGGTGGCAATGGAAGGGTTAGGTCACTCAAGTATCAGGGTGACACTTGATACCTATAGCCATGTGGTGGGTGGATTGCAGGAATCAGCAGCGCAGCGGTTTGATGATTCTGTAGGGGCAAAGAATCCGTCCATTAGCAATCCGTTAGCAAGGTCTCAAAATTCAGAGTCGGGGTGAGAGGATTTGAACCTCCGACCACCTGAACCCCATTCAGGTGCGCTACCAGGCTGCGCTACACCCCGTCGCCATGAACTGCACTAATATGCTATCATAGTCGCCGCTCCAAAGAAAATATCAGATTGTCAGGCGGTGATTCTTGGCTAAGAAAGAGAAAAAGGCTACATCCGAGCGAGTTCCGACGAAGCGCCAACTGTCCAAGTGGCAGCGCCAGGAGAGAATACGCCGAATCGTGATAATCGCTGCCGCTGTTCTCTTGGTTGGCATCGGGATCGTGGTGGTGGGTGGGAAGATTGAAGAACGCAGGAACGATCCCCTGCGCAAGGTTGTGATCGAGGTAAACGACGTCTCATTTAACCTGGAGTACTTCGTAGATACACTGCACGTTCGCACTGAAGCCATAAACCTCACGGTTCTCTTTACTTACCCATATGATTATGCCGCTATGACTGCCGATATAATTATCAATGATGAATCGCTGAGACAAGCAGCTAAAGAAGAGCTGGGCATCGAAGTCGCTGCTAACGAAACCGCCGCGGCCCTAGAGGAACTCAGGCAATATCCGGGCATCAAGGATAGGTTAGCTGATAGAGTGTATCTAACGGTCTACGAGGATTGGATTACCGCTGACTTGTTGGCTGAGAGGATCCAGGGGCACTTTGATCCAGGGGTGAATGCCACAATGGAGCAGGCTCATGCACAAGTGATGCTTTTGGAGAGCCAGGAGGTGGCCGATGAAGTGATGGCCAGAATCGAAGCCGGTGGCAATTTCACTGCGTTGGCCGAAGAGTTCTCGTGCAATTCCTCGGTTGAACGGGA
>CAYFSE010000213.1:0-1695 GCA_964345725.1 uncultured Dehalococcoidales bacterium
AGCCTGGCTGCCAGGTCGTCCATCCTCAGACCGTTGAATGCGTCCCTCTCCGGCTCTCTCGGCCTCGCCCTGGAAAAGGGTGTCCTCAGATAACTGACAATTACCGCTTCTTCCATAATGGTTAGGCTCCCTTCTTTGTTCTTGGTGATTCCGCGTTTTTGAACTTACAGACCGCCGCAATGTTAGCTCAATCTGGCTCTACTGTCAAGGCGAGCCGTTCTTTCGACTATGAGATAGCCCGGCAAAGAAGCGCGGCAGTCTCCTTGTCCCCACCCGGACTGCTTCGGCACCCTCATATTCTGCAACGACAGAAGAGCGGAGGGCTCGCAAGGACAATCCCTTCTGGTTTGGTGAGCTCGTTTTAGTCGGCCAAAGTGACCATTTTGTAGGCATGCCAAAGCTTGACACGTTGGCAAAATGCGGGTAAGATGAGCTTGAATCTCAGGAAGAGTGAATCATCGCGTTTTGTGCTTAGCCGAAAGTCCGATCCGTAGTAAAGTTCTGTTATAAACATGGAGGTAAGACAATGACAGAGGATCCCAACAAAGCCGTATATGAAGCCAGGCCGTGGACAAAATGGTACCTGGAAGGTGTGCCCAAGGATGTAACAGTCGAGGAAAGATCCGTGGTAGACACCTTTAATGAGACCACGGAGAAATGGAAGGACAAGACCGCCGTAGCATTCTACGGTAGAAAGATGAACTACAAGGAGATCAGGGAACAGGTCGACAGGTTTGCTGCGGCGCTAGTTGATTTAGGCGTCAAGAAAGGAGACAAGATTGCCCTACTGCTGCTCAATTCACCGCAGTTCATCATAGCTTATTACGGAGCCCTGAAAGCGGGAGCCACCTTAACGGCAATCAGTCCGGTTTATGTCAGCCCGGAAATCAAGTACCAGATCGAAGACAGCGGGGCGAGAATGCTTGTCTGCCTGGATATTCTCTATGATAACGTGGAGAAAAGCGGAGTCAAGCTGGATGCCGTCATTCTGACCAGCATCAGCGAATACCTACCTTCAATGAAGAAGTTTCTGGGCAGCAGTGTGCTCCGCGCTGTGTACCAGAAGATGGCTGCCCCCCCTGTGGAGATATTTCAAAAGGAGGGATTCTATCGATTCCAGGACTTGCTCAAGAAGTATCCCCCGAATCCGCCCGATATCAAGTTCAATATTAGAGAGGACATAGTGACTCTTCCCTACACCGGAGGAACAACCGGTAGGCCCAAAGGTGCCATGATAACTCACTACAATTTTGCCGCCGCCCGACAGCTCGCCAACGGCTTCTGGGGCGATATCGTACAGGAAGGGAAAGAGGTCGTAATAGCTTATTTGCCTTTCTATCACATCTATGGTCAAGCAGTGGTCATGATGGGAGGAATGACGGAGGGCTACACTTCAATATTGATCACCACTCCTGACCCTGATGACATCCTTGGCGCGATAGAAAACTACAAAGGGACTATTTTCTACAGCGTTCCCGCCCTGTATGAATATCTCAAGGACTACGAAAAGACCGACAGAGTAAACTGGAAAAACATAAAAGTCCTCATCTCCGGTGCTGATGCTCTTCTGGAGGCCACTGCCACGGGGTGGGAAAAGCGGACCAAGGCCAGAATTCACGAGGGCTGGGGAATGACCGAGACAACCTCGGTCGGTATGGTCAATCCCTACGGCAGGGCGAAAATTGGTTCCTTCGG
>CAYFSE010000214.1:0-2481 GCA_964345725.1 uncultured Dehalococcoidales bacterium
AACCACGGCCGCTGGCGGGTGCATTCCCAGGCCGATGATATCTCTTGGACACGTGAGGCGCTTACCTGCAAGGTGACCGGTGCCGACGGCTACAGGTACGAGCCGGTCTGGATTCATCCTAAGGAGGCCGAGAAGCGGGGTATTAAGACTGGAGATATCGTCAAGGTATTCAATGAAAGGGGCACAGTGCTTTGCGGGGCCCTGGTCTGGGAGAGAATCCGGGAAGGTGTGGCCTACGTGGACCATGGGGCGCGTTACGACCCTGTGATTCATGGCAAGGTTGACCGCGGCGGGGCCATTAACACTATCTCCCCGCTGGGCATAACCTCAAGAAACGCCGTCGGGATGGCGTCCAGCGGGTTCCTGGTTGACGTGGAGAAGGTCAAGCCTGAAGAGTGGGAGAAGTGGCGCCAGGAAAAGCCCGAGGCTTTTGAAAGAGACTATGATGCGGCTGCCGGGCTGCGTTTTGAGGGCTGGGTTGAAGGGGGTGCGCAATAGATGAGAATACTCAATTATAGACCTGTCGATATGTAACGGTTGTTACTGCTGCCAGATAGCATGCAAAGACGAACATGTGGGCAATGACTGGACTCCTTACGCTAGGCCGCAGCCGGACGCCGGCCGGTTCTGGGTGAAGCTTCTGGAGGAGGTCAGGGGTGCCGTTTCCAAAGTCGAGGTGGCCTACCGACCGCACTTGTGCATGCACTGCGATGAAGCGCCATGCATCCCGGCCTGTGAGCGCAACGCAATATATAAGAGACACGATGGTACAGTAATCATCGACCCGGAGAAATGCGCCGGACATGGAAACTGCATTGATGCCTGCCCGTATGATGTAATCTACTTTAACGAGAGTCTGCACATCGCTCAGAAATGCACCAGTTGCGCCCATCTGCTGGACAACGGGTGGAGCGAACCACGGTGTGTCGACGCCTGTCCCACCGAGGCGACAAATGTCGGCGAAGAGTCTGGATTTGCCAATCTAATTGCCAGGGCCGAGGTTATCCGTCCCGAGTTGGGCCTTAGGCCGCAAGTATATTACCTAAACCTCATGAAGCGCTTCGTTGCGGCACCGTTTACGACCCGGGACAGAAGGACGTAGTTATCGGAGCTATCTGCACCCTGACCGATACCAAAAGCGGTGAAAAGTATGCTATCTCCAGTGACCATTTCGGCGATCTCTGGTTCAAGGGCCTGCCGGACAACGCCGGCTATAACCTGCACATCGAAGAACACGGTACAGTAAAGACAATAGAGAACATCAGCACCAAAAAGGATATCAACCTGGGCGATATCCAGCTGACTTGAGTGAACCCCGGGCTGGCATTTTCGGCGATCCTTTCAGAAGAAACAGAATGTTAATAGGATCTTAACATTCATGTGTTATGATTGTACGCGAGTGATAACGATACTCTTGGAAGAGACCGTGTTGACGCCGTGGAAGTACTCATATGACCTTTGCTTCAGTTTCTGAACAATCAAATCAGTACAAACAACAGAGACCCCTACAACAGGGGGTCAAAAAGGGGGTGGTGCCACATGAGGGTACGATTTTGAATCGACTAAAGTCTGAGTTCTGGATAAGGAGGAGTTAATCGATGAAGAAGAAAATGTTACTGATTTTATTGGCTGCCGTACTGGTGATGGCCTTGTCAGTGGTTGCCTGTGCTCCTGCAGAGGAAGAGGAGGAGGAGGAGGCTATAACACTCCTGTACGGTGACCAGAACCCGGAGGGTGGCTGGGCTGTGGAGGAAGCAGCAAAGCCGTGGCTCGCGGCAATTGAACAGGTCACTGAAGGCGCGGTTGAGATAGAACCATACTGGGCCCAGACCTTGGCGGCCGGACCGGACTTGTGGGAAGCCGTGGTAGACGGTACCGCCGATTTCGCGTGGTGTTTTCACGGCTATTGGGCAGGCATGACTCCACTGGCCGATGTTGTATCCCTTCCATTTATGGCCTTCGAGAGTGCCGAACAAGCTGCCGCTATACTTTGGACGATATACGAAGAATATCCCAATTTGGCGGGGGACTTTGACGATGACAACAAAGTATTGTTGATGTGGTGCTCCAGCCCGTATATCCTGATCACAACGACAGCGGAGCCCGTCGAAAGTCTGGAGGACTTGAGCGGGCTAAAGATAAGAGCGACTGGGGGACCACCGACCACCCAGACGCAGCTGCTGGGCGCTATTCCGCAAACGGTACCCATGCCTGGCACCTACGAGGCTCTCCAGAAGGGGGAGATAGATGGCATGTGGATACCGTGGGAAGCACTTTACACCTTCAAACAGTACGAGTACGCAAAAAGCTGGACTATACTGCCGGCTCACGCCGTGTACTTCACCCAGGCAATGAATTGGGACACGTGGAATAGCTTGCCTAGCGAGGTCCAGGACCAATTCATGACTGTCGGTGGTGAGGATGGCTCTAGGTTCTGGGGCAGGAACATGTTCGATACTTCCGAAGCCGCAGCCCGTGACG
>CAYFSE010000215.1:0-2630 GCA_964345725.1 uncultured Dehalococcoidales bacterium
GGAGTCAGCCGGAGACTTGGGTGTAATCCACCGGGTGTTAGCCCCGCGAGTGGTATCCTGCCGGGAGAGGATGGAACTGACGCGCTGGGAAAACTGGGATTCTAGAGCCCCGGCTGACAAACTGCCAGCCGATGCAATTGTACTACTACTACTGACCACGATAGCCCAGCATACCAGCGGCAAAAGTCGGCAGATAATCCTTGACCGGCCTGGTTGACGGTGGTCGCTATCTGTGAACAAAAAACCCCGATAACGCTGTCGGGGTGAAGTGCAGTCGGGTCATTGACCTTTAACCTCGCCCTCGAAGGTAAAAGAGAAAGACAGGTGTCTGGCTCGTTCCTTCGCGGCGGTCTCAAGCATGAGTCAACCGGAGGAACATACAGTTGCGGGGCAGCGCCTGGTTCTCACAGGACTTCCCTGTTGTGATTTGAAAAAGCTGAAATCGAACGAGGGTTAGTTTAAACAGTCCTGGTTGTGGGAACAAGCTTTAGCATTAGGCGTTCTTCAGAATCCATGAGTCTCTGATCAGCTCAACCTGATCAACTCATGTTGAGTTGGCATGGATGATGCCGGGTGGCACGTTATTTGCCCTGATATTGACTGACGATGTTTTGAATGCTCTTTGATGAAAAAAAGTTTAAGGCTTGTGTCCGTACATCCGGGTTAGAGCCTGTAATGATGTGTTAGCTGGTGACATTAATGAACAATTTGTTGTAATGGATTTACTGGAATGTATGGACATAAGCCGGACTTTTGCTTACTTGTGCCTCCTCACGACTGGCTCTCCGCCAATTCGGTGAAGTAGATCATAACCTACCTCATAGACCCACGTATGACACCGCTCGATAGGGCATAGGTAAGCAATAATTCGCTGGGATTAAGCAACCGCGCGAGGGGTAGCCAAGCCAACCCGTTTTCGGCTACCCCTTTTTATATTTATTCTCAATTCAAGGAAGGAAATAGACTTCAAACAAGGGTGAGATATGGAAAAAGCGGGGTGGCATTGAATCCGTTTAAGTGTTTGACATTTCCTATTATAGACGAGTAGATTCCAACAGTCCAATTATTAAGGTAATGATTTTCTCTTAGGACGGGTGGTGATTCGGATTCGACGCAGCTCCCATCCGGCCTTCTGGCGTCAAGGACATTCAATCACGTAGGAACCAAAATAAGGGAGAAATCTGCATGAGAAAGCTCACGGTCGGAATTTTTGTCATGTTACTATGTGTCAGTATGGCTCTGGCTGGCGGTATCGTGACCAACACCAACCAAAGCGCTCAGTATATCCGAACGCTGAATCGAAACGCCTCAACCTGCATAGATGCGGCGTATTTCAATCCGGCGGGCCTGACCAAACTGGAAGACGGGATTTATATCTCTCTAAATAACCAGTCAATCATCCAGACCAGAGAAATCACCAATACCCTTCTTGGCGACAAGACCTTTGAAGGCAAGGTAGCTGCACCGCTGTTCCCGAGCGCTTATCTTGCATATAAAACCGGTAGCCTTGCCTTTTCGGCTGGTGTTATGCCCATCGGAGGAGGAGGGAGTGCTGACTTTGCGGAAGGACTACCTTCCTTCGAAACCAAAGTCGCGGAATTGGCGGACGCGCTGGAGGAAGTAGGTGTCACAGGGTATGAACTCGATATGGCTTTCGAGGGGACTTCCCTCTATATGGGTGGTCAGGTGGGTGTTTCATACAAGGTAAATGATATGATCTCGATCGCTGCTGGAGCCCGGTTGGTTTCAGCCAGCAATAGCTACACGGGTCACCTGACGGGTATTAAGATTAATCCCGGTGGCGGTAGCATGATACCCGCACCGACGTTCTTCACTGGCGCGGCCGTTGAGTATACGAACGCTGCAAATGCTGCCACACTGCTCGCTTCGTACTACACTACGATAGGTATGCCCGACAGTGCAGCTTACTGGACAACCGTGGCTGGTGCTGCCACCCAATCCGCTGCGGAAATGACTGCCTACGCAGCCGCCACCTCCGACCTGGAGTTGGAAGACGCGACCAAGAAGGGCACCGGTTTCACCGGCATCGTTGGCGTCAACCTCTCGCCGATGGACGGTTTGAATGTCGGGATCAGGTATGAAATGATGACTAAACTGGAGCTGGAAACCGAATCTGATGTTGATATTGAAGGTGTGATCGAGGACGGGGCCAAAGAGAACTACGATATGCCTGCCATGCTGGCTCTGGGAGTTTGCTATATGGTGACGCCGGCCTTAAAAGCCGACGCCGGTTTCAATTACTACATGAACACCGGTGTCGGCTGGGACGGTACCACCAGAAATGTTGATAATCTTGAAAATGGTTTTGATGTGGGTGCGGCTTTCGAATACACCCTGAGTGAGGCTCTGAAAGCCAGCGTCGGTTGCCTGTATTCCTCGAGCGGCGCAAAAAAAGCCTATCAGACAGACCTCGACTACAGTATTAATTCAACTTCGGTCGGTCTTGGTGTTGCCTATCGGTTATCAGACAATCTCGAGCTTAACCTGGGTGGCTCGAACACTTTCTACATTGAAGGAGAGAATGCCGCTGGGACGGAGAAGTACCTTAAAACCGCTTTAGTTTTTGCCATCGGAGTGAATTATAGCCTGTAAACCGCTATCACCTGACA
>CAYFSE010000216.1:0-2543 GCA_964345725.1 uncultured Dehalococcoidales bacterium
CAAAGGAGATTGTACGTGCGGCCTGGCCAGGACGTGGTGCTGGTGAAACTGACGGAAGAGAATCTGGCGGGACAGGGCTATGATGAGGCGACTGTCCGAAAGATACTCGATGCCTGGCAAGAGCAGATGGACGGTATCACCATTTATATCACGTATGAGGATATCCTTGGCAACCTTCAAGAGGATTATGAGGCTACGCTGGTGGCTTGAACGTACGCCACAAACCTTAGCTTAATCGTCAGGAGGCAGGCTTATGAGTGAACCATAGCGTTAGCAGATCTTGGATGGTAAACGTTTGGCTTTGTTTGGTCGTTACCAGAACTGGTAACCCACATACCCACATCTAAGCACAGGAGGAAATGTGATGAAACGACGATTAACAATCTTAGCGCTCACTGCCCTGGCGGTGGTGGCACTTAACAGTGTTGTTCTGGCGGTTCCCGCCCCGGCGCTAGCCGGGGGAGCGACGCAGATAGCGGGGACTGGCTTTTTTGACGATGTGGTAAATCCCCAATGTCCCCTCGACGCGGTAACAGGTCCTGCGGGTCAGAGCCCAGACTTCGCAAACATAATGGAGGGTGATCTGGAAGGTTGCCTATACGTATTCGTCGAGACCGCCGAAAGCTCGCCGAGCGGGACCTACCGAGAGACGGGGACCGAGATCTTCATTGGCTGGTACAACGGAGAGGCCGGTACGTTCCGCACGACCTACCAATTCGAGGCGAAGTACGAGGATGTGGACAACCTGGTTGGAGAGATCTTTGGACGTTGTCAACATCCTATCGTAGCGGGCAGCGGCACGGGTGTTTTCGACGGTGTCACCGGGCGACTTGACTTCAAGGACGACATCGAAGCCGGAAACTTCCCTTATAGAGGTCACCTGCGGTGGTAATGTTCACTCAAGCCTGAGTAGATGACTTATTGGACGACACGCCCATATAGTTCCGTAGGCCGGGTTGAGCAGGGCGAAACCCAGGAAGCTGGCAACGGATGTTGTCGGGTCTCGCCCTCGCTCAAACCGACCTGCTTGACTGCAATAAATCATAAGATGAAGAATTTTATGCGCTTGACTTTGCTTAAGACTGCCAATGCCAGGATACAGTAATGATACAGGAACAGACCACAGTCATTTCCTCTATCACAGCGATATCACAGCGACGATCTCCTATAGCTGCCTTCACTGCCATCCTGGTGGAGATAAGGACAAACAGACGTTTTTCCAAGGGGTTAGAACGTGAGGAGAGGCTGGCCCTGGCGAATATCAAGCCGCTGCTGGCAGTTTACCCATCCAAATTCATCAACCATAAGGCCGTCACGCTTCACAACTATGGGATCGGGACAGCCGTCATGACCGGCATATCCTTTGCTAAAGGTAACAAGGTCGATAGCCCGAGCCTGGTGAACGTGTTCAATTTCTCAGAGAAGGTAATCTGGGATCATTCTTGGAGCTTCAGACAAAGGAGATTGTACGTGCAGCCTGGTCAAGACGTAGTGTTGGTGAAACTGACGGAGGAGAACTTGGCGGGACAAGGCTCTGATGCATCCGAAAGATTCTTGATGCCTGGCGAGAGCAGATGGATGGCATCACCATTAATAGCACCTACGAAGATATCCTTGGCAATCTTCAAGAAGACTATGAGGCTAAGCTCGTGGCTTGAACGTACGGCTACAAACCCTAGCTCAATCGTCAGGAGGCATGCTTATGAGTGAACCATAGCAGGGGGGATATTTAAGTGGTAAACGTTTGGTATTCTTTCGCCGTAGAAGGGTAGCAGCACTGGATGAGGTTTGCTCGAACTAGGTGCTGAAACCGACGCCAGACAGGAAGTATAAGGGGAAGATGTTTCCATGGGGCACTCTCTTGGTTGGCCGTGACTCTACGCGGTGCGGATTAGCTTAATCGAAAAATGTGTAAGATAGGCGTGAAGGGAGACAACATGAACCAAAGCAAGCCAATCGTAACGCCGTCCGAGATCCTCGATGCTATGTCAGGGAAGCGGACAGGATTCAGTGAATACTATCCAGACACCAACCAAAGAGTTCTACGCGGGATAACGTTGCTTGAACACTTCGCTATCGATCGCGTTACTTGCCAAACGCACATCTCGTTTGTTGACTGTCACCTATTTGGAAGCGTTCACATTCATGGGGGTACATTCAACGGCTTTTCGATTTCGGGCGGACGTATGACAAAGCCGCTGGTCGTTTATGGGGGCACGTTCAACCGCGGCTTTCAATTGCAAGAGATTGATGCGTTAGATATGGAGAGCGACGTTTACTGCTCGGTGGGCTTCTGGGGCGGCGAATTTAACTGCAACATACAAATCTACAAAGGAGCATTTCAAGAAATCATCATCGGAGGCGCCCTCCTAAAAGGCGTATCGATTTCAGCGGGGGCATTGTCCTATTTCAACCATGAGTTGGAACCGTACATCAAGAAGCTGACAATCGCCCCAAAACAGATTGGAGTCCTTGAGGTGGATGATTTCAAAGTCGGGCATCTGGCCCTACATGGCGTTCTCGAGAAGGGTCTTTACTCATTT
>CAYFSE010000217.1:0-2425 GCA_964345725.1 uncultured Dehalococcoidales bacterium
TTATATACCCCTCTCGCCAGTGAGGCTCAACTCTGTATCATAGTTGCTTGTATTAGAAAGGCAGGCCCTATCTTGTTCACTCATCGATTTGAACGGATTCTTGTGGCACGTGCTTCTAACTTTTTGGCCTCATCTTCTTTGCCAATCTGCCTGCAAAGCTCTGCCAAATTCTCGCAAACAGCCGCCACATCGGGATGATTTGGCCCAAGGGCTTCCTCCCTTATTTTCAGTGACCGGTTGTAAAGCGGCTCGGCCTCGGCATACTTGCCTTGATTCTTATAAACCAACGCCAGATTGTTTAGAGACGTCGTTGTATAGGGATGGTTAGGTCCAAATGTGTTTTCTGCAACTTGCAGTGTTTCCTTAGCTGCCTGGATCGCCTCTGAATACCTTCCTTGTTGATAAAGCATTTTAGACTTAGTGGTTAGCTCCTTCCACACCTTCTCTTGCTCAGAGGTACATCCAGTGCACGATAAGACCAGTGCTGCCAATAAGACAATTTTTGCTACCGCTCTCATGCTTCTACAGCCCCCCTGTCTTTGTAATGACGAATCTCCGCGGTACAATCAACGTTACCTCGAAAAACAAAAAGCCGGGTAACCTATTCACTTCGGTAACGCGGCTGTCTCTTAACTTTATTGGTTATTTCGCTAAAGTGGTTCTGCCAACGATTCCGCTATAATACTCACCGATTTAGATAAAAGCCACTCACAGTTTCCACACCTAGGATTCAAAGGCCCGTGGCTTTCCGCCCCTCCCTCACGGATGGTTTGACTTTATCGATTGAATCCATTCTAGCAGGATAAAGAGATATGTCAAAGGAGAAACTAGATCGAGCGATTTCTTCTAAGAAACGGCCGGTCAAAGTTCTTGGTTTTGAATGAGTTCGTAGCCCAGGAGTCGCGCTCTAGTCCCCCTCTGGGCAAGCGAAGAGGGAGTTTCTTCCGCGTTTAACGCACACCTGATGGAGAGTGTGCGACCTTTGCTAATTGAATCCTGGTATCCCTCCTCCTCGCTGATCTTATCGAATGCCGGTTGAAACCTGCAATGACCAGACAAACTAATCTAACCTCATGCTTCTTGGGAAATAATGGAATCGCAAATGAGTATCTCTTGCTCTTGTTCGTATGTAAGATTGCATCTTGGATTACACGATCTCTTCCATTTCAATCTTTATCGAACTCCGATTGTGACAGGCAAAAAAGGCAGGGCGATTTATGACCGTGGCTCAGAGTGCAGCGAATCAAAACCAATTGATGGAGGGAGAAAATACTAGTATAAGATATCTTGCCCACAAGCTCTCAAATCGATACTCGTAGCTTATAACGTTTTTTGGAGGACGTCATGGCCTTTCGAGCCCCCATAAAGGTCTGTTTCAGCGATATCGATAATGCGGGAATTGTCTACTACCCACGTTTCCTGCACTATTTTCATCTGGCCATGGAGGAATTCTTTCGGTGCGAGCTGGGAATCGATTATGCCGACGTGCTGCACAAGCATAATGTATCACTTCCTACTGTCCACGTGGAAAGTGACTTTCGCCAGCGACTAAAATATGGCGATCACATCGATATGGAGGTCCAGGTGCGCAACATCGGCCAAACATCGATCACCTGGTCCTATAGGGGCTACCGAGCAGGTGGTGATCGGCAAGTTCTCGTAGAAGGGCACAACGTCACCGTATGCGTGACTACGGACACCTTCGAGAAAATCAGCGTACCCGACTGGTTGAGGAAGTGTCTCACAGCCTACCAGGAAAAACTCGGAACCCAAAAGGCCTGAGTTTGGACTCGGCAGAGGTTCAAGAGCCCACCAGCAACTATAGCAGATAATCCATGGTCAAAAACTCCGCCTTTTTTATGAAGATTACCCTGCAGGGTAGCACCTATTAAACGCCCTGGCCTATTTCCCCTTCACTTCTTCTCGCAGATAGCCCTCCTCCATGGCCTTAACCAAGTTTGTCATAGCGGTAAGAAAGGGGGTCGGCACGCCTTGTGCGCGCCCATATGCCACCACTTTCCCCCCGAGGAAATCGATCTCCGTGGGCAATCTGTTGGCTATGTCAGCGCACATGGAATCCTTATGGGTCCCCACCTTCTCCAGATACCCAAGACACTCCTTGAGGTATTCCTCACCCAGATCGTAACCCATGGCCTTGGCCACTGCCATGGCCTCCTTGAAACAGGCATCAGCGATCTCCTTGGTGGCAGGGCACTCCAGGGCCTCCTTTATGGTTCTATCTGTCACCGCACACAGGGAGGACACGGTGCATTTATGAATCATCTTCCTCCATACATGCAGCTTGATGTCATCGACGAACTCGGTGTCTAAGCCGCTTTCAGTGAATAACCTGGCTATCTTCAGGCCCGTCTCCCTATTTTCCCTCCTGAGGCCCCCCAGGTAATTGGGGGGATTAAAAAAGCTC
>CAYFSE010000218.1:0-9826 GCA_964345725.1 uncultured Dehalococcoidales bacterium
GAGGTGAAGACTAATGCCTTTGGCGACTTTGAATTCGAGGAATTAGCGGATAACACGGAATATACTATAACAATAGCAGCAGCCGGGTATAAGGAAGAGACCATAACGGCCAGAACACGGAAGGATACCTACCTGGGCGAAATAACCTTGAAACATTCCTGAGGCCGCTACTGATAATATGTGTAGAGGGACTGAAGCACTATGAATGAAATCAGCTATCGTAAACCGAGTGAGATAAACCAGATCGTGGTGATAGGGGCAGGCAACATGGGTGAAGGCATTGTCCAGAGCTTTGCTCAGGCTGGCAGAAGCGTTAAGGTACTGGCGCGCAGAAGAGAGACATTGGATAAGTGTCGACACCAGATAGATGCAAATCTGAAGCTGTTTGCTGAGTTCCAACTACTGGAAGAGGCCCCCGAGGTTATTAAGTCGAGGATTACCTATATACCAATGGCCGAGCTAGCGGGAGCTATCAGAGGGTGTCACTTTGTTGTGGAAACGATTGCCGAAGTGTTAGCTGACAAAAAAGAAGTCTTCCGAAAGCTTGATGATTGTGATCCGGATGTCATATTAGCCAGCAATACCGGTAGTATTACGATTACTACATTGGCAGGGGACATGAAGACGGCGTATCGCGTCGTTGGTACACACTATTTCAACCCTGCTCATATTATGCCACTAGTCGAGATTCACAGTGGGAAATACACGTCCGGGGATGTAGTTGAAGCGACGAAGGATTTGATGCTGCAAGTTGGCAAAAAACCGATTCTGGTGAAAAAAGAAATCCCCGGATTCATCGTCAACAGGATTCAAGGCGCCATCTTTCGCGAAATCAGCTATCTACTGGATGAAGGCGTTGCCACACCTGAAGATATCGACATGGCTGCCAAGGCAATGTATGGATTCCGGCTATCATGCATTGGCCCTATGGAGGCAGACGATATGATCGGCCTTGATACTTCAGCGAGAGTCTCCGCAAACCTCTTCAAGATACTGAGCAACCGAACAGAGCCGTCGGCAACGCTGCTGGACAAAGTCAACAGGAATGAGTTAGGCATCAAAACAGGCAGTGGTTGGTATAATTATGGTGGAAAGACGCGAACGCAGGTATTGGACGAGATAAACAGGCGGCTGTTAAGACAGCTGGTTCTCTTCAAAGCCCGAAATGAATAAGTATCAATGATGAGAAGAAGGAGAAAGTTATGCTAGAAGGCGAGAAAGTTTTGCGTAGAGTCATTATTACCGCAGCGGTTACGGGTCAAGGACCGACGCCTAGTATGTCGGATTATCTACCGGCAACACCAAAACAAATTGCCGATGACGCGGTAAAAGCATACGAGGCGGGTGCTGCCATTGTCCATATCCATGCCAGAAAGCATGAGACAGGCGAACCGACGCCTGATTTGAAGGTTTTTCGTGAGATTGTCTCTGATATAAAGAGCCGCTGTAACGTGGTCATAAACATTACGACAGGCGGCGCAGGTAATGAAAAAGAACGCATTGCCGTAGTGCCTGAATTCAAGCCAGAGTTGGCTACTCTGAATTGCGGCTCACTGAGCGGTACGATGATACATGTTGGGGAAAGGATGAAGAGCTTTAAATTCGCTTGGGAAGAGGCACATATTAAGCAGGAAGACCTTGTTTTCCCAAACACTTACAAAATGATGAGGGAATACAGTCAGATTTGTAGAGAAAATGATACAAAACCCGAAATAGAGATCTGGGATTTAGGACAGGTCGGGGCTGTCGAGTTCATGGTAATGCGGAACTATGTTTCCAAACCTCTGCATGTTCAGTTTGTGATGGGTGGACTGAGTGGCATGCCAGCGACACCTGGTACTCTCACTTTTATATATGAATATGCTAGGAAAGTACTGGGTGATTTTAGCTGGTCAGTAGCTGCGGTTGGGAAAGACCAAATCCCAATTGCCGCAGTCACTTTAGCGCTTGGAGGTCACGTTCGGGTCGGCATGGAAGATAGCCTGTGGGCTGGATATGGTAGACTGACAAGAGACAGTGCTGAACAAGTAGTCCGAGTTGTCGCTATGGCAGAACAGATGAGCATAATCCCGGCAACGCCTGACGAAGCCAGACAGATGCTCGGCTTAAAAGGACTGGACAAGGTTAATTACTAAAGAAGTGGCTTTTCATAAGCCGACGGAGGAGATAATGACTGACCTTTTTGATTTGACGGGAAAGGTGGGTATTGTTACTGGCGGTGCCGGAGGTATTGGTAAGGCATTGGCCTTAGGTCTAACCAGGCATGGCGCAGATGTAGTCGTGACAAGTCGTACACTGGGCAAACTCGAGCCTGTGGCTGCGGAGATCGAGGCTGTGGGCAAGAAATCTCTGGCAGTTGCCTCAGATGTAACCGATGCACGCTCAGTAAAAGCGATGGTTGAGAGGGTTGTCCAGGCATTTTCACACGTTGATATTCTGGTCAATGCCGCTGGCATCAACATTCGCAATTCGGCTGAAGACATTCCTCTAGAAGACTGGAAGAAGGTCATGGATTTCAATGCTTTTGGCACCTTTGTCTGTTGCCAGGCGGTGGGACGAGTCATGATAGAGCAGAAGAGCGGCAAGATAGTTAATGTATCGTCAGTGCGTGGGAGATATGGAGCTCCGTCAGGCGCAGTAGCGTATAGCCCCAGCAAAGGGGCGGTGGACACGCTTACTCGCACACTGGCTTGCGAGTGGGCAAAGTACAACATCTGTGTTAACGCGGTCGCTCCCACACTCATTGAGACAGATTTAACGCGACAAGCTTTGGCCAATCCAGAATTTGCCAAGACGATGAAAGCACGAATTCCTCTGGGACGCTGGGGATTTCCTGAAGATGTGGTGGGCCCCACAGTATTCTTGGCTTCTAGGGCGTCTGATTTTATCACCGGACAAATCATCTATGTTGATGGTGGAACGACAACCTGGTAGATTTAGTAGCTAACTGAGGGTTGTTTATTAAGAAAGACTTAGAGAATACTAAAACATAGCGAGGTAGCCAAATGCCAGGAAAAGCTTACAATCCAAAACTATTCGAACAGGAACACGATCATCACGAGAGGTTTAACGCTCCGCCGAAAGAGGCTATAGATGCATATAGAGCGGTTAGCAAGGAAGGGGTGGCGAAGGCAGGCTTCCCGGCCAAGTGGACATACGAGAAACTGTGGGACATCCGAAAGGCTGGTCGTTCGGGCCAGGTCGGGCATTTCATCTATGAAATGTTCTATGACATCTACATGGGAATCGAAGACGAATTCGTTGAAAACTCGATAGATACGCAGGTGCGCCTCTATCCGGACTATGTTCCAAGAGCCAATGACATCATCGACTATGCTGTTAAGGCTTCCAGGGCCAAGATGCGTGCCTTCATTAGCCAGGATCATTTCTTCCCCACTGTGGGACAGGCTTGGGCCGCTCAACAGTGGATAGACAAAATGGTAAGTGATGGGCAACTCGAGCACGCTTGCAACTGTCTGGGTGCCCATATACTGGCATGGAGTCATCATCCTGACCAGATACATCTAATAGATAAGTATCCGAATCTTGGGGCCGTACTATTCTGGTGCCAAACCTACGGAGGCAAGAACTGTGGTCCTGAGGTCCGCATGTTCGACGAGCATGGCAAACTGGATAGTGAGGTCAAAGAGGTGATACGACTGTGCGCTCAATACAAAATACCGGTGATGACGGGACACGCCGCTATGACGTACGATCGTATTCTGCCTATGGCACAATACGCCTCTGAGGTTGGTGCTCATCTGCTCTGGATGCATGCGGCGCCTTGGGCTGCGATGCCGGAGCGCGCCACAGTCCAGCAGTATAGAGAATTGACTCGTCTTGGCTGCTACCTCCAGGTAGATGGTAACAAAGTCCTGCCCAGTATTATATGGCCCATGATTGACCCGAACCAGGGTCTTGAGTGGATGGCCGAGGTAGGACCAGACTATGTTATTCCTTGCACCGACGGTGGGCAACCCTTCTTCGGTGATGCTCTCGAATGTTGGCGAATGTTTGTTCGTGCAATGATACACTTTGGTATCAAGAAAGAAGATATCAAGACAATGATTCAGACAAACCCTGCCAAATTCCTGTATCTTGATGAATAGAGGCGTAGAGAGAAGGCATTCTGCAACCAAGCTACAACAGAATACGGCCACTGTTTCCTAGAATTGCTGCGTCTCAGCGAAAGTATGCAGAATTCGTCGCTATAACCAATGACCACCTGCTCTTAGATTCAGTATCCTCCCGTTTACCGAAATAGCGAAGGATGAGACAATGATAAAAATCATTCCAATTCAAGAGGCCTACAAAAAGAAAATCGAAAGGCAAGAGAATCTCAGGGGGCTAAAACTCAAATGCCACGGAAGCTGTGCTTATGTAGGAGAGGATATCTCGCCCGGATGCTACGGATGTTTTTATTCAGACGCGTATCATCGAGCGTTTCTGCTGGGAAGAGATGTAGGACTGCCAGACGTCTGTAACAGAGACTGCATCTATTGTTTTGATCCTCACATAGTTCGTCATGACTACGTGCCGCCGGAAGGATTCAGTCTAGGGGATGAATGGCAAGACATAATACAGAAACGTCTGGCACAAGAGAAGCAAATGATCACTACCAACGCCAAGATGCAATACTACGAGTTCACCGGTGTTTGTGAACCACTGTTTTATATTTCTATCCTTGAAGAATTCATGCGATTCTTCAGGAATGTGGTTGACCCATTTATGGGAACGAGGGGATGGGCCAAAGTCTATACCAATGGAACTCTGTTGAATCTTGACAATATATTAAGGCTCAAGGATTCAGGCTTTGATGAGGTTAGAGTTCATCTCGGAGCGACAAACTTCTCCGGTAGCGTGTATGACAACTTGAGGCTGGCGGTCAATCATATCCCTACGGTTACCGTTGAGACACCATCCTGGCCTCCTCACCGGAGGAGATTATTTGAGATGCTGCCAATTATCCAGAATATCGGTGTCAAACACCTCGATATTTGTCAGGTTGAAATTGTCAGCAAGGCACAACTCAGCAGGATAGAAAAGGCTCTTGGCAACATCGAACTCTACCAGGCATTCTATCCAGTAGTGGATGATGGAGGACTGGTGGAGGACATCATGAAGGAAGTATTAGATAGAGGTTATACGTATTCAGTGCTTGACTGTAACGGTTTTGTGAAACAGAGCCGTAGTGCTTTGTCTACGCACAGTTATTGGGGCGTACTCAATCGCAAATATCCACCTGAGTGGGAACAACACCGGTACAAGAGAAGATTGGGGGCAGAATAGCCGGGGGCGATAGACACGGTACAGCCTCTTTTGTAACTAGCTTTGGAGCTGGTTAACAGAGGAGACCCAGCGGTGTCTGGCCAAGGGCAGCCCGTCTATCTCCTCCGCTTCTTCTGTGCATCCCGCCTCATAGCCGTTATGACGGCATGTACATCATCGAGGACGAACCCACCTGCCTGTAAGGCTGCCCTAGCCACATACACATCCTCGACGGTCCCTCCGCTCACACCGATGCCTCCTAGTATCGTTCCATCCTTTGTGATTGGAAACCCTCCTGGAAACGTAATCCAACGTTTATGGAAGAAGAGCGGCACCAGTTCTCCCGTACGATAGAAGTCGGCGAAGCTCCCGGTAGGCATCTTCCCAAAGACCGTGGTAAACGCCTTGTCCATGGCAATCTGTATGCTGAACAACGCTGCGTTGTCCATGCGCCTGAAGGCTACTAGATTGCCACCGGTATCACTGATAGCCATTGACATAGGCACACCCTGTTTCATTGCTTCTTTCTCACCAGCTTCCAGCATTTTCTTGGCAATCGCAAGCGTCAGACGAGAGCCATAAGATAGGTTCCCGCTTTTCCATGAGCCTGGTGTCGAATTCTTGGCTTCTTTCATTTTGACATACCTCCTACTTTGATTCAGTGAGGCCGGTCACCTTTGCACTTGGAGAAATGCAGCTTATCTCGACATGACTACGGCTATGGTCTCCAGTGCCGAAGGCCGTTCTATGGTATACTCGCACTCCCTCATTAGTCAATTCCACTTGCCACACGCTTTCATAGCTCGGTGCCTTCCTGTCGCTGTCAGTGATCTGGAAATGACTGGCAGCCCTTACCTCAGTATACTCTTGGAGGCCACCTTTCGTCCGCAGCCGAGGTTATTCCCTGGAGATGACTCCAATCGACTCTATTTCAACCAGGTATTCGGGTTTGCCCAACTGTGCCCCCAAAACAGAACTAACCGGGGGATTGTCTATCAAGAATGGAGCATACTTCTGATAATAGGCCAACTCGGTACGACGCATAGCAGGATAGTCCTTCAGATCCTTCAACATGATGAGGTTTTTGATCAGATTGTTCATTGAGCTGCCTGCTTCTTCCAGGGCACGGCGAATCTTTCCTAAAGCAATCTCCATCTGTTCCTCGAATACCAAGGTCTCCACTCTGGCTGTCTCATCGTTGGCCCCTTGGCAGCCGGAGATAAAGATCAGGTTGCCGACCACAACCGACCGGGAGAACTTCCCAGCCTCAGCGGGGACATTCGGATAGCTCAACTTCTTGCCCGCCCAGTATTCAGCGTAGTGAACAACCTTGTGATCCATACGCTTCCTCCTTCTGGAAGGCTTGCCATATTATAACAACTGCAGCCACGACTCATGTCTGTATCCCTTCGGCCTTCTGCTCAATTGAGGTATCCTCTTCCTGCGAACGAAATAGATTCGAAGGAGAAGCTGTGGATTAAGTGTGGAAATGCGCCTAGGCGGATCCTTCAAGAGGAAGTTCGCACTTGTGTACTGTGCTGGAATGTGACGGAAGACTACAGAGGGTTAGGATAGCGATTCTGACGAATAATCCTGTGACAGATTCAGTTGCGGTCAAATGGTCTAATAATGAAGTCCTGAAAGTGATAGAATAGACACTACGCGACCGGATTCTGGCTTCAGACATTTGATCAAAGTCTAGTTTCCATTTCTCGAAAGGAGAAGTATTATGGTAGGAATAACTTCGTACGGTGCTTACATTCGGCTCTATCGTCTGAACGGACTCGAGATAGGCCGCGCCTGGGATGTGTGTTTCCAGGGAGGTAATGACTGATGAGTCCTACCGTATCAGACCTGGAGCGGATATTTCATCCAAGATCTCTGGGTATTATCGGTGCTTCAGGCAGGGAAGGTAGCTTCGGCCGGATGTTTTTGCAGGGGCTTATTCGAATAGGCTTTAGAGAAATCTACCCGGTTCACCCACGTGAAACAGAACTGCTGGGGTTAAAAGCTTATCAGAGCATAAAGGACATTCCCCATGACGTTGATATTGCCGTCCTTATGACACCGCCAGATACTACGCTGCAAGTGGTACAAGACTGTGCCGAAAAAGAAATGAAGGGGATTATCGTTTTCACGGCCGGTTTTGGCGAAAAAGGAATCGAGGGAAAGAGAATCGAGCAGGAGATCTGCAGAGTTGCTCGCTCCAGAGGTATCAGGGTTATCGGCCCCAACTCAATAGGTATCTACTGCCCAACTTCTAAATTGGTGACATTTCCTCAAGGGTTAATGCATGGCATAACGACTGAGGGTGGACCTGTAGGCTCTTTCTCACATAGCGGCTCTTTTGTCGATTACCTGACCCATATTTTGACAAAGAAAGGTATTAGATTCAGCAAAGTAATAAGCTGTGGCAACGAATGCGATCTAAACGCTGTGGACTTCCTGGAGTATTTTGGACAGGATAAGGAGACAGGGATTGTCATTTCATATCTAGAAGGCATCCAAGATGGGAGACGATTCTTCCAGCTGTCCCGTGAAATCTCGAAGGAAAAACCTATCATCATCTGGAAAGGTGGCGCTACTGAACTCGGAGCCAAGGCTGCCATGTCGCATACCGGTGCTCTGGCTGGGGCGAAATATGTCTGGGAGGCTATGTTTGAACAGGCCGGGATAATCAGCGTTCGCAGTTTTGAGGAAATCGTAGACTGTCTTTCTTGTCTTTATCGTTTGCCACTACCCAGAGGCAAAAGGATTGCCGTTGTGGCCGGAATGGGAGGGACTAATGTTGGTACCACTGATAATTGTATTGAGCTTGGGCTTGAAATGGCCAGGTTATCAAGTGCAACTCTGGAGAGGCTCGCCAGATTACTGCCACCAGTGGGGACGAGTGTCGGCAACCCCACCGATATTGGCGTAGCTACATTAGTGGCTCCAAATCTTTACGGGGAAACACTGAAGATTCTGGATGAAGATGAAAGCGTGGATATGCTTTTGGCAATCAGCGATCCCGGCAGGCCATGCACACAGAGCATTGTGGAGGCAGCAAGAAAAATCAAGAAGCCGCTGGCTGTCACATTGTTCGCGTTGCCAGAATTTGCCGCTGAAGAATATGCCTTTCTAGCTCAAAACAACATTGCCACGTTTGGTGATGCAAAGAGAGCTGTAGCTGCGTTGGCCAAAATCAGTAGATATGCTAGCCATAATGTTGATGGGCAAAGCCGAAACACTGCAATAGTCCAGGAATGCTGAGTAATTTGCCGAAAACGCTTGGGTAAGGTCTATGTCCAAATTGCCATCGAACGCAAGTGCACTTAGAATAGCCTCAGGAGCTAGGGGTCGAACCCCGAAAAGACATAAGGTCATGCGTACTTATGCAGAGTTACAGATGTCATTTTTTGATACCGAGTTTGTCCAGAAGTGAATCATCAGGATTACCGGTTGATAGATTCCAACCCAAAGCGCGGTAGTAGCCATCCTTCAACTCCTCCAGGTGAACTACTTCTCCCTTGGTTGGGCCGTCAGGCTTGGGCTCATTTAGTAATCTTCCTGGCAGCGTGTCATCTTCTCGCCTAATGCCTTCACGCATGTTGAATAGCCGTTCCTGACACATGATTCTCATGCCTGCCTCTTTCAGATCATCAGATGACCAGGCTTCTCCAAATATTGACGAGACATTCTTATCTACTGAGCCAGACACCTGCCGCCCAAATGAACAACATGGAACAGAATCTGTGACCATCTGGCCAATAGCCATATTCTTTACCTGCTCCCCCTTGCCTTCTACTTGCAGTCTGGTGCCCTCAAGGGCTTCGATTCTAGCTACCCACCCGTAGCCATGATGGCATCCTCCCCGATTGTTAATCGCGAACTGTAGGGCTTGGCCGTTGGCACCGCGGCACTCATAACCGCCAAGCTCCAGACCTTTGACCTGCATGGCAAATGCCTCAGACCCCTTAATCTCTTGCGATGCTCTTCTCACCCCTTCTGACAATGGTAATCCCAATCCCTCTTGATTGACTATTCTCTTCAGCATCTCAATCATCGCTTCGTCATCGCCAAACCGAAGCTCAATGCCATCGGTGTCTTTTGTCCCTATAAGCCCCTTTTCAAAGCATTCCATGGCAAAGCCAATACTCACCCCAGCTGATATAGTGTCAAGGCCATCCTCATCGCATATCTGGTTCGCAGCGACAATAGCCTCTAGTTTGTCAACTCCGCAATTCGGTCCAAAGGCATAAATCGTCTCGTACTCAGGGCCGTCACAGTGCGTGCCCAGATAAGGTCCTTTTTCGACCTCCATATATAGAGAACAGGGTGTAGGACAAAAGTGACCACATGCCCTGTTCTGCCAGGTCCACTCTTTCTCGTGAGAGGGGAAGCTTAGTTGCTCTGCACCTTCAAATGTTCCTCCTTGCCAGTTACGTGTGGGCAACAGCCCCAGCTTATCTACTATATCAAAGCTCCCGCGTGTGCCATAACGGCGCCACAAAGTTGCCCATTCTTTCTTTTCCTTGGTTCTACCTAGGATATCCTTTCTTATCTTTTCAAATCCGTC
>CAYFSE010000219.1:0-1917 GCA_964345725.1 uncultured Dehalococcoidales bacterium
GGGAAGGGGATAAAGTAAAGATTTCTAACGCAAATCAATATTTTCTGCTTGTTTCCTCAAGCAACATTTCATCTTGAAATATTGAATCAGGGCACTCCTTAATAACTGGTTCTGGCAAGATCTTGAAGCAACCGTAATCCTTTATCCTTAATTCTCCAAGGCCTCCAACGCCTGTTCGCATTTTTGTTGCCAAACGGGTATATTCCAATCACGAAACTGGTCCCGGATTTCCCTGAGCAGAGAGCGACTGCGCTCAACTTCTCCTTTTTGCCCCAGCAGCTGTGTTAGATAAAAACGCGTCTGGGCTGCCGGTACCACCGCGCCGACCTCTTCGTCACCCTGTATCGACTTTTGGAAGCATTCTTCCGCCCGCGTATAGTCGGGGGAAGCCTCCGCCATGAGCAGCAGCCCCTGCAGAAAGTCGAAGCGGGGCCCCCACCAGTGCGGGGCCAGCTCGATCAACTGTCGTCCTTCCTCGAAATGCTGCTTTGCCGACTCCTGGTTGCTCGACCCCAACTCGGCCAGCACCAAGTCGTAATAGAGATTGACCACATGTCCGGTGCGGATCGGTTTTCCCTCAATGGCCTTCAGGGCTTTTTGGCTTGAGGACAACGCCGATGCGAAATCCTCCATCCCCAGCAGGATATTGGCTTTGGCGAGGCTGAAGACGAGAATCATAAAGGGAGAATCCGATCGTTCGGCCAGCTCCACCAATTGATCCATCCTGGCTGACGCCCCGAAATGGTCCTCACCGAACAGGGAGATAAAAAGGCCCTGCCATGAACAATAGATCATCTTGGTGGTGAGATTGCTGACCTGTTCCAGTTCCGGCGCATATCCCTTCTCGAAAAGTACCTTGGCTTCTGCAATCCGGCCCATGACCCCCAGGTTGTACCCCAATTGGGCGCATCCTAGGGTGTAGGGAAGGGCGTTCCACACCATAATATATTCGGTCTTCTGGCCCAGCTTTTCATAGGCTATTACGGCTTTTGAAATATGTGGTTCGGATTTCCGCCACAAGCCCTGCCCGATATAACACCCTCCCAAAAGGTGGTTGGCAACCGCTAGTGAATGTTCTTCGCTGGTCCCCTCAAGATAGTCGATGGCTTGCAAGGTGTGGTACTCGGTCTTTTTGAAATTACCCCGGTAAATGTAAGAGGTGCCTATTCCGAGATATGTTATGCCAAGTCGCGCCCGGTCACCCAGCACCTTCGCCGTAGTTTCTGCCTGCAAACCCACCTCCTCCGCTTTTTCGAACTGCCCCAATCCAATATTGCTCGAACAGATCTCCAACCTAATGTCCACCAGGATTTCCTGCCGGATCTTGTTTTCCGGAAGTTTCAGGACCCACCCTGCGGCCTGTTCATAAAGCGTAATCGCTTGCTGGAACTGGCTCAACTTGTGGGCCTTTTCGCCGTCCAGCCGGCCGGAGTTCACCGCCTTTTCCCCGTCGTCTGCCAGGCCGTAGTGATGGGCCAGCAGTTCGTACTGCTCCTCGATGCGGTCTGTGTACAGCTCCTCGATGGCTTCCCCGACCAGCCCATGTAAAACCTTCCGCCGCTGCAGAAGAAGTGTCTCATAGACGACTTCCTGCGTCATCGCATGCTTGAAAATATACGTCGATTGGGGGTAAATGCCCCTTTCATACATCAGCTCTGAATCCTTTAAGGCAGATAGATGAGACAGTAATTCTCGCTCCGATATGCCCGTGACCCTCGTTATCAGCTCATAGCTGAACTCCCTCCCAATTACGGAACCCGTCTGGAGGACTCCCTTTGCCCCCTCAGGCAACGAGTCCACCCGTGCCATGATGACATCCTGGATCGTAGAGGGAATCATCACGTCCTGGATATCTTTTGCTAGATGATATCTGTTGTCCTTTCTCTCAATGATCTTCAGCTCTTTAAGGGACTTTGT
>CAYFSE010000220.1:0-10398 GCA_964345725.1 uncultured Dehalococcoidales bacterium
TTCTTCACCGGCCATGACAAAGGGAATTTGAGCCGTTATAATCTAATGCGGCAAGTTGAGCCACGTAGGAGATTCAGACTGAAGGAACCGTTTGGCAGATTCGTTGAAAACGAGTTGGGGGCAGGTGTTCTGCTCATCACCTGCGGCCTACCGGGCACCTGGAAAACCGAAACGAGCGAGGCGATTTCCAGGATTAAGGGCTATCCTATTCTGCGGTCCGACCTGATCAGATTGGAGGTGCTGAAAGGCGAGAACATATTTGAAGAGAAGGTCGCCTCCGATATGAGCAAACGGACGATGGTGTATGATGAGACCTTCCGACAGGCGGACGAGGCTCTAGAAAAGGGCGATAGTGTAATAATCGATGCCACGTTCGTCACCCAATTGTTGAGGAGACGGGCTGCCGAGGTAGCAGCCAAGCATAGTAAGATATTTGTCATCCTTGAGACACGTTGCCCGCAGGACGTAGCCATCGCCCGGATATTGAGACGTACCAGAGAGAATTATGAATCAAATGCCCTCACGGAGCAGGCTTACCTCAACAATAAGAAGAAATTCGAAAGAGTGGACGTGGACGACCTAAAGCGATTATACCCCAAGCTTGAGATTATTCACGTCACAGTTGATACTCAATATGACCCGCCTGAAGACTGGTATGTCATTGGTATTGAAAAGAGATAGTAGTGAGAATAGACTTACACATCCATACCAGGACGGGCTCGGACGGCAATCTAGCTATCGAAGAGGTTTTCCAGGAAGCCAAGAATAGAAACATCAGTCTAATCTCGATAACCGACCACGATTCCATAGCCTGCCAGGGAAGAGCCATTGCCCTGGCGCGAAAGCACGGCATGTCCTACATCACAGGGGTGGAATTGAACGTGACCTTCCATTACCCGGAAGCCAATAAGGATGTTTCCCTGGATTTTCTGGGATATGGGTACGACATCAGCGATCAAGAACTCGAGAGTAAGCTTCAATTGATAAAGGAATATAGGCAAAGAAGGGCGATTAGAATTCTGGAGAACCTGAATACTGAGTTTGACAAAGAAGGCGTTGACAGATTTACCGAGGAAGACCTGAGGGCAATAGAAGATAGTGTGGATGGGGTATTCGGGCGACCACATATAGCGAACTACCTGGTGGAAAAAGAGATTGTAGAAGACAAGCAAGAGGCCTTCGATAGATATTTGGTCAAATGCAATGTCCCCAAATATCCCCTTTCTTTGGCTGAAGCATCACAGTTGATCAAGAACTCCGGGGGTGTACTCGTACATGCTCACCCCAACGACCCCAACGGAACATCCCTGGTGAGCATAACCCGTGATCTGGATGGACAAACGAATGTCATAGAAAAACATATGCTACAATACATCGATGGTGTCGAGTGCTGGCATACGAGACATGACGAAGAGACCACGGCACACTATATTGAATTTGCGAGACAGCACAATATGCTCATGACCGGCGGCAGTGATTGTCATCAGAAACCGCTTCTTATGGGCACCTTGGAAATACCTGATTGGGTTGCCGAGCAATTCAAGCCAATGTCATTTTCAGGGAGTTAAAAGGATGAAGAATTATGACGTCAAAGACCTGTCTCTGTCCCGAGAGGGCAGACTGCGCATTAATTGGGCTGGCAAGGAAATGCCAGTCGTCAAGCTGATAAGGCAAAGATTTGGCAAAGAAAGACCGCTGGCGGGAGTTCGTATTTCTGCTTGTCTGCACGTCACCACGGAAACGGCCAATTTAGCTATGGCCCTGAAAGAAGGGGGTGCCCAAGTGGTTCTGTGCGCCTCCAATCCTCTAAGTACCCAGGACGACGTAGCTGCTGCCCTGGTGGACTACGGCATCCCTGTCAATGCCGTAAAGGGAGAGGATAACAAGATTTACTACAAGCATATCATCACGGCCCTGAAACATAAGCCACACATCACCATGGATGATGGGGCGGATCTGGTTTCCACCCTTCATAAAGACTACAAAAAGCTGGCTGCCAACGTCATCGGCGGCACTGAAGAAACAACCACTGGCGTCATCAGGCTGAGGAACATGGCGAGGGCCGGCAAACTGATTTATCCGATTATTGCCGTGAACGATGCACAAACAAAGCATTTATTTGATAATAAATATGGGACGGGACAGAGCGCAATTGATGGCATCACCAGGGCTACCAACATACTCTGGGCGGGTAGGAAGGTGGTTGTTTGTGGCTATGGCTGGTGTGGCAAAGGAATAGCGAAGCGAGCGCAAGGGCTTGGTGCGCAGGTTATCGTCACGGAGGTCCGGCCTATCCCGGCTCTGGAGGCGGCCATGGATGGCTATCAGGTCATGCATTTGATTAGGGCCTGTGAGATCGCAGAAGTCTTCATCACTACCACGGGTGACATGAACGTTATTGACAGGCGACACTTTTTGAAGATGAAGGATGGGGCTATTCTGGCGAATAGCGGCCACTTCAACGTAGAAATAAACATTGCAGCCCTGGAAAGCCTGGCCAAATCGAAGAAACGAACACGTTCTTCCGTTGATGAGTACACTTTGCGCGACGGACGGCGTCTCTATCTACTGGGCGAAGGCAGGCTAATCAATCTGGCCGCTGCCGAGGGACACCCGGCTAGCGTCATGGACATGAGCTTTGCCAACCAAGCTCTATGTCTGGAATATCTCACGAAGATGAAAGGAAAGCTTAAGCCCGCAGTCTATCCTGTGCCCGAGGAAATCGACCAGAGAGTGGGCGGGCTGAAGCTTGCCTCAATGAATATCACGATTGATTCCTTGACCAGGGAGCAGAAGAAATACCTCGCAAGCTGGGAAGAAGGAACATAAAAAGGAGCAAAAATGCCGAATAGCTTCAATGAGTTGGATTCCTATTTAGCCACTGCGGAGTCGGTCACCGAAGGACATCCTGATAAGCTGTGCGACCAGATTTCAGACGCTATCCTGGACGCCATGCTGAAGCAGGACCCCTTTGCCCGGGTAGCTTGCGAGGTCTCGGTAGCTATGGGTATGGTCATGGTGCTCGGAGAGATTACCTGTAATTGCTATGTGGAAATCCCTGAGATTGTGCGCCAGGTGATCAAGGAGGTAGGCTACACCAAACCTGAGTATGGATTCAATTACCGAACTTGTGGTGTCATCACCTCTATCAAAGAACAATCAAGGGACATCGCTGCCGGAGTCGGCCAATCTTGGGAAGCACGGACAGCGATAGTTACCAATAGAGTTTTGGATAAAACTGGTGCTGGTGATCAGGGAATGATGGTTGGCTTTGCCTGTAAAGAGACTCCCGAGCTCATGCCGTTGCCTATTGTACTGGCACACAGGCTGTGCCAGAGATTAGCCCAGGTGAGAAAGGAGAAGACCATACCTTATTTGAGACCTGATGGTAAGTCTCAAGTAACCATAGAGTATAGTCATGGAATACCCAAGAGAGTGGTCTCTGTTGTCCTGGCTGCCCATCACGACCCGAGAGTGAAGCGTGATGTCATTGAGCACGACCTCATAGAGCAGGTGATCAGAAAGACCATTCGCGGCAAACTGCTGGATAAGAAGACTGAATGCTACGTCAACAGCGCTGGCAAATTTGTCATCGGTGGGCCTGTGAGTGATACCGGTTTTACCGGGCGTAAAATCATTGCCGATACGTACGGCAGTGCCTGCGGACATGGTGGGGGTGCCTTTTCCGGCAAAGATCCTACTAAGGTGGACCGCTCTGCCTCTTATATGGCCAGATATGCCGCCAAGAACATAGTAGCCGCCGGACTCGCCGATTACCTTGAGCTTCAGGTTGCCTATACTATTGGAAAGGCTCACCCCCTGTCGCTGTCCATTGAGACCTTCAGCACAGGAAAAGTCTCCGACGAAATCATATTAAATCTCATAAGCAAGCATTTCGACTTTCGTCCTGAGGCTATCATAAGAACTCTGAACCTGCGCCGTCCGATTTACCGCCAGACGGCTAGCTACGGCCATTTTGGCAGGAAAGACCTCGACCTGCCCTGGGAGAGAACCAACAAGGCTAAGTTACTAAGAAAAGAAGCAGGCTTGTAGGAGTCCCAGCCATCCTCAGCGGCAGCCCTGAAGTGACCGGTAGGTCCTGTAGAGATTTGAACAATGGCAATCGTCCTTGTCAGACTTGGTGTGTCCTGCCGCAGTGCGGGCACTTGATTTGCGATTGTTTGAAATTAGGCGGCACCCGCAATTTGGCGCCGCAGTCACATGCGATGGTCTTATAGTTGCTCAGCCGCCACATTACGTCTGAAGTCTCGCGGGCCCGCTGTGTTTCATTTGGTTCACCTGCTTCACCCTCCAGCTTTACCGTGGCTATTGGGACTGTTTCAGCGGTAAGGCTGGCAGCGGGCACAATTCCCTTACCTCCGTGAACCTGGCGGTAGGCCTGGTCATAGTTGTTGAAAGAGGCGCCGGCCATGGCACGCAGAATGCGTATTCTTTGTGATATAGGGGGGTGGGTGCTGGTGAGATCGCTGGCCTTCAAGCCCTTCTTGCGGAAAGGGTTGATGATATACATAGGGGCTGTGGCCTGATTGGCTGATTTCAACTGCTGAGTTGAGGCAGCCAGCTTTTCCAGCGCGGAGGCTAGTCCTTCGGGGTATCTGGTGTAGAGGGCTGACGAGGCATCTGCTAGGTATTCTCTCTTCCGAGAGATAGCAAAGTAAATGAGCTGCGCAAAAAGCGGCGCCAGTATCATAAATACGAGTGCCACGATCAGGATTATTATCTGGCCCTGTCCGCCTCCTCGCGATGAGGAGCTTCTTCTTGACCCGACACCCCCAAAGATGAGGAAACGCGACCCATACCAGGCCAAGAGCACGATAGTGCCGAGCAGAACACCGCACATCGCCATGAGCAGCACATCCCGGTTCTTGACGTGGGATATCTCGTGGCCAATGACCCCCTGCAGTTCATCGCGGTTCAGTCTCTGGAGCAGACCCGAGGTAATAGCTACTGATGCCTTATTGGGGTCGCGACCGGTGGCGAAGGCATTTAATGCCGGGTCATCGATGATGTATATGTCTGGCATTTTCTCCAGCCCGGAGGCGATCTTCATTTCCTCGACAACATTGTACAGTCGGGGGTGGTCATCGGGCTTGATCTTCTTCGCCCTCGATATGCCGAGCAGGATACTATCACCCTGGAAATAGGCAACTAGACTCACGATTACCCATACTAGTACGGCAATGACCAAGCCTGCAGCAGCATTGTCAAAGAAGTACAGGCCAAGTAAATAGCCGAGGAGGATCAGCAGTGCTCCCATGCCTATTGTCAGCACTACCGACCTGATCTGGTTGGACCTAATCTGTTCCCACACAGTTGAAGTTTCTTACTGGGTGAAACTCACTTTGGGAGCTTCTCTTTCGGCAGCGAGAGTAACCTCAAAGAATTCACCAGCCTTAAACCCAAACATGCTGGCCACAACGTTAGACGGAACCATCTGCGTCTGGTTGTTGTATCTCAAGACCGAATCGTTGTAGAACTGGCGGGAAAAGCTTATTTTATTCTCGGTTGAGGTAAGCTCCTCTTGAAGTGCCAGAAAGTTCTGATTGGCTTTGAGGTCGGGGTAGCGTTCCACTACGGCCAGCAAACGAGACAGTGCCGAACTCAGTTCGCCTTCGGCCTTGGCTCGCTCACCGGCTCCCGCAGACGACGCTTGCTGCGCGATATTACGAGCTTTGGTTACTGCTTCCAGGGTTTCCCGCTCATGTTTCATATACCCCTTGACAGTTTCCACCAAGTTCGGAACGAGGTCATAGCGACGTTTTAGCTGAACGTCGATCTGTGCCCAGGCGTTCTTGACCTGGTTACGCAGCCTGACCAGGCCGTTGTAGAGAGTCCACAATACGATGGCAAGAACCACAACAATACCGATAACCACCCAAGCTGCTGTTGGCATATTACACCTCCTTTAACTCTATGTTATAGCCCCAAGGCGAGCTTAATAAGCAGGAATATGATGGAAAGAGTCACAACAGCGCTGATACTGAGATAAACCGCTATCATATTGAACCACCTTTAACTCTATATTATAGCCGAGAGAGCACGAACTGAAAAGGACATGTCCCGACAAGCTCCGTGCACCGCGACGTGGCAAAGCTCCCTTATCCGATTGTTGTATCGACCTCCTTGCTGATGTCCAGTCCGCGCGGAATGTCGAGTTTGACCAGCAGGTACCACTTGATTGGGGAAGAGGGGACTGCGCCCGTCATCTGTGATCTAATACTCAAACTATCTGCTGGTATCTTCATCTCGAAGCGATACTCTCGGCCTGCGCTGTATTCCCTTTCTCTATCCAGCTGTTGCTCGAAGTCATGGATGCGCTTGTGCTATTTTCAAGACGATGATGATCTTCGCGCGCCCAACGTTATGCCTTCACCACCCTTAATACCCACTCCTGAAGACGTAGTTGTGCCTGAATACGTAGTTACCCACGCGGTTCCGATTAGGAACATACTCATTTCCCTCGCCTGCACCGGCTTCTTCAGTGTTAAGGCCACGTTACGAGAAATCGTATCTCCCGGAGCATAGTTGGTCTTTTGAACTGAGGTATTAATCTTTCCTTTGCCAAATCCAAACATACGGCCTCCTTCTCTCGATTCCCGGGTCAGGCAGATTACCCATACCCTAGATAAGTAATATTACTCTACTGAGATTGTCTCTTCGATCCCTTCTTCGCACTCACTGGTTCTGTTCTCAAGCTGGTAGTCTGGTCGTCTATCAGATGGTGTTTGCTATCGAATACAAAGGGTGTGCTTAGTTGTCTCCGGTTTACTCGCGATGCTTGAATACTTCTTCTAAGAAACCGATGACCTGTTCACTGGAATCACCTTTTGGCAGACGTTCCCCAGCCAGGCGCCTTATCAATTGAATAGCCTCACCCCCGTCGAACCAAAGTCCGTGTTTGTCACGGCACACATCTATCAGAATTTCAGGCTGTCCGCCTATCGCTGTTTTTTTCGTCTTGCGATCACAGATGGGGCAATTCCGTTTCTTTTCCGAGGAAGCGACTTCCCGGGAGTTTATGATGTCGTCGAAGAATACCTTTGGCTCTTCAAGACCCTGCGACTTAAGTAGAAGGTCAAGCTCCCCGGAGTCAAACCACACGCCCTTGCAGCTATCGCAGTAATCAAGTTCAATATCGTGATATTCGATGACTACCATATCGTGTCTGCACACAGGACATATCATTACTTTCAGACCTCATCACGTGATTTCAATAGTGTAGATGCATAAGCGGGGCGTGTCAAGGCTGTTGCATGAGCTTGGGACAACAGCAGTGGGGTAAACGCATTGAGAACTAGCTCTTCGCCTTTCAGCGTCTTCTGAGCCAGATTACCAAAGGCGGCACCCAGGCCCAGCAGAAAACGCCAAGCCAGATGAGCACAGTGGCCAACCCTCTGCCGAATGTTGTTAGACCACGCACTGCGGATTGGAAAGCGGCGGAGGCGCTCCAGGACTCAGCCAATCCCTCTGTTTCCTGTAAGGTTAATTCAATAAGTTATGTCTGTGAGGTCTGTTCTAAATACTTCATGCGGCCTTCAATTTGCTCAATCTGCCCTCGCACCTTGGAAAGCTCGCTCTGCACCTTTCCCATCTTCTCTACTGTCTCTGCCTTCTTCAGCAAGACTAGATACTGGGCTTCGGTCGCTTGCAGGTTGCTTAGCTGAGCTTCTAGGTCAACATATTCCTCAGTTATATCCCTTGCCTAGGTAGTCTCGTAGGGCACGGCTACAACCAGCTCGCGCAGCCTGACAAAAGCCTCTTCGAATTCTTCATCAGGAACGCGGATGGTAATGTGACCCGAAACCCCTCGTTCATATTCACGCTTATACGAGGAGACTACATAGCCGTTGAGATCATCAGCCATCTCAGCGACTTCATCCATAGTCTCGGCTATATCTTCCACCTCCAAAGTTATGGTGCCTTACTTTACGATTTTGCGGTCTTCCGTTGAGTCTTGAGGAATCTCCGCTTCATCTTGTCCGCCTTCACTACGTTCAGATTCGTCCGATGGCCGTGCTACTGATGGCGGGGCAACACAGCCAGTGATTAGTACCAACCCCAGAATTAGCAGTATTAGAACTGACGTCTTTGACAGCTTGTTCATTTCTGGCTGGTTGATTGCTGCCTTTGTTCCAACAACCCCCGGAAGCACTTTGATCATACTGTAGCATTGTAAACTGAAATCTTGACGGAGCCTTAAACAATCTCTATCTCTATGTCGTCCGCGCTCTCCACCGGTTTCTTCAAATCAACCAAGGCTATGGTGCGCTCCGAAACGTCATGGCGATAAGCTGAAGACGTGAATATGGTGAGGCACCTCCCGCCATACATCGTGGGTGGAGCATCCGGCTGGTGAGATCTTATCAACACTCTTTTGCCCAAACGGGACATGATTTCGTTGAACCAGCCCCGCCCGAATTGAGGTCTGCCGCTGTAGGGATCGATTCCCAGAGACTTTCCGGCCCTTTCCTGCCAGTCTCCCCAAGTTATCTGATGCCATTCGGCGCTACCCAACTTTATCCGGTCTATATCTTCCAGACGCGACACGTCAGGAAGTGCTCCATGCAGAGCGATGATTCCATTTGGCGTGGACACCGCAAGCGGGAGTTTGGAAAGGACCTCGCTGTATCGCTGGCGAAATTCGCCATCCAGCGCTTCCCAGAAATTGGCAGGGTGGAAGGTACCCATGGCATAGCCCTCGTGATTTCCCATGAGGAGGTAAAGAGAATCAGCGTGCTTGATCTTTTGTTCAAGCACGAAGTTGATGTTCTCCAGAGAAGCTGGTCCCCGGTCAACATAGTCCCCCAGAAAGACCAGCTTATTCTCCGGCTTGAGATACCTGCGGATAATCTTCTCCGTGGCTTCAAGGTCACCATGGGTATCGCCAACGAAAACAACCCTGCCAGATTCGAGCTGTATCAACTTTGCTTCTGAGGCAAACCTCTTCTCTGCCCCGTTCAGCAACTCTCCTATTTCTTCTCGCGTCATATTAGAACTGCCAGCTTGGACAGGTGTATACTCTCATCAGCATAGACGTTTTTCGTGGGAAAAAGCAATACTCTCTCTGAAAAGCGTCGCCATCATTGTTTTTGCGCGAGTGCTTTTGATATGATGCCAGCGTGAAAGCAGGCCTGGTCTATGACCCAATCTATCTGGAACATGATACCGGCGACCACGTAGAGAATTCTCGCAGGCTGGTGGAGACGATGTCCTATTTAGAAGAGACTGGAATTAAGGAGAGACTCATCTCTCTGCGTGCGCGCCCTGCCACACTAGAAGAACTGGAGATGGTACACGCGCCGCAGTACATCTCCCATGTTAAGACTAGAGCGGAAAACGGTGGCGGTTGGCTCGACCCTGATACCGTGATGTCTCCGAAATCCTACGAAGCAGCTTTGTATGCCGCCGGTGGAGTTGTCGTGGCTGTAGAAGCGGTGATAGAGGAGCAGGTCGGTAACGCCTTCGCCGTGGTGAGACCACCGGGGCACCATGCCATACGGGATCGAGCCATGGGCTTCTGCATTTTCAATAACGTGGCAATAGCTGCCAGATGTGCCCTTAGCAGGTTCAATCTCAACCGTGTACTTATCGCTGATTTTGATGTCCACCATGGCAACGGGACGCAGGACGCTTTCTATGCTGACCCCGCCGTACTCTATTTTTCCACCCACGAATATCCTTACTATCCTGGAACAGGAGCGGCGGAGGAAACCGGAACCGGCAAGGGAGAGGGCACCACGGTGAATTTTCCTATGGCTGCTGGCTGGGGCGATGACGAGTACTTGAGAGCTTTCAACGAGGTCCTGGTCCCAGTGGCCCGGAGGTTTCAGCCGCAGCTCATCCTGGTTTCTGCTGGTTTCGATCCCCACTGGGCCGACCATCTGGCTATGATGAGGGTGACTATCACGGGCTTCGTTCAAATGGCCACGATATTGAAGGGACTGGCTGCCGAGCTATGCCAGGGACGTCTCGTTTTCACCCTCGAGGGTGGCTACAACCTTCGCGTGGTTGCTTCGTCTATAAAGGCCATATTCGATGTGCTTCTGGGCAACTTGGAGGTCGACGATCCTTTGGGGAAAGCATCAATGACAGGAAAGCCCAAGGGATTTGACGAGCATATCGAGGCAATAAAGAGAACACACCGTGTTAGCTGATAGCTCTCGGCCTGTAGCTACTACGCCCGTGTCTTAGCCCAGGGCAGCAGCGCACTCCACTCTCGCCTTTCCCATACCACGAGAAGCTGGCCGGCGATGCAGACAGAGCTGTAGGTGCCGATGACAACGCCGAGGAGCAACACCAGGACGAAATAGTATATGGTGGCTCCGCCAAAAAGGAACAGGGCTAAGAGCACAAAAAGGGTAGTCAGGGCAGCGTTCA
>CAYFSE010000221.1:0-3774 GCA_964345725.1 uncultured Dehalococcoidales bacterium
TGCGAGAGCGGGTGGGCAAGATTGCCAAAGTGGTATATGGAGCCGATGGCGTGTCCTGGACACCGGATGCCGAGGCCAAGGCCAAGATGTTTGAGGCCGATTCTAAATATGATGAATACGCTACCATGATGGTGAAGACTCACCTCAGCCTGACACACGATCCGACCGTTAAGGGCGTCCCCAAGGGATGGACGTTGCCCATTCGCGATGTGTTGATTTACTCCGGGGCGAAGTTCCTCTGCCCCTGCGCCGGGACAATCAGCCTGATGCCGGGCACCAGTTCGAACCCCGCATTCAGAAGGGTAGATGTTGACACGAAGACCGGCAAGGTACAAGGGCTCTTCTAAGGAATCACAAACAGGGTTAGGAAGATAACTATGACCCATGATATTCTCTTCCATGAGGAGAGAATGAGGGGAGAGAGTACTGGCGAAAGTTAAGAGAGTCTCTCTAACGATTGACGGTAAGAAAACAGTAGCTACGCCGGGTCAGAAGGTCCTTTGGGCAGCTCTGGATAACGGCATCTACATCCCCAACCTTTGTGCTATTCGCGAAAAAGGCGAGCCTTTTGCTTCCTGCCGTCTCTGTTTTGTTGAGATAGAGGGGGAGGATACTCCGGTTACCGCCTGCACTACACCTGTAGTAGAAGGGATGGCGGTGAATACCAAGGGGACAAAGGCATTGAGGCTAGCTCGCACCGCCTTGGAATTGCTCCTGGCCAGCCATCCTGTGGACTGCGCCCATTGTGTTAGGAGTGGCTCCTGTGAACTTCAGAAGATGGCCAAGCATCTCGCGGTGAAGCTTAAAACAAAAAGGTTCAGGAAGATCTTGCCTGAGCTACCCATAGACTCGAGCAGTCCCTTGTTCATTTATGACCCTAATAAGTGTGTGCTCTGCGGCAGATGCGTCTGGGTGTGCCAGGAGAAACCGGGCAAAGGAGTCATTGGTTTTGCCCACCGGGGTTTCCGGAGAATGGTCACCACTTTTGGAGATGAGCCTGTGGGTCAGTCCCGCTGCCAGGATTGTAGCGAGTGCGTCGCCGTTTGTCCTGTTGGTGCTCTGGCGTTCAAAGCCCATCAGCCAGATTCAGCCTCAACTAAAGACGAAAAGACGTGATCCAGTCTTTCCTCACTGTGCAGCAGACTCGCTCTTCACCAACTCTACGAAGTAGTCCTGACAATAGCCGGTGAAGACTCGTCCACGACTTTTCCCGATCTGAGGCGCACTGAATCGTAGTGGCATTCACCTCCTTCACCAAAGAGCACCTGTTTTGGGGATAATCTGACATGTGTTATACTATTGCCCAAGACTCAGGGACAACCAGACTATCACTCTATCGGTTAGTCCAGGATCATAAACCCCGCCTATTGATGTGCAAAGGAGGAAGCAATGTTAGAGGTATTCTTAACGGAACAGCGCAGAGAATTCAAACAGGAGGTCCAGGATCTGGTCAAGAGCGTACCACGACAACTAGTACTGGATATGGACGCTGACAAGGTCGAGTTCCCCCACGAATTTGTCAGGGAAGCCGGTAGGAGAAAGCTATTAGGCATCAGGTTTCCCAAGAAATACGGCGGCAGAGACCTTACATGGGTTGACGAGCTCATCGAGGTAGGTGAGCTCATGAAGCTCGGAGTGCCTTTCACCTGTCTCGTCGCAGTTATGTCCATCGTTGGAGAAGGCCTGAATGTTTTCGGGACGGAGGCCCAGAAGGAGAAGTACTTGAAACCACTTATCGCTGGCACACAATGGGCTGGGGAAGCGCTCACTGAACCAAGAGGCGGTTCTGATTTCTTCGGCGCCACCACTGTGGCCAGAAAGCAAGGAAATCGTTATTGCCTTACGGGACAGAAGCGCTTTGTCGTCGGGTCGGAAGGTGCCGATTTCTTCCTGGTATTTGCGGTTACGAACCCCGGAGCTGGCCGCGACTCGCTCAGTGCCTTCATCGTTGAGAGAGATATGGGCGTGGAGGTAAAGCATGTCTACGGCTTGATGGGCTCCCGGGGGACTGGTACAGGTAGATTGGTCTTCCGCGATGTCCCTGTGCCAGAGGAGAATCTGGTGGGGAAGGAAAACGAAGGGGCAAAGGTATTCTACAAACTGATGGTGCCCGAAAGGCTTCTCGGCGGCGGAGTGGCTGGTTCCAGAGCCATTCTGGAACTGGCTGCCCGATATGCCAACAAACGGAAGGCTTTCGGCCAGACCATACGGAGTTTTGAAGGAATAAACTTTAAGATAGCCGACTGCATCACCAAGCTCGATGCTGTGAGTGCCCTGGCATACGCCGTGGCAAAGACTATCGATGATGGAGTGGGTACCGCAGGCTATCAAAGGAGACTGGTGTCGGAGACGAAGAAACTGGCTTGCCAGACACATTGGGAAGTTGTGAACGATGCCATGCAGATACTCGGCGGCATTGGGTATACCAATGTCTACCCGGTGGAACGTGCACTCAGGGAAGCCAGACTTGCCATGATCTGGACCGGCAGCAGCGAAATAATGAACTTAATAATCCAACATGAATACTATAAAGAAATCCTGGCTAAAGGAATCGAGGGCAGAAATGTTGAAGCCGACGTTCCTCTCAGCGAGGCAGAGCTGGCGGAGGAAAGGATTTACGAAGCAGAACCCATAACGGCTGCCCCATAGTCCATGGATATCATCCAGGCTGCAAAAAAGCGTAAGAGTATCCGGGGATACAAACCTGACCCTGTACCCAAAGAGGTCTTAGAGCAAATACTGGAACTGGCGAGCCATGCCCCGTCTGCTATGAACACCCAACCCTGGGAGTTTACGGTGCTCGCCGGTGCGGTTCTGGAGAATGTCAGACAGGGCAACGTTGACCTGCTCAACTCCGGAGTGCCGCCTAGCCCTGACCACGTGGTTACGAGCTGGCCGAAAGAGAGCATCTACCGTCAACGTCAGGTAGACCTTGCCAAGCAGCTTTTCCAGCTTATGGGCATACCCAGGGAGGACAAGGAGAAAAGGGCCAAATGGATGGAGCGAGGATTTCGTTACTTCGATGCACCGGCAGCAATCATCTTGTCCACCGATCGCTGTCTGAGTGAAAGTGGGCCCCTGCTCGATATTGGAGCTGTGATACAGACTATCTGTCTTGGCGCGCTGCACTTCGGCCTGGGGAGCTGCATCGAAGATCAAGGAACGATGTATCCGCAGGTGTTAAGAAAACACGCCCACATCCCGGAGTCCAAGCGGATAATAGCCGCCATTGCCATTGGCTACCCCGACTGGGATTTCCCTGCCAACAAAGTGGAAAGTGAACGAGAGCCCATCAAAAACGTGGCTACCTGGCTCGGTTTCGACTGAGCTGCAATTTAACGGGTGCCTGGCAGTCTAGTAACCTTCGCCGACTGTGCGCGGCTCATCGCTGTCGGTAAGTCAAGGCGGGTTTTGTCGACACATTCATCGCTAGGCAAGAAGGTTGAGATTGGCTCTGCTGCTTCAAGTCTTCAGCCGGACCATGTATGCAAGCCCGGCTACGATGGATACTCAGAGCAGAGGTAGCACCGTGCCGATACCTTTGTTTGCCGTACTGTCCGTCATCTGTCGGTGTGCGCGAGCTGGAGTCAGAATGCCCTTCACGCCTGACCATTGTATTTCTGTGTTCGGACTAGCCGGCACCGAAGCTCTACCTCCTTAGCGCCTTTGCCATTCGAAAGCCGACGGTCTATAATCTGGCACCAAGCATACAGCAGAATCTAGGTCCGTGGTCGTCAAGCAAAAACCCAGTCCAGAAATGCTCGGGCGCGACTA
>CAYFSE010000222.1:0-11055 GCA_964345725.1 uncultured Dehalococcoidales bacterium
CCTACTGCTGTCAATGGCAACTAATCTTCGATTCGGGGTAAGTCCGCGACATAATCCCGGTGTCAAGGCGATGTCACTATCTTGGTCTACCGAGCACCTATTGACAAAGAGAAGACACAATCCAGGCGATTGTGTGATTCCACCCTCACCCGGATTATCGCGTCGCTTGAATCATTGGAGCTCGGGCTGTGTTAGCGAGCGGGTTCCCAGCTCAGGAACGGATAGGTCGCACTCTCAATAGTATTGCACGTGTATGAAGAGTTGCGCATGCCAGGACTGGCGACCGCGATCTATGTTCCAGCCTCCACCGAGAGGGTAGCAGTGGCCCGTATTTCCACCGCCGTCTTCGCTAGCCCTCCAGCGGAATTAGATTGTCCACTGGCTCTGATGTCCCAGGTGGTATGCCCGGGATTCGATTTTTACTGAGGAAGGTCTATTCCGCTTCCGTGAGGGTATAGATACTTCCTTCCCGGTCAAGGATATATAGGTTACCTGCCAGGTCTTGACCGAAGGACGTAATACTCAGATCGGAGGCAACCAATAGTTTGTTCTCAGTCACGACGCTGCCATCATAAACTAGGGCCCAGATATACCCGGAACAATAGTCGCCGTATATGTAATAACCCTGTAGAGAAGCAATTTGATCTCCCCGATACACGTAGCCTCCGGTTACCGCGCATCCCTGTGAGTGATCATATTCAGCTATGGGTAAAGCTAGACCAGACTGGTCACAGCCACTAGCCGGAGAATAGCAATGCAGACCTTCCATTATGTTCCAGCCATAGTTAGCTCCTCTGGCAATGATATCTATTTCCTCCCACAGGTTTTGCCCGACATCGCCAGCCCATAACAGTCCGGTTTCTGAATCAAAGGAGAAACGCCAGGGGTTTCGCAGGCCGTATGCCCATATCTCTGCCCGGGCACCTGCAGTATCCACAAATGGATTATCGGCAGGTATTTCATAATCCCCGGGTTCTGATAGTCCACTTACGTCAATCCGTAGAATCGAGCCCAGGAGTGTGCCCAGGTTTTGTCCGTTGCCTTCAGGGTCGCCGGCACTCCCGCCGTCGCCTAAGCCAATATAAAGGTACCCGTCCGGACCGAAGACGATCTGCCCGCCGTTATGGTTACGATAGGGTTGCTCGACTTCCATGATGATTATTTCGCTGTCTGGGTCAGCTACGTCCGCATTCTCCTGGTGAAGGCTGAAGCGGGATATTACCGAGCGACGGGGATTTTCAGCCGAGTAGTAAACGTAGAAATAGCCGTTTTCCTGGTAATCGGGGTCGAAGGCAAGTCCAAGCAAGCCTTCCTCGTTGCCTCCCCTGTTTACCCGGTCTGTAAGATCCAAGAATATATCTGCCTGCTGTGCATTGTTAGCGGAAAAAGCATATATGATCCCCCTCTGCTCAGTGACGAATATCAAATCACTCATATCATCCGGCTGGACCAGGTTGGTCATTTCCTGGAAAGACAGGCCGGGAAATACCCGTTCAGCTGAAAAATTGCCGTCCGGTACAGGGACTCCCGAATTACAGGCCACCAAACTCGCCAGCGCGGCCACTCCGATCATAAGCAGCACTATTCTTGCGTGATTGACAATCCTTCGCATGGCTTCATAACCTCCTTTGCCAAGAAGTAGAAATCTCCTTTAATTGTCTGTTATGTTTCTATCGGATACCCGGCGTCTACCCAAGCCTCGTATTCACCTTCCAGCCGGTATACGTTCGTGAATCCAGCGTCCACCAGCTTCTGGGCTCCCTGTCTTGACGCGCTCTCAGAATGACAGTAAACCAGGTATGTGGCGTTCTCATCCAGCATCGGAATCGCTGCATCCAGTGACCCATCGGCCCAGTAGTAGTTTACTGCTCCCGGCAGGTGTCCGGCTGCGTAAACAGGTGAAACATCGATGATAACCAAGTCCGGGTTCTCATCGATCAATTGTTTGGCCTCGGCGGGTGTTAAATCGGCATAACTACCTTGCGTCTGATCTCCTGGTGTGCACCCTGCTGCCATCGCTGCGGCCAGAATTAGGATCCCAACCACCATAATACGTAATCTCATTTCTACTCCACCTTCTTCGAGATTTTATGTTGAAGCATCGTTAATGGACAACGCTCAACCCTTTTTGTTGGATTGAATCGACCAAGGTTATATGTAGTCTAGTGACTGGGACATCGAATAGTCATAAAATGAGGGCAACAAAAGTTACAAAACTATGACATTCTGGACTTATTGGCACGCCTGATTCGCATGCTCTCCCTGGGGAATTTCTCCATGAGCAACCTATGGGGAAGGTCACCAAGAATTGGTCTCTACGACAAGCGGAGCTCCCTTGAGGCTGCAGAAGACTGCTTTGTCGTCTCTTGCAGCCTGGTCAGTATCTGAGTGCACGCCGCAATCGAAGGCCAGGGTCTTATGCCTCCTTGATTATTGCCTTCGTCTGCTCCATCATTCCTGTTTTCTTTCAGGAATATTCCGCCCAAGTTAACACGGGAGCTGGGCAGGTCGAACCCAGCCCCCAGAACCGGAAGGAGGAAAACTAGACTTCAAAAGTCCTCCACAAACCCAACTGGGTTATTAGGCATGCCGGTGTAAACTCTACCCGTTCCTATTTCTGTTCTCCACATTCCCTCAATATCTCTAATGTACCCTGGCGCCCCGGCCTTGGTCCGGGAACAAATGGAGTGTGCGACAATATAGGCGGCAATCAGCTCATCTACTATAGCCAGGTTACCCTTGCTGATCTCCTCATAAAGGCGATGTACAAGAGCCTTATTCTCTTCTATTGACACTGCAACATCCTCATTTTGATGTATTTCTTTAATGTGGGAGCCGCCGCGGTCATCCAATCTAGTGAATCACTGCTGCAAGCGTTAGCGGCTCAGCAAACAGGGGAGGTACTGGATGACCTCCCCTGTTCTGAGGCTTCGCCGCTTAAATTTAGTAAACGATGAAGCCATTAGTATCGTCGGCTGGGCTCCACAGAACCGGGACGCCATCGGCATTAGCTACTACGGTCCCAACATCATAGGCATAGCCGGCCGGTAGCTGTGCTACTCCCTTAACACCGCCCGAACCATTGGCGTCGGTCTTAAACGTGCCAAGATCGAGCTCTATGGACAGTGCGGTGGAGGGAAGAATCCAGAGACCTGGTTCTATCTCTATGGCCCCCGCAGTGCCCGGCGGAACAATTTGGATTTGCACTCCGTAGGCCTTGACGCTATATGTTGATAAGGGATCCAGTCCGGTGGCACCAGTATTATACTGGAAACCCAGTCGTGACTGACACCAGAATGTGACCCATCCATCAGCCGTAGGAAGTCCCTCCAATGGATCAGTGACGATACGGGTCGCTCCCCCGGGTGCTGAAGGCGAGGGTATCACCTTCTCCACCCCCCATTCCTCGGGCGGCTGAGCTGGTAGATCTGCTGGGTTGTACTTACCATAGTTGGGTGGGGATGACGGACCGGCAACGACTGCCACTGAAGACAAAGCCGTCAATATGAGGGCAATTCCTACCGCTACAAACATTGTTTTTTTCATCTTCTAACTCCTTGCCATAAATTTTGCGCAATAACCCGTCGACCTCGGGTTCAAACTAAAAACAGCGCTAGTCCAGAGCGCTGATAGTCTGTAAAGTCTCTTTCTGCCGTTGAAGCGACACATCTAGATCAACAAGGGGACAAACCTCTATTTCCAAGAATGGCCCTAGGGGAGACTCCGCTAAGATAGTGTCCAGCTCTTCCAGAGACTCTACGTTAGCAACTCCCTCTTCAACTTGGCGTCCCGTAAATGACCAGAGCTGTCCGGTCAATGACCAGATCTGCTCAATCTGCCCTTCATACTTGTGTGCCCACGCCAGAGTGGCGTCAATCAAACTTGGCACCATTTCTGGTGGAGTCATATATTTGTTTTTTGATATGATCAGGAACTTCATTTGCTCCTGTCTCCCTTCTTTCTGGGATTTATCTTATCGTGCCTCGACCTCGCACCTGTCGTTTTGTCAACATCAATTCTACTAAGGCGCTTCAACGCGGCCATCACTTGGTCAAACTCGGTTGATTTGTCAAAAAAGAAATCCGCCCCAGCGTCTACATACTTTCTGCGGTATTGGCGATAGGGGTAGTCAGTGAGAGCTATGACGGGAAGAGTTTGATTATTTCTCTTGATTTCTCGGAGTAAGTCTATTGCGTTGCCGCCAGGCATCCGCGTATCCAGTATCACCGCGTCCGGATTCAACTTCTGGATAGAGTCTATTGCCTCGGTCGCATCTTCTGAATAGCTAATATCTTCTGGCCTTACAATCCTAGAAAGGATGGCAATCAATCTCTCACGTACGATTGCGGAATCATCGACAATTAGAACTTTCATCACGCCTTGTCCATCATCAGTAGAACTCACTTGTTCACCACCCACCTTCCAGGTTACGGCGGGAGCTCTACTCGCCCCCGCCGATCCTATATAGGGGAGGTTGAGGTGAGATTAGTCAAATGTTACAACGGCGAATAGTTCCTGTATATCAGTATGAATGTGATTATTTCGTAGTGTATTGACGTGCCCGATTATCATATCTGTACTACAAATGGGTTATTAGTAGTCCAGCAGCTGGTTTCCTAAGGCATAATTGGCCAGTTAACGTTGTTCTTCATTTGCATCTTCTGCAGAATACGGAACCGATATGTGCTGATCGTTTGGACACTCGGTGACAGTAGGTCGGCTGTTTCAGCAGTTGTTTTCCCTGCGGCAATCATAAGCACAACCTGATACTCACGCTTGGAGAGAGTCTCATGAGGCAGCTTTCGAATCGCCTCTAAGCGCTAGGGGAGAAATGCAATTCCGCTCGGGCCTAGGCCCTTTTCCTCTCTTTGAGGCCCGCCTACTCTCAACCGTCAAGATTAATATACGAACAGGAAGAGAGTCGCCGAAGAGATTCTCTTTCGATGCGATTGTTAGATATGTTGCCAGTTTCACCAAATAGCAAATGATGAGCTGAGTAACATAACTATGGGAACCATGTCTCTTCTTCACACACGATGTGAATTTCACTCAGCACATAGGCATCCCCACTACCATGTCTTCGAAGATGACTGTGCTGCCAAAGAGAAAGGGAGACCAGCCAGTCTCCCTTTCTCGGTAGTAGCTTCAATTGAAGCTAGTGTCGGATCAGAATGATATCTGCCTCTGTTACTATTACTACTCCGTTTGCCAGAGTGATTGTAAGAGAGGCGGCTATTGTATCACCCCTTGCAGCGGCCAGATAAGCGGCGTCAGTCAGGTCATCCTCGTTGAAGTGGACAACCAGATCCGGAATAGTGTCATCGTTAGCGGTGACAAAATAACCGGGATTACCAATCGGATCTGGCTCATATGGTAGGACAACGTGATCCATGAATGTAGCATGATCACCCAGATCATGTGCTGTCACATTGGCCCCAAGGAACTCAAAGGAAGCACCCTCAAGTATGGTCACATCGAGCAAGCTGGACCCTAGAATTCCGACAGGTATCACGCCGTGCTGCTTGCGGTTGACTGAGTTGGGATCGCTCCAGGGCTTGATGTCTATTTCGACTTCCAGTTCTGTGTAGACCATGTTGTCTAGTGTATACCTTTCGGTCCATCCCTCGTCGTTAAGGGCTTGAAGGCGGACCGCGGTAAATGGTGTATTCCAAACAAAGCCCCAGAATACGCCTATGAGGTCATTATCAATCGCACCGACATCCTGCCAGGTTCCATCCGTCACGCGGACCCAGATATTCGAACCGGGGCCACCTACGTTTGGATCGCCAGCCAGGCTACCTAGATCCCAGGTTCCACCAAAAGCGATAATAGGATTGTCAAATGTCCAGGTAGTCCAGGCAGTCGGTTCTCCAGTAGTCACATTATATGTAAGCGAGTCATACCAGAGTGTATTTCCTGAACCCTGTGTATAAACATAACCATTTGTCGAAACAACGCCGATCCCGGGGCCAACAACGCCATCCTCAAAGTCTTCCGTTGCCCACGAGCCAACTGCAGCTTCCCAAGCGGCCTGGTCATTCACATAGATTGTTGGTGTAGCCGCCATTGCCGGACTTGGCACAGCAGCCATCAGGACCAATACGAGTCCTATTACAAGTAATTTCTTCATGCTATTTCACTCTCCTTTGTTTCTTCTATTTTTTGAGTTTTTGAAAGTTTCTTTTTCGGTCCCCACTTACCGTTGCCAAATAATTCGGTAAAGATTACACCCGTCGACCTCGGGTTCACACTAAAGCCAGTCTTAGACACGAGCGCTGATACCCTGCAAAGTCTCCTTCTGCTGTTGAAGTGAAACCACTAGATCGACAAGAGGATAGACTTCCATCTCTGAGAATTGACATAGGGGAAACTCACCTATGATAGTGTTCAGCTCTTCTAGAGACTCCACATCAGCAATCCCCCCGCCAGCTTGCTGTCCGGCGAACGACCAGAGCTGCTCAATTTGCTTTTCGTACTTGCGTGCCCATGCCAAAGTGGCGTCAATCAGACTTGGCATGGCCTCTGGTGGAGCCATATACTTGTTTTTTGACATGATCAGAAATCTCATTTGCTGTCGCCTCCTTTCTTTCTAAAATCAATCCCTATCGTCCCTCGACCTAGGACCTGTCGTTTTTCAGCATCGCTATTTTCACCAAGCCGCCTTAATACGGCCATCATCTGGCTAGATTCGGAACTTTAGTAACAGTTCCACTTGATCGCTTATTGAACCTCGTCATTCAGAATCACAAAGGGTAGACCCTTCGCGTATCTTTGCGATGATTTTGTCAGCAACTTGGCGTGCCACAGCTTTTCGTTCCGCTTCCGGTACGTCATCGGCAAGAAAAATGTCATTGTACTTTCTGTATAATGGCAAAGCTTCAATGTGTATAACTTTGTCCTCATTGGTTAAGTTTTTCAGGACCCGTCCGTGACATTTAAGGAAACAACCGTCGATCATTAAAACTTGGTCACTCCCAGTTATCCAGCTTAACATGGAAGAATGCGGCACAAAGAATGTTTCCGCATGGCATGCCCGGGCATAGGAAGGTATTTCCTGCGCTATAATATTCGCTGCGAGCCTGGCGATTTCTCCCCGGATGCACCCCCCCTCACAGGCCAAGACAGGAATCTTGTTGTCGATAATGTTCTGTTTCGCATAGACTTCACCGACCGGGCAAACGCCTTCTACGCCGCCGACCTCTATTGAAAAATCTGCAGTATAGTTTTTCTTCTCTTCCTTCTTTATTGTTTTCACTTTATCCTCCTCTTTTTATATCTCATATCTTTCTAAAATCAATCCTATCGTCCTCCGACCTAGGATCTGTCGTTTTTCAGCATCGGATTTCAGCAAGGGGCCCTAACACGGCCATCACCCCGTCAGCTTCGGTTGATTTATCAAAAAAGAAATCCGCCCCAGCTTCTACGTAATTCCTGCGGTGTTGGCGATAAGGGTAATCGCTAGGGGCTATTACAGGAAGAGTCTGACTATTCCTCTTCATTTTCGGAAGCCCGTCCTTTTGACTGCCGCTAGGCATCCTTATATCCGGTATGACCGGGTCGGCATCCAGCTTCCGCATAGAGTTTATTGCCTCGGGCAGATCTTCTGCATGGCTAATACTCTCTGCCTTTGCAGTCTTAGAAAGCATTGCAATCAACCTCCTAGGTACAGTTGCGAAATCATCCATAATTAGAACTTTCATGACACCTTTCTCCATCATCGGTGGAACTCACCCTTGCACCATCCACTTTCGAGGTTACGGCGGGAGCTTGATTCGCCCCCGCCGATCCTATATAAAGGAGGTTGAGGTGAGACTAGTCAAATGTTACAGTGGCGAATGAATCCTGTATATCAGTATGAATGTGATTATTCTGTAGTGTATTGACGTGCCCGATTGTCGTATCTGTACTACAAATAATCCAAGGTAGCGGGGCGAGCGGTAAATGTTGAAGACCACCTTGTCTACGGGGTGAAAAGGAAGAAGAACAAAATGCGCTTGTGACAGTCTAGGTCATTATGGGGTCTCGTTCATAATGCCAAGAGAACATAGGAGGCGGGTGCCACACAGTTATTCATGTTGCTATCCCCGTCAGATCTCAACTCAGTGAGAGGCCAGTTTGAAAAGGTACGAAGTGAAGTTGCCCTATGGCTATAAGTGAAGTTCTACCGGGGATACCTGGGGCCTTTAATCCCTTGTGTTATCAGTCGAGCATCTGGTTTCTTACTGCATAATTGGCCAGTTCAACGTTGTTCTTCATCTGCATCTTCTGCAGAATGCGGGACCGATATGTGCTGATGGTTTGGACACTCAGTGACAGTACTTCGGCAATTTCAGCAACTGTTTTCCCTGCGGCAATCATAAGCATAACCTGATACTCTCGGTTGGAGAGAGTCTCGTGAGGTAGGTTTCCAGCACCTATTTCCAGGTCCGTGGCTAGTTTCTCAGCGAGTGAAGAACTAACATATTTGCCACCTATCGATACCTTTCGTATAGCCGCCAGCAATTCATCTGGTGCACTTTGCTTTGTCAAATATCCCGAAGCACCCGCTCTGAAAGCTCGCACAGCGTACTGTTCTTCTGAATGCATACTTAGTATCAGAATAGGAAGTTTGGGGTTTTCCTTCTTCAGTTGTCTTATGATATCCAAGCCATGCAGACCAGGCATAGAAATGTCGAGCACAAGTACATCGCAGTGACTCGCTCTTGCTTTCTCAAGCACCTCCAATCCATTACTGGCCTCATCAGCTACAATCATATCGGCAGTCTTGGCGATCAACTGCCCAAGTCCTTGGCGGACAATCGGATGGTCATCAGCGATCAATATTCTGAGCATCGAGATTCTCCTGCTTTGTAAGTGGAATACTAACTGTAATCGATGTACCTTTACCGGGAGCACTATTGAATCTAGCCTCACCTCCCAAGAAACGCGCACGTTCCTTCATCCCGATTATTCCAAACGCCATCGGATCGGCAATCTGCCTCTTCTCAATTCCCTTGCCATTATCTTTGATTGTTAACACTATCCTGTCAGTCTCTTTAGTCAGAACTGCCTTGACCTTGCTGGCATTTGAGTGGCGAGCAACATTTGTCAGTGCCTCCTGAAAGATGCGAAAAAGCGCTGTGGAGCGATCTGGGTCCAGGACTATGTCTTTTGGTTTTGAGATGAATTCACATTTGATCTTAGTTCGTCTATTAAAATCTTCTGCCTGCCATTCAAGTGCAACTGCAATACCGAGATCATCCAATATCGGGGGTCTCAGTTCCATGGAAATCCTCTCTACGCTTTCAATCGCCATATCGATCAGTTCGTTCATCGATTTCACATTCCGAAGTGGCAGGTGCTGCTCTTCAGCAGATCCTTCGGCTAACGATGATAAATCAATCTTCAGAGCCGTCAAGATCTGTCCCAACTCGTCGTGAATCTCACGGGCGATAGTCTTTCTTTCTCCTTCTCTTACCGATTCTAGATGTGCTGAAAGGCCACGCAACTGTTCGCGCGAAGCCTCTAATTGCTCCTCGGCTTCCTTTCGATCAGTGATATCGGATACCATGTGGAAAAGGATACTCCTACCATCCGGGGTAAATCTTCCGGTAGGGTATATGGCCGATCTGATCCAGCGTCCCGATTTCTGATCTAGCGCCTCCCGTTCAACAGCCTCTCCCTTTCGGACGGCTTCTTCCAGAGGACAAGCATACCAGGGCTCGCTAAGCCCATGGACTACCTCGGGGCAGTACTTGCCGACAGTATCTTCGGGTTTCAATCCCAATTGTGCTTGTACCGCACGATTCGCCTTCAGTATGTGATGATGCTCGTCAACCAGCATGACGTAGAAGGGAAGAGCATCCAGGATATCCGAGATGTCCAGCCTAATATCCATATGCGCCGTGCCAGATTCATGATGCGTCCGTACGGGTTCAGACTGGGGCTTTCTGATACCTAGATTCTCCGCTGCGTCGCTTTTTGTCTTGTCTTTCATATTCTTCAAACGAGGAAGTTGTCAATGAATCGATTCGTATACTGGTATTCTACCGGTGGCCTCGAGACTTCTGGAAGACCGATGTCGCCTCAAGAATATCGACTTCCGAAAACTACTTGCTGGACTATTCGCACCTATCATAATAATCTGTATCTTAGTGTAGGACTCCTTCACAATTATACACGCACCAAACAAGCTATGCGATAGGATGCGTAATTTCCCCATGACCAAGCTCCCATTTCTAAACACTTTTCTTGCCATGGAACAGCTCACTTCCGGCACCAGGGTACACCACGCGTTCTGGTTGGGGAGTAGCCATGGTAACCTCCGGCCACATTCCCTTCTGTGGCCCTGCACCCTCAAGCGTTATCCGTGATGGTGCTTTGTCTCTCATCTGCGGCTCCTTTCTAATGTTAACCGCTTCCACATTGTGAGAAAATTCAATAGGGATGCCATTCGGGTCATGAGCATAGATTGAGTGGATGAATCCGTGGTCAACAACATCTGACACGGGAAAGCCTGCCGCCTCAAGCCGGTCCTTCAGTTGCCACAGGTCATCCTCAGTTTCAACCCCAAAGGATACATGGTCAAAGATGAAAGGCCCTTTGACTGGGCGACCGTGCTCCTTCTTGACTACGGTCTCGACCCCTGGCCACTCGAAAAAGGCGATGAGGTCAGTATCCGAAATCTGGAAGAAGTAATGCCGGTAACCCGGCTGCCCCAGCCCGGCAACCAGGCACATACCCAGCAGGTCCCTCCAGAAACGGACAGTCTTGTCCATATCACCCGTAGCCATAGCTAAGTGATTCACTCCATTAAAGCTGACCACTCCATTCATGTATTCATCTTGCTCTCTCGAGGCTCTGCCCCACCCCTAAGTCCGTTGGCCATATATATCAATTCGCTGAGATGCTTCTCTTCCTCGCCGATTATCAGGTCTACAGTTTCACAATCCTGTGGTGTGACCATACCTCATATCGGTAACGTTACTTTGGCACCTCGGGTTGTCAAGTAAAATGGCACGCTGTCCATCTGCAAATCAAGTCGGAATGCTACACGTCAAACCTGCAATGCCTTGC
>CAYFSE010000223.1:0-5534 GCA_964345725.1 uncultured Dehalococcoidales bacterium
GCAGGCGCCTTTTTCGGAGCTGAGTCTGAAGGAACAGGACGAGTTTATTCGGGCCAACGCTTTGTACGGACATATCGTGTGCCGCTGTGAAAATGTGAGCGAGGAAGAAGTTGTGCGGGCACTTCATGGCAAAATTGCTGCCAGAAGCCTCGATGGAGTAAAGAGAAGGACGAGGGCCGGGCAGGGGAGATGCCAGGGTGGTTTCTGTACGCCCAGGATTGTGGAGATAGCCAGCAGGGAGATGAACATCGGAAAGGAGTACACGCGTAAGAGTGAGGGAAAGTCTTATGTTTTGAGTGGGAGGACTAAATGAGCAATACAGCGAAGAACTTCATTGTCATCGATGGCGGCACGCAGAATATCAAGGCATTCATCTTTGATGAAAATGGAAACGAAGTCCATGGCGAATCATCGCCGGTAACCCCTTATTTTGCGCCGCAACCTGACTTTGCCGAACAGGATGCCGAAGCCTATCTGAGGATAGCGCAGGGAGTGACCAGGAGCGTGTTGGGGAATTCGCGGGTTCCCGTGGATACTCTTGCCGGCGTTGCTATCACCACGCATAGGAGCACCATTGTCCCGGTTGATCAGGATGGTAGTCCGATCCGCTCTGCCATCACCTGGCTGGACGAGCGCAAGACCGAGGGATTGAGGTTACCAGGCGGCCCCGTTATGTCGCTTGCCTTCAAGGCTACCCGAATGGAAGAGAGGATGACGGAGTATCAAAGGAGGTCCAAATTCAACTGGCTCAAGAGACATGAGCCCGAGAATTACGCCCGGACATTTAAGTTTCTGACTGTGTCATCGCACATCTTGCACTCGCTGACCGGTGAGTTCAAGGACTGTTCCTCGATGATTGTGGGGCTGTTCCCCATTGACCTGAAGGGGCTCCAGTGGCACCCGTGGAAGATCATCTATGAGATTTTCGGCGTGGAGCGTGATAGGCTGCCCGTGCTGGTTTCTCCTGTCGAGATTGCCGGCAAGGTCTCCGAGGAAGGTGCACGCCGTTTTGGTCTCCCGCGGGATCTTCCCGTAATCATAGGTGCCGGGGATAAGCAATCGGAGTTACTTGGAGCAGGGGTGACCATGGGTGGAATTGCCGAAATCAGCTATGGGACTGCGGCAGTGATTGAGTTATTATCGAACAAATATGTGACCCACCCCAGGATGGACTTCTTTACCTGGGGGGCTGGCATTCCCGGACACTGGGCACTGGAGGGTTTTGTGGGCAGGGGATACTGGATGGTTTCGTGGTTCAAAGGCGAATTCGGGAAACGCGAGGAAGATGAGGCTTTCAACCTCGGTATGTCGCCCGAAGTCCTGCTCGACAAGCGGTTGCCCGATATCCCGCCCGGTTCGATGGGGTTGCTGGTGCAGCCCTACTGGCATCCGCGGGAGAACGATCCGCTATCCAAGGGCGCAATCATTGGCTTCGGTGGCGAACACACCAGAAAACACGTTTACAGGGCGATCATAGAGGGAATTGGCTACGAGTTGCGAAGATTGGGTGAATTGATGGTTAAGCGCTCAGGCAATGCCATAACTGAATTGAGGGTCGGCGGCGGAGGTTCACAGAGCGATGAAATCATGCAGATTACGGCTGACGTTTTCGGTTTGCCGGCCAGGAGGATGCACACCAGCAATCTGGCGGCGCTGGGGGCCGCGATAGATGCGGCGGTGGCACTGGGCATCCATAAAAGCTTTCCTGAAGCCGTGGAACGGATGGTCAGGGTCAAGAGCACGTTCCAGCCAGCAAATGAGAACACCAGAATCTATGACCGATTGTTCAGGGAAGTGTATGTCAAGATGTATCCTGCACTCTCTCCGCTTCACGACCGAATTGCCGAGATAACAAACTATCCGAAACTGAGATAGGACGTTTCTGATTTTCAATATGATGCAAGTGGATGTAGCGGTCATAGGCAGCGGCCCGGCCGGACTTACTGCTGCTATACAGGCTCACCAGGGCGGCGCCCGGAAAGTTGTGCCCCTTGAAAGGGAAGAGGAGCTGGGTGGCATTCTCAAACAGTGCATCCATAACGGCTTCGGTCTGGAACAGTTCAAGCAGGACTACACCGGCCCAGAGTATGCGGAACGTCTCATCAAAGAATTGGAGAAGACCGGTGTGCGATGTTTTCTGAATACACTGGTAACCGACCTCTCGTCGGAGAGGATCATAACGGCGCTCAGTCCCGAGCACGGCGCCCTCCACATCAGGGCCAAAAGCATAGTCCTCGCCATGGGGTGTCGTGAACGCACCAGGCCCAGCATCGGCATTCCCGGCACACGCCCGGCAGGCATATTCACCGCCGGAGTCGCGCAGAGGTTCGTCAATATCGACGGCTACCTCCCCGGCAAGAAGGTAGTCATCCTGGGCTCAGGCGATATCGGTCTCATCATGGCCAGGAGGCTCATGCTGGAAGGTGCCAGAGTCATCGGGGTCTATGAGGTAATGAGCTATCCGGGCGGCTTGAAGAGAAACGTCGTGCAGTGCCTCAACGATTTCGGTATACCGCTCTACCTGTCACACACAGTCACAGAGGTAAAGGGCAGAGAGCGAATCGAGGGCGTCGTTATCTCAAGGGTTGACAGTAATCTCCTGCCACTGAAAGGGAGTGAACACTTCGTCAAGTGTGACACGCTGTTGTTGTCGGTAGGGCTGATTCCGGAGAACGAACTCTCGAAGAAGGCTGGGATAGCGATCAGTGCCACAACGGGAGGCCCGGTTACTACGGAGATTATGGAAACCTCTGTGCCCGGGATGTTCACCTGCGGCAATGTCTCCACGGTGTTCGACCTTGTTGACTATGTTGCACAGACGGGCGCTGTTGCTGGCACGCGTGCCGCACGATATGCATCAGGCAGTCTTGGCACGAGTAGGCAGACTGTGGATGTAATAGCTGGAGAAAACGTGAGATTGTTGTTTCCCCAGAGGTACAGTTTTCAGGATGACCTGGTTCTGTTTGTTCGTGCCGCCGAGCCTGTGGAAGAGCCTGTGACCATAGAGGTAGCACCGCCTGGCTCAGGAATCAATAGACCATATGCTCGCCCCAATGAGATGCTGAGAGTGAGAGTCCCGAAAGAGAAGCTGGCTGAGGTCAAGCGCCCTATCACGGTCAGCATAAGAGAGAAGTAGCATGGCTGCTGAGAAGAAACACTTCGTCTGCGTGGTCTGTCCTATCGGGTGTGAGATCGATGTAGTCCACGAAGGCAGGAGAATCATCTCCATGGAAGGAAACAAGTGCCAAAAGTCCGCCGAATTCGTGACCCAGGAACTGATTGAGCCGATGCGCATATTGACCACAACCGTCCGAGTTCAAGGGTCCAGGTGGCCCGTGGTACCCGTACGCACAGATAGACCGGTTCCCAAACGGCTATTTCCACGCATAATGAAGCAGCTGAGACTCATTGAGCTCCAGGCTCCGGTCAACATTTCCGACGTGGTCGCTAACGATGTTGTTGACACAGGGGCAAATGTCATAGCCACCAGGACCATGCCACGCAAATAGCAGACCCCCATCTGGCCTCAATCGTGGCAGACTTCAACTCACAGAATCTGGCAGGCCTGACTTGATAACCATCGCGGGTCGTTCCGACAGTGAGTTGACAGTGAAGCGGGCAAAGACATTGACAGTGTGTGGAGGCTGATATAGTATAAGTCGACATTTCGAAGAGATCAGGCTGATATGAGATATTGGGTGATAGGCTTTGAGGTGGGGGGAGATGGCCAAATACATAATTGCCCATGACGTGGGCACCAGTGGCAATAAGGCGGTGCTGGTGGATACTGAGGGGCGTGTCCACGGCAAGTGTTTTGAGCCTTACCAGACTTATTATCCGAGCCCCGGCTGTGTGGAGCAGGAGCCTGCGGACTGGTGGCGGGCGGTGTCGAAGACCACCAAGCTTCTCCTCGAACATACACGCGTGTCAGTCGCCGATGTGCTTTGTATTACCTACGCTGCGCAATTGCTTGGCATCATCCCCATGCATTCCACGAGTGGCCCCTTGCGACGGGCCATAATCTGGATGGATTGCCGGGCCGGGGAACAGGCAGTGCGGTTGATGAGGAGATTCCTAGGGCCCCGCGTTTTCGCCCTGATTGCCGGCACTGCGCTCTGTGGCAAAGATGGCATACCCAAGCTATTATGGCTGAAGAGTCAAGAGCCCGACATCTATGGCAGAATGTCGTGCTTTCTCGATGTTGCTGGTTATCTCTTCTACCGGAGTACGGGCAACATGGTCATGGAGTGGACAGGAGCCTCGGTCTTCGGGCTTGACCTGAAGAAGAAGACCTGGATGGACGGCATATTTCGTTATGTCGGGCTTGACACTCACAAGTTCCCTCCCCTGGTGCGCCCGATTGACAAAGTTGGCGAGTTGACTCGCGAAGCCGCCGATGAGTGCGGGCTATTGCAGGGAACGCCTGTTATTGCTGGGGCTGGGGACGCTCCATCTGCTGCCGTCGGAGCCGGTGCTGTTGGCGAGGGTGAGGGACATGTTTATCTCGGTACCTCCGGCTGGGTGGGGGTGGTAACAAGACGCACGCCCCGCGGCAAATGCGGCGCGGCCACCATTCAGTCGGCAGACCCCGATAAAACGTTCTTGTTCGCTGAGACGGAGGCGGCCGGAGGTTGCATCCAGTGGATTGCCGACCAGTTCTACAAAGCTGAGAAGAATGACCCGAATATCCCCAATGTCTATTCGCTTATGGATGACGAGGTTGCCAGAATCCCGCCTGGCTCCAATTACCTGCTGTTTACTCCCTGGATTTATGGCGAAAGGGCGCCCATTGATGATTGTTATGTACGTGCCACCTTCCTCAATTTGAGTGCTGAGCATACGCGAGAGGACATGCTGCGGGCAGTCTACGAGGGCGTTGGCTATAACATCAGATGGATTGTGGAAATCGTGGAGAAGGGATTCAAGTTTCCTCTGCCGTGCCTCAGGGTCATAGGTGGCGGGGCTAGGGGCAAGCCTTGGATGCAGATTCTGGCGGATATAAGTCGCAGAAAGATCGAGACTGTCTGTGAGCCACAGGAGGCGGGAGCGGTTGGTGCTGCACTGGTGGCTGCAGTGGGAATGGGCATATATCCGCATTTTGAAGCGCTGAGGAAGGTAGTCAAAGTAGACAGTGTTTATGAGCCGCAGTCGGAAAACTCTGAGATTTACGAGACCCTGTTTCGTCGCTATCAAGAGGTTTACCATAACCTGCGCGGTTTCTACAGAAAGCTTAACAAGGAAAGGTTTGACAGATGTGCCCGCCCAAATGTGTAAAGAGTCGGGCTCAACAATATATAAGGAGGTGTTGAAATGGAAACGCAGGACATTCTTGGACTTCCCTTAGCTCTGCCGGATGGCGTGGATTATGACGACTATGTCATCGGGACCTATTTAGTGTCCTACTCGGCGGCCCTTCCCATCCCCATCATAGCCCCCCTGCTGGCGGTGGAGCAGAGCACGGGCACATGGGTACCCGTGCCGGGAGAGACCCCTGACGTTCGCTGTCAGCACATCGCCAAGGTAATCGGGGTTTA